>DASXXB010000063.1:0-9030 GCA_036503355.1 Kribbella sp. | reverse complement strand
TGGCGGAGGATACGAGATTCGAACTCGTGAGGGGTTGCCCCCAACACGCTTTCCAAGCGTGCGCCCTAGGCCTCTAGGCGAATCCTCCAAGCGGAGAGGATACCGGGCGGTGGTGGGGAATCCGAAATCGGGGGCGCGGGGCTAGGGTCGGGTGGGTGGAGGACTTGGCACTGCGGGCGATCGGGCCTGGGGACGTGGACGCGGTGCAGGAGCTGATCGAGTCCGATCCGGCGTACACCGAGCGGATCACCGGTTATCCGCCGGGGGACTCGGACGCGCAGAGTCTGTTGATGATGCGTCCCGAGGGGCTGGACGAGGAGTCGAAGGTCGTCCTGGGAGCGTTCGCGGCCGATCAACTGGTGGCAGTGGTCGATCTGCTCAGAGGGTTCCCGAACGAGAGCACCGCGTTCATCGGCCTCCTCGAGGTCCACGCCAACCAGCAGGGCCGTGGTTACGGCAGGGCGACGTACGAGCTGGTTCAGCGGTACGTCGAGACCACCTGGCCCGAGGTACGAACCATGCGGCTGGCTGTCGTCGACACGAACGCACAGGTCGCCGCTGGGTTCTGGGAGCGGCAGGGGTTCGAGGCTACGGGCGAGGCGCGCCCGTACCAGTACGACAAGCTCGAGTCGACGGCCCGCCTCTACGAGAAGCAGCTAACCGAGCAGGGCCGGCGCTAAAGCACGCCACTGCTCCACCGGCTGAGGCCCTGTCACTCCAGTGATGACGTTGACCGCTACATGGTCGGCGCCGGCGTCCAGGTGCTCGGTCAGCTTCGCCTTGATGTCCGCCGGGCTGCCCCAGGCGGCCAGTGCGTCGACCATGTGATCCGGTAGCTCGGACTGGTCGCGCTCGCTGAACCCCTGCCGCTGCAGCGAAGCGACGTACCCACGGATCGTCGTGAAGAAGCCGATCGTGTCCCGTGCGATCGCCCGAGCCCGGTCGGCATCGGTCTCCAGTACTACGAGGTGGCTGACGGCCAGGAGCTTGTCCGGCCCCAGCACCTTCCGCGCCTCGGCAGAGTAGGCCGCACTGGTCAGGAACGGGTACGCGCCGGCGGAGCGCTCGGCGGCCAGCGCCAGCATCTTCGGACCGAGCGCCGCGAGTACCCGGCGGTCCACAGGTACGTCGAGCTCGTCCAGGTACGCGCTGAGCGTGGCGAGCGGTTTGGAGCCGTGCGCCCCGCCCAGACCGACCGTGAACCGCCCCGGCGCAGACGCTTCCAGCTGGGCGTACGTCGTACTCACGTCGGCGGCGCTGTACTTGACCACCGCCAGGATCCCGCTGACGAACTTGATCGCCGTCGTCGCACCCACCAGATCGGAGATGGTCTGCAGTCCGGGCAGCGGACCGCCCGACAGCCAGATCGCCGGATAGCCGAGCTCTTCGGCCGCTCGCGCCGCCGCGATGGACTCCGCGCTACTGTCCAGCCCGGTCGTGATCCCGAAGGGGCCGAATTGATGATCCGTCATCCACCCAGCTTGCGCCTGCCGGCTCCGGGATGCAGCCCTGTTCGCTCAGAGCGTGCGAATCAGAGTCCGGCGCGTGGCGCGTCGTACACCACCGCGCCGGCGTCGCCGAAGTCGAAGCCGTGGAATCCGCCCTGGCCGATCGGGTTCCCGCAGAGGAACCTGACATGGATACCGTCCGGGTCCAGCGCGTCGATCCCGAGCCCGAACGGACCGCTGTCCAGGATCTCGGTGTGCTCGATCCCCAGCTCGTCCCAGCGGGCGACCAGCGCGTGCAACGACTCCGGCGAGTCGACGTCGAGCGCGAAGACGTCCAAGCCCTCGACCGACGGCGCGCCCGGGACGGCGGTCCGCTCCCGGAGCGCGATGACGAATCCGGTGTCGCGGTCCGCCAGCGCGACGCCGCGCAGTACCCCGCTCTCGTGGAACTCGGCCGCGAGGTCGAGATCGAGCGCCCGCCGGTACCAGTCGGTGCTCTTGCGCAGATCGTTCACCGGCAGCTTGACCTGCCGGATCCGTGCCACCCCCAGTGCAGTCATGGGCCGACGATAGGAGTCCGATTCCCGGTTGGCCAGGGGCATCCCGTACACTCTTTGCTGGTTCCCCGCGTGGCGGTATCTCGCCCAAACCCCCCAGGGCCGGAAGGCAGCAAGGGTAAGTGAGCTCTTCCGGGTGCGCGGGGAATCCTCATGTTCAGGCCGCGTCGGAGGAGCCGGATTGAACCCCGAGAGCCGTTACCTGCAGGAACTGATCATCGCCGAGTTGGGTGTCCCCGCGGCGTTCGACGTGGACGACGAGATCGAGCGCCGGGTCGAGTTCCTGGCCGAGCGGCTCCGGCGGACCCGCGCGACGACGTACGTGCTCGGGATCAGCGGCGGGGTCGACTCGTCCACGGCCGGCCGGCTGTGCCAGCTCGCCGTCGAGCGGGTGCGGTCCGAGGGCGGTGACGCGAGGTTTGTCGCGATGCGGCTGCCGTACGGCGTGCAGGCCGACGAGGCGGACGCGCAGCGCGCACTGGAGTTCATCAAGGCAGACGAGACCCTGGTCGTCGACGTGAAGCCCGCGACCGACGCCATGGTCGAGTCCGTCCGGCACGCCGGGCTGGGCGATCGCGAGGACTTCCACGTCGGCAACATCAAGGCCCGTCAGCGGATGGTCGCGCAGTACGTCGTGGCCGGCGCCCGCGGCGGCCTGGTCGTCGGCACCGACCACGCGGCGGAGGCCGTGATGGGCTTCTTCACCAAGTACGGCGACGGCGCCTGCGACCTGACGCCGCTGTCGGGGCTGACCAAGCGCCGTGTCCGCGCGGTGGGCGAGCGCCTCGGCGCGGCGCCGGAGATCACCGGGAAGGTCCCGACCGCGGACCTGGAGACGAACAACCCCGGCGTCCCGGACGAGACGGTGCTGGGCGTGACGTACGACCAGATCGACGACTTCCTCGAGGGCCGCGAGATCGACGAGAAGGCCGCCGCTACGATCATCGCGACCCATCGCCGCACCACCCACAAGCGCGCCGTACCGCTCGCCTTCAGCTGAGGAAGCCGGTCACCAGCCGCGCGAACTCCTCCGGCTGCTCCGCGTGCACGAAGTGGCCGGCACCGGTCGCGTAGTAATAGGTGCCACCCGGTACGTCGGCCTGGAACAGCTTGATCTCCTGCGCACTGGTGACCGGGTCGTACTCGCCCTTGATGAGCAGGGCCGGCTGGGTGAGCTCAGCGAAGTACTGCAGGACAGGCTCGCCGAAGCTGGCCGACCGGGTGATCTGGTCGGAGAAGTGGCCGGAGCGTCCGTGGTGCTCGGCACTGATCTCAGTGTCCGCCGGGAGTTGAAGGCCGCGGCTCTTCGGGCCGAGGTACATGTCCATGCGGCGTTCGCCCAGCCGGCCGAGCACTGAGATGCGCTCGTCCCACATCTGCTTGGTCGCCGGACCGGTGTGTGGCGGGAACTCGACTCCAGGGAGCAGGGGCAGCGCGGCGCCGAGAAGGGTGTCCGTGGCAAGCACCATGTCCCAGGCCGGGTTCTCGAACACGACCCTGCTGACCGTGCCGGGATGTGTCGCGGCGTACCGGAGGGCTATGCGGCCGCCGTACGAGTGACCGAGGATCGCCCACTGCTCGATGCCGAGCTTGGCGCGGAGTGCCTCGTAGTCGGCGATCAGGTCGTGCTCACTGACCGGCCCGGTGAGCGGATCGGACTGCTGTACGCCGCGCTGGTCGACGCCGATCACGCGGAAGCGGTCGGCGAGCCGCTCGCCCTGGAACGCCATGAAGTCGTACGAGCCCGCGCCGGGACCGCCGTGGATGAACAGCAGTGGCGGCCCGTCCGCGGCCCCACGCTGGTCGACGTACAGCCTGGTGTCACGGATCTCAGTCAGCATGGCGAGAGCTTAGATCCCGAGGGAGCTAAGCGCTGTGCGCCAGCTGGAGTTGGCGCACACGGTTGGCCAGGCGGGCCAGCCGGATGGTGGCGATGTTGCGGTACGCCGGGCGGAGGACCGTGGCGAGCGGACCGGACTGTTCGAACGTGTGGGTGACGCGGCTGTCCTCCCCGATCGTCCAGGTCCCGACCTCGCGGAAGCCTGGCACCTGCCAGACGATCTCGACGCGGTCCGGCTCGACGACCGTGTACTGCAGCTCACCGGTGAAGCCGGGCCGCACGCGGAGCGCGTAGCGGGTGCCCGGATTCGTCTCGCGGGGACCGTCGATGGCGAGGAAGGCCTCGTTCCACTCGGGCAGGCCGAGGGCGTCGAGCAGCACCTGCCGGATCGCCGCCTGGCCGGCGTGGATGGTCTCGGTGGCGTGTTCCATGACTAGTTCTCCTGGTGGGCGAGTGCGGGCCCCCGGCGCCGGGCCAGTGCGGCCCCGGTGGGAAAAGCGTCGGCGAGCGAACGGAGCGTGGTGATGGTCTCGTCGAGTGCCTGGCCGGCGAGACGGTCGGTGATGGTGCGATGCAGCCGGTTCTCCGCGGTGACGATGCGGCGGTGCAGAGCCCGGCCCTGTGGTGTCAGGCCGAGCGTGAGGTAGCGCCGGTCGGTCTTGTCGATGCCGCGCTTCACCAGACCCTGGGCGACGAGCCGGTCGACGAGCCGGCTCGGGCTGTTGCCGGTCTCGCAGACGAGCAGCCCGCCGAGCGCGTTCAGCGTCATCGGGCCGTGGTCGCGAAGGACGCGCAGAACCTCTGCCTGGGAAGGCGTGATGCCCAGCGGGCGCAGCTCGGCGGCGAGCAGCCGGTTGCCCTCGCGCTGGATCGCCAGCACGAGATAGCGAAACTCCTCGACGACCTTCATGACCGACATATTACACGACACGTATGTCGTGTCATCTATTTGCCGCGGATGTCTCCGGTTGTTGTTGCCTGCGGCTCCAGTTCCGGAAGGATTCCGGAGAAAGTCCGGTCGAAGTCATGGTCAAGGTGACATCGCGACTGGCACAGTGTCTTCATGAAGGGTCTGATGCAGAGTTACCAGCTGTCGCTGGACACGATCTTCCGCCGGGCCGAGCAGTTCTACCCGGACAAGACCGTCCATACCGGTGGTCCGGCGCCGACCACGATGACGTACGGCGAGTGGGCCGACCGGTCCAGACGCCTGGGCGGTGTGCTGGACACGCTCGGGATCAGCGCCGACGGCCGGGTCGCGACCTTCGCGTGGAACTCGGGGCGCCACCTCGAGCTGTACTTCGCCGCGCCCTGCACCGGCCGGGTGCTGCACACGCTCAACATCAGACTCTTCCCCGACCAGGTGGTGTACATCGCGAACCATGCCGAGGACGAGGTCGTGTTCGTCGACCGGTCACTGCTCGGGTTGTTTCTGCCACTGCTCGAGCGGTTGCCGCAGCTCCGGCACGTGGTGGTGATGGACGATCTGCCGCCGGGCGCTCCGGGGGTGGACGTCCCGGACGACCCGCGGTTCCACGACTACGAAGAGCTGCTGGCCGCGGCGTCGCCGGTGGACTTCCACGTCGACGACGAGAACCAGGCCGCCGCGATGTGTTACACGAGCGGTACGACGGGCAACCCCAAGGGCGTCGTGTATTCGCATCGGTCGACCTGGCTGCACTCGATCGGGGTGCTGACCAACGCCGGGATCGGGCTCGCCGAGACCGACACCGTGATGCCGGTCGTACCGATGTTCCATGCGAACGCGTGGGGCCTGGCGCACGCCGCGCCGATGGCCGGCGCCTCGCTGGTGTTCCCGGGGCCGGACATGAGCCCGCAGGGGATCCTCAAACTGCTGGTCGAGCAGGAGGTGACGCTGTCGGCCGGCGTACCGACGATCTGGCAAGGGCTGCTGCCGCTGCTCGACGGGGTCGAGTTGCCGAAGCTGCGGCGGATCCCGTGCGGTGGTTCCGCCGTCCCGGAGGCGCTGTCGGAAGCATTCCGGGAGAAGCTCGGCCGGCCGATCCTGCAGGCGTGGGGGATGACCGAGACGAGCCCGGTCGCCACCGCGTCCCACGTTCCCTCACGAAACAAGGACCTTCCCGAGGAGAAGCAGGCGCACCTGCGAGCTCGAGCCGGACTGCCGTTACCCGGGGTCGAGGTCCGGATCGTCGAGCCTGGTTCGATCACCCCGCTGCCGTGGGACGACGAGGCCACCGGAGAGCTGCAGGTGCGTGGTCCGTGGATCGCCGCGGAGTACTACCGACCCGACGACGGTGCGCAGCTGAACACCGAGGACGGCTGGATGAAGACCGGCGACGTCGCCGCGATCAATCAGTACGGATCGGTGCGCATCGTTGACCGGACCAAGGACCTGGTGAAGTCCGGCGGCGAGTGGATCAGCTCCGTCGAGCTGGAGAACCTGCTGATGGCTCACCCCGCGGTGAAGGAGGCGGCGGTTATCGGCGTGCCGCACCCGAAGTGGGACGAGCGGCCGCTGGCCTGTGTCGTGCCTCAGGAAGGTTCGAGCGTGACGCCCGAGGAGATCCTCGATTACCTGCGTCCACTGGTCGCGAAGTGGTGGCTCCCGGACGCGGTCGAGTTCATCGAGGAGGTGCCCAAGACGTCGGTCGGCAAGTTCTCCAAGAAGGACCTGCGCACGCGGTTCGCCAACTACCACCTGAAGTGAGCGGCGTCCCGCGCCGGTCGCGGGTCAGTCGAAGTCGGCCTGGAAGTGGCCCTTGAGGTGGCTCAGGGTCGCGTCGACGAATTCGGTGGGCCAGGGATTGCCCGTGAGTTCGGCGAGGGCTGTGCCGCGCCTGATGAACTCGCGGCTGATGTACTGGTTGGCCGCGATGACGTCGGCCGGGTCGGTGCCGGCGGCCGGGATCGCCTCGAGTGTGGCGCGCTGCTCGTCGGAGAGCAGGGCGTTCAGGCGCTTGGCTCCGCTGGTCCGCCGTACGCCGCGTTCGGCGAGCATGAGCGCCACGAGTTGGTCGCGGACGACGCCGACGCCCTGGTTCGCGACGATCCGCTCGTCGCGTCCGAGGACCGTGACGAGGTTTCCGAGGAAGTAGAAGAAGAGGTGCACGGTGCCGGCCGGCCAGTACGGTTCGCCGGGCCGGCCGCCGGTTGGTGCGATGTCGCCGTCCGGGAACAACGTTCCCTCCCGGTCGAACAGCACCCGCACTCCGTCGTACTGGAACTGGTCGAACGACGCCAGCGGATGGACGATCAGGTCGACGTGCAGCCAGTCCTCGGTGATCCCGAGTCCGCCGATCAACCCGGGCAGTCGATCGGCCCACACCGTCGGCCCGGTGAGCTCGCGCAGTACGTCGTCCCAGTGCTCCTGGTACCACTCGACGCTGTCGTCCGTGACCACGAGATGCACGTCCACGTCGCTGAAGCGGTCCGCCGCGCCGGTCGCGTAGCTGCCGATCAGGTACACCCCCAGCACCCGCTCGTCGCCAGGTAGTACCTCTCCCGCCCGGGCGATCACTGCCTGCTGCCGCTCGTCCCCAGTCCTCACCCGGCCCACCCTAGTGCCGCGCAGAGCCAGGTGGTCCTGTGGATGGGTGGCGGGGAATTGTCCACGGGCGGCGCTAGGGTTGCCGGGTGGAAGCGCCCCTTGCCTTGTATCGCCGGTACCGCCCGGAGACGTTCGCGGAGGTGATCGGCCAGGACCATGTCACCGCGCCGCTGCGCAACGCGTTGAGCAACAACCGCGTGAATCACGCCTACCTGTTCTCCGGACCGCGCGGCTGCGGGAAGACCACCAGTGCGCGGATCCTCGCCCGCGCGATCAACTGTGAGAAGGGCCCGATCGCTGAGCCGTGCGGGGTGTGCAAGTCCTGCACCGACCTCGCGCGCGGCGGCCCCGGCAGCATCGACGTGATCGAGATCGACGCGGCGTCGCACGGTGGCGTCGACGACGCCCGCGATCTGCGGGAGCGGGCCTTCTTCGCGCCGGTCGAGAGCCGCTACAAGATCTACATCATCGACGAGGCGCACATGGTGACCACGCAGGGCTTCAACGCCCTGCTGAAGCTGGTCGAGGAGCCGCCGCCGCACCTCAAGTTCATCTTCGCCACCACCGAGCCCGACAAGGTGATCGGGACGATCCGGTCGCGGACGCATCACTACCCGTTCCGCCTGGTGCCGCCGAAGGCGCTCGCCGACTACATGGCGACCCTGTGCGAGTCGGAGGGTGTGGCGATCGAGCCGGCCGCGCTGCCGCTGGTCGTTCGCGCCGGCGCCGGGTCGGTGCGTGACTCGCTGAGCGTCCTCGACCAGCTGATCGGTGGAGCCGGGCCGGACGGCGTGACGTACGCGCTGGCGGTCGCGCTGCTCGGGTTCACGCCGGATTCGCTGCTGGATGCGTGCGTCGACGGGTTCGCGGCGCACGACAGCGCGGCGGTGTTCGAGACGATCGAGAAGGTCATCGAGACCGGTCAGGACCCGAAGCGTTTCGCCGAGGACCTGCTGCGCCGGCTGCGCGACCTCGTCGTGCTCTCCGCCGTACCGACCGCTGTGACCTCCGGTCTGATCGAGGCCGCCGAGGACCAGGGTGAGCGCCTCCAGACCCAGGCCTCAGGGATCGGTCCGGCCGAGCTGACGCGGGCCGCGGACATCGTCGCGGCCGGTCTGCTCGAGATGCGCGGAGCCACGGCGCCGCGCCTGCAGCTCGAGCTGATCTG
Source organism: Kribbella sp. (assembly GCA_036503355.1). GTDB lineage: Bacteria > Actinomycetota > Actinomycetes > Propionibacteriales > Kribbellaceae > Kribbella. The sequence continues at coordinate 488 of DASXXB010000063.1, read as the reverse complement.
CGCCAAGGTCCTCCTGCCTGGTGCGGACGACTCCACCAACGGCATCCAGGCCCGCCTGGACCGCATGGAGCGCCGCCTGGCCATCGGAGCCACCCCCGAAGCAGCCCCCGGTACGCCGGGCCACGCACACCCGGGAGCCGCTACGTCAGGGCAAGCCGGAGCCGCGGGTACGCCGGGCTACGCGCAGCCGGGCGCTGGCACGCCAGGGCAAGCGGGAGCCGCGGCTACGCCGGGATACGGCCAGCCGGGCGCTGGCACGCCAGGGCAAACGGGAGCCGCGGGTGCGACGGGCTACGGGCAGCCGGGCGCTGGCACGCCCGGGCAAGCGGGAGCCGCTGGTACGACGGGATACGGGCAGCCGGGCGCGGGTACGCCGGGGCAAGAGGGGGCCGCTGGTACGCCGGGCTACGCGGCGGCGCCGGACGTGCTTGGCGCAGGGCCTGCGGCAGACGCAGCCACCAGCAGGGCAGCCGCCCGAGCCGCCGCAA
>DASXXB010000062.1:0-13706 GCA_036503355.1 Kribbella sp. | reverse complement strand
GAAGTGGCCGCCGTGGTCGAGGTCCGTCCAGCGGGTGATGTTGTTCGACGTCTCGCAGTACCGCCGGATCGCCACGTCGTGCGCGGTCGCGAGAACCGCGGTCGGGACGCCGGAGCTCGGCCGCGGCGTCCAGGACCGCGGTTGCGCATAGCCGATGTACGCCGCCGACCCCGCCGTCCCGGTCAGCCAGTACATCATCACGTTCGTCAGCAACCGGTCCTTGCCGATGATTGCCTCAGGCAACTCCGACGTCGGCCACGTCCACGCCTTGAACTTGTCCATGATCCAGGCGAGCTGCGCGACCGGCGAGTCCACCAGCCCGTACGCCAGCGTCTGCGGCCGCGTCGACTGGATCGAGATGTAGCCGAACTCGTCCTTCATGAACTGTCCGATCCGCGCCATCTTGTCCTGCTCGAGCGGCGTCAGCGTCTGCAGCTCCTCCTCGGACAGCTGCAGCGGCGGCAGGTTCGTCCCGCCGTTGGTGTGTACGCCGACCACGTGCGAAGGAGCCGCCCGCCCGACCTCCGGCGACACCGACCCGCCCAGATCCCCACCCTGTACGCCGTACCGCGGGTACCCGAGCTCGTCCATCAACGCCGCCCACACCCGCCCGATCCGCGGGAACGTCCAGTCGCCGTCCGCGGTCGGCCCGGAGAAGCCGAACCCGGGCAGTGACGGGATTACCACATGGAACGCATCCGAGGCCTGGCCACCGTAGGACACCGGGTCGGTCAGCGGCCCGATCAGGTCCAGGAACTCGACGATCGACCCCGGCCAGCCGTGCGTGAGCAGCAGCGGCAACGCGTCCGGTGAAGCCGAGCGGACGTGGAGGAAGTGGATCCGCTGGCCCTCGATCTCGGCAGTGAACTGCGGGTACGAGTTCAGCTCCTTCTCGGCCGCACGCCAGTCGTACGACGTACGCCAGTACTCGGCCAGCGACGACAGCCAGGACACCGGTACGCCGGTGTTCCAGTCGTCGCCGGGCAGCGGTGCGGGGAATCGGGCGCTCGCCAGCTTCGCGGCGAGGTCGTCGAGCGTGCTCTGCGGGACGTCGATGCTGAATTCCTTGATCATGGTCCCACTCTGACAGCCACCTAGGACACCTTCGGTCCTAACCAGCTGCCACACTTCAGAGCATGATCGAAACCTCGGCACGACTGCTCAAGCTGCTGAGCCTGCTGCAGCAACCAAAGGAGTGGAGCGGCGCCGCCCTGGCCGAGGAGCTCGGCGTCGGGGTCCGGACGGTACGGCGGGACGTCGGCAAGCTGCGCAACCTCGGCTACCCGGTCGACGCCGTACCCGGGCTTGCCGGCTACCGCCTCGGCGCCGGCGCTGCGCTTCCACCGCTGCTGCTCGACGACGACGAGGCGGTGGCTGTCGCGATCGGACTGCGCGCCGTCGCGAACGAGACCGTCGCGGGTACTGCGGAGGCGTCGATGCGCGCCCTGACCAAGCTGGAGCAGGTCCTCCCGTCCCGCCTGCGCCATCGCATCGAGCTACTCCAGCAGGTCGCCGTCACACCCGCGGGCGGCCCGAGCGTCCAACCCGACGTACTGCTGGCGGTCGCCGCAGCCTGCCGCGATCATCACGGGCTGCGCTTCGACTACCGCAACCACGACGGTACGACGACCACGCGCAGGACCGAGCCGCATCGGCTCGTGCACACCGGCCGGCGGTGGTACCTGGTCGCGTGGGACCTCGAGCGCGACGACTGGCGGACGTTCCGCGTCGACCGTCTCCATCCCCGCATCCCGACCGGTCCGCGGTTCACGCCGCGCGAGGTACCGGAACTGGCGACCACGAACCGCGGTGTCGCGTACGGCGGTTACCGCTACCAGGCGCGCATCGTGGTGCACGCTGCCGCCGAGCAGGTCGCCGACCGCCTCGGACCGAACGTCGCGTCGGTGACACCGATCGACCCGGGCCATACCGAACCGTACGGTACGGAGGAGGCGAGGACGCTGGTGGAGACCGGCGCCAACTCTCTCGACCAGATCGCGGTGTACCTCGGCACTCTCGGCCTGCCCTTCGAGGTCCAGGAGCCGCCGGAGCTGATCGACGCGATCCGCGCCCTGACGACGCGCCTCAACGCCGCGATCCCGGCGCCCTGACCAGTACCGTTCAGACATGGATCGGTACGTCGGCACCGTGCTCGGCAGGATCCGGTTGCGGGTCGACGGGTCGGGCCCCGCGATGCTGTTCTGGCCGAGCCTCCTGATGGACGGCACCCTGTGGTCGGCACAAGCCGCGCATTTCCAGGACCGCTTCCAGGTGATCCTCGTCGATCCACCCGGCCACGGCGCGAGCGAACCACTGACCGGGCCCTTCACCTTCGAGCAGTGCGCTCAGGTGATCCTTCAGATTGCCGACGAGCTGAATGTCGACACAGTGCATGTCATCGGCAACAGTTGGGGCGGGATGATCGGCGGCACATTCGCGGCGTTGCACCCGGAGCGGACCGGCATCGCCGTCCTGATGAACGCCACCGCCTCGCCGTCGACCATCCGGCAACGGTTCGAGTACGGCGTACTCACCCGGACCGCGCAGCTACTGGGTGGGATCCGTGGACCGCTCAAGGGTCCGGTCCGGGACGCGTTCCTGGGTCCGACGACGAAACGTGAGAAGCCGAAGGTCGTTGCCGCGGTCAACGAACTCGCGCGCCGGGTGGACATCGCCTCGGGCCGGCACGCGGTCACCAGCGTGGTACCGCACCGCCCGGACCAGCGAGCGCTGTTCGGCACGATCCGCACCCCGGTCCTCGTGGTCGCGGGCGCCGAGGACAGGACGTTCCCGGTGGCCGAGACCGAGGAGATGGCCGACTCGATCCCCGGCGCGCGCTTCGTCGTACTCGAACAGTCCGCCCATCTGGCGGCGCTGGAGTCCCCCGAAGAGGTGAATGCCCTGATCGACGACTTCCTCGCCGACCAGGGCATTCAATAAAGCACACCTGCACCGCCTCGCTTCGCTCGGCGGGGTGCGCCGCCGGGGCCGTCAGCTGACGACGGCCCCGGTCTTCGGGTCGAGGATCAGCGGGCTGGTGTTCGGGTGCTCGCGCCAGCTGAACATGCTGTTCAGGCTGCCGGCGCGCTCGTCGAACGAGTGGTCTCCGATCCGGCCGGTCCCCCAGTTGTCCTCGATGAACCGCAGTACCGAGGTCTGGTCGGTCAGCGCGTGGTCGACGTGGTTGCTCTTCGCGTACGGCGAGACGACGAGCAGCGGCAGCCGCGGACCGTAACCGCAGCGGTCGGCGTACCCGCCGGCCACCGGCTTGCCACCGCACAGCGCGGCCTGGTCGAGCGCGGCGTCGTTCGAGCCGTTGACGACCGGCGCCTTCACGTGGTCGTACCAGCCGTCGGAGTCGTCGTAGGCCAGGACGACCGCGGTGGACTTCCACTCCGGGGACTTCTGCAGCGCGTTGATCTCCTTGACGACGAACGCCTGCTCGTCCAGCGGGTCGGAGTACCCGGCGTGACCGTCCTGGTACGAACCGGCCTTCAGGAAGCTGACCGCGGGCAGGTTGTGCGCCGCCAGCGCCGCGTCGAAGTCCGAGGTGTCGTACTGGTGGTTGGCCTGGTCGGTGTGACCGATCGCCTGCACCGACGACGGCGGCAGGTGCTTCGGGTTCGACGTCGACTTGTAGTACATGAACGGCTCGTGGTGCGGGCTGTAGTCGGTCACCGCGTTGCCGCCGACGTTGGCGTGCTGCGTACCGCAGACGGCCTTGCCGTTCGCCGTACCGGTCGGCTTGAAGCCGCCCTGGAACCAGCCCCAGGTGACGTGCCGCTGGTTCAGCAGGTCACCGATGTTCTGCCCGTGCATCACGCCCAGGTTGTTCGACGACTTGCCGTTGTTGTTCGAGCAGTCGTCGTAGAACGGGTCGGGGTCGTTGGTCATGGTGCCGATGCCGTTGGCGTCCGGCGACTGTACGACGTACGCGTCGGTGGTCGGCTGCCCCGTCTTCGGGTCGTAGGCCTGGATGCCGTGGGTCTGCCCGGAGATCAAGTTGATGGCACCGGGGCTGGACGGTCCGTACACGGAGTCGAACGAGTTGTCGCTCAGCGAGTAGTGCTGGGCGTAGTTCCACATCGCGGTGACGGTGTTGCCGTCGTAGTAGTCCATCACCAGGCCCGGCTCACCGAACAGCACGGGCCGCCCGGTGCACTTGTCGGTCTCGGTGTTCTCGACGAACTTGTCCATCTTGCCGCCGTTGACGGCCTTCTGCTCGGCGGCGTAATTGTGGTTCTGGTCGCAGGTCATGGCCTGCGCCGGCGACAGCCGCTTCGGGTTGTACGCGTTCGGGTTGTTCGTCAGCAGCTGCTGCGACAGCCCGTTCACCTTCGGCGTGTGCCGGGCCGGCGTGAACGGCGTACCGTCGGCGTTGGTCGCGTTCGGGTACGTCCCGAAGTAGTGGTCGAACGAGATGTTCTCGCCGAAGATCACCACCACGTGCTGGATCGGCGTGGCCGTTCGCACCGGACGGTACGCAACGGCGTCGGCCGCCTGGAACGCCGCGCCCGCGCCGGTCACCTGCTGGGCGCCAGGGGCGCTGCAGGCGGCCAGCAACAAGCCCGTCGCGGCCGCAACGGCCGAGGCGGCGACAGGGAGTCTTGCGCGCATGCCTTCTCCTCCTGGATGACTGATGCTGAATACCTCATGCGAGCAACGACCGCGCGAAGTGGTCGTTGCCGTCCCGGACACCGGGAAGCGTGAAGAAATAGCCGCCACCGACCGGCCGGATGTAGTCGACGAGAGGCTCGTCGGTCAGCCTGGTCTGGACAGCCTCGAACTGCCGGGCGATGTCCTGCTGGTAGCAGCAGAACAGCAGCCCCATGTCCAGGTCACCGACCACGTCGGTGCCCTTGTCGTAGTTGTAGCCGCGGCGCAGGAACTGGCTGGCCGCGGTCTCGGCCGTCCGCGGGTTGGCCCTGCGGATGTGGCTGGTCAGCGGGATCGCTCCACCGGTCGGGTCGGCCGCGTAGTCCGGGATGTCGGTCTCGCTGCTGCCGTCCAGCGGCGCGCCGGTGTCGCGGCGGCGGCCGAACATGTTCTCCTGCTCGCCCACCGACACCCGGTCCCAGAACTCGACCAGCATCCGGATCTGCCGCAGCACCTGGTAGCTGCCGCCTTCGGTCCACGACGGCTCGCCGTTCCCCCGGCCGACCCACACGAGCTTGTCGTGGTCGGCCGACGCCGGCTTGACGGTGCCGTCCTTGAAACCCATCAGGTTGCGCGGCGTACCGGCCGGTCGCGGCGGGCTCTGGAAGCCGTCGACCCGCCAGCGCAACTGCATCGCGCCGCGGGTGTGCCGGGCGATGTCCCGCAGCGCGTGCAGCACGACGTCGGTCTCCGATGCGCACAGCTGCAGGCTCAGGTCGCCGTGGCACAGACTCTCGTCGAGGCTGTCGTTCGGGAACTCCTTCATCGGCGTCAACTTCGCCGGCTTGCGGTCCTTGAGGCCGTACCGGTCGTCGAACAGGGACGCCCCGACGCCGACGGTCACCGTCAGGTCGTCGCCGGGCATGTCCGGTCCGAGTACGCCGGAATCGGCCGGCGGCGCCGTGATACCCAGCGGCGGCAGCGCACCGCCCGTGGTGAGCAGTCGCGCCCGGTCGGTCAATGTCCTGAACAGGTCGCCGAGCTCAGCCTTGGTCGCGGCGATCACGTCGAACGACGCGAAGACCGCCTGTTTCTGCTGAGGGGTGACGATGCCCGCTTGATGTACGCCATGGAAGGGCACGGACGTCGGCGTCGCCGCATCAGCATCCAGCGCCAGCCCCGTCACCGCCGCCGCACCAGCCCCGGCCAACGTCCCACGGAGGAAGGACCGACGGTCGAATCCCTTCATCCGGCCCTCCGGACTTCGCAGATGGCGGCTACCGGGGCGAGCTTCTCGAGGAGTTCGCCGACGGCGCCGTTGAGCTGTTCCCGGGTGGTGCGGTCCAGTTGGCCGACCGGGGTGTTCTGGTGCGCGATCAGCAGCGCACGCACACGGTTCTCCCACTTCTGCACCTGGGGCAGGTCCGGATAGCGCGGCCGCAGCACCGGATCGAGGATCGCCAGCACGTTGGCGGTGCCGTTCAGGTTCGCCAGCGCGGTGTTCAGCGACGTACCACTGCCGTTGTCGTTCTCGCCGGTGAGTTCGAACTGGAGGGCGTTCTCCATGATCTCGTGGGCGCGCAGCCCGAGATCGTTCGGATCGACCTGTTCGTTGGGCAGATCCTTCTGCAAGCCGTGGACATCGGCTGCCAGCCGGTCCGCGATCGGCTTCAGGCCGGCGGCGGAAGCGTTGTGCCACAAGCCTTTCTCCAGCGGATGGAACCCGGCCTCGGAGCCGTCGATCTTCTCGGCGAAGTCGGCGAACGCGTCGTACGCCGCACCGAGCGAGTTGTACACGACGTGCGCCGCCAGCCAGTCGCTCCGGGCAGCGTCCAGATTGCCGGCGTCCACGTCAGCACGCAGCTTGTCGGTCTTGACGACCAGGTCCGCGACACCACGAGCGACGCCGGCCTCGTACTTCTTCACCAACGGCAACAGGTCGTTCTTCGTGACGGGGACGACAGCGGGTCCACCCTGCCCGTCCCCGGTCAGCGTGACGGTCGGTCCGGTGATCGCGCCGGTGTCCTCGATCAGGCACCGGATCGCATACCGCCCGGCGCCGAGCTGCACGTCCATCGCGGCGCTCGTGCCGGGCCCGAGACCCTCCACCTCGCCGTACACCTTGGCGCTGCCGACCTCGACCAGGTCGACCTCAGCGGGTGCGTCGCCGGTGTTGTGGACGATCAGCGTCTGCCGGCCGGTCCGCGCATCGCCCCACCCCTGGCCGCACTGACTGCGCGAGACACTGATCCCGGACGGACCGTGGGCCGCATCGGCCGAACTTTCCCAGGGCCTCCACACAGTCACCGTCGCGGCCGCGGCCAGCACCACCAGCGCGACAACCGCCGGGACCGGACGGGGAGTGCGCACGAGAGGTTGCTCCTGGGGATCGGTGATTTACATTCGCGGGCAATGCTAATCCCGAAAGATCGTGCCACCGCAAGGGTTCGGAGGTGTTCGCCCGCGTGTCACGCAGTGTTTGCTACCTGCGGGCCGGAACTGAGATCCGGCTGAGATCGGAGGCCACGACGACCTCACCGGAGAACTCCTTCGACGCCTCGTCGTAGAAACGATCGGGCTCCAGGTAGCGCTGGGAGAAGTGCGTGAGGACCAGCTTCCGTACGCCGCACTCGGCCGCGACCCGTGCCGCCTGGCGAGCGGTCAGATGACCGAACCGCCGGGCAAGGTCCGCCTCCGATGACAGGTACGTCGACTCGATCACCAGCAGGTCCGCGCCGTCCGCGAGGCGCAGCACGTTCTCGCACAAGCGCGTGTCCATGACGAAGGCGAACCGCTGACCGCGCCGTACCTCGCTGACGTCCTCCAGCCGCACCGTCCGGCCGTCCACCTCGAGTGATCCCGCTCGCTGCAGGCGACCCACAGCAGGCCCGGTCACGCCGTACTCCGCGAGCCTGTCAGGCAGCATCCGGCGGCCGTCCGGCTCGATCAGCTGGTACCCGAACGAGTCGATCGGATGTTCCAGGCGGCGCGCCCACAGCTGCCCGAACGACCCCACCGACAGCAGCCCGTCCTCCTCGACCGGCTCCTCGAGCAGCTCGGCCCGCTCGAAGAACGACGCGGCGTACCGCAACCGCGTGAAGTACGTCTGCCCCGACGCCGGATAGTGCGCGTGCACCGGATGCGGTACGCCGTCCAGCGACAGCCGCTGCACCACGCCAGGCACCCCGAGGCAGTGGTCGCCGTGGAAATGCGTGACGCACAGCCGCGTGATCGCCCCGGCCGCGACGCCGGCGAAGATCATCTGCCGCTGCGACCCCTCACCGGGATCGAAGAGGAACCCTTCGTCGTCCCAGCGCAGGAAGTACCCGTTCTGTGTGCGCTCCCGGGACGGGACCTGACTGCCGGTGCCCAGCACAACCAGTTCACGCACCCGCCCCACAATAGTGGAGCGTCACCGCTTCGGGCGGACGTCGATCGCCAGGCTGATGCTGAACGCGACCACCACCAGCGCACCACCCAGCAGGGTCAGCCCCGTGTCACCGAACAGGCCGGCCGTCATCGCGACCAGCAGCACCCCGAGCGCGAGCACGACCGCGGCGGCGATCTTCCAGTCGTCGCCGATGATGAAGTCGTACCAGAACTGCGCGAACGCCTTCAGGAACTTCATGGCCGCACCTCCGCGGGAACTCCTCCGACGGCCGGGGTGGCCGGCTTGCGCAGCACGGCGACGAAGACCCGGCTGAGCACGAACCAGACCGCCAGCAGCACCAGGATCATCAGATCGTGACCGGGCCAGCCGAGGCTCTCGCGCCCATGCCGGAAGATGCCGATCCCCTCGACCGCCCAGTAGGTCCCGAAGGACGCGAGCAGCAGACCGACGCCGTACTTGAGCAGGTTCTCGTTGATCATCGACAGCGGCCGCCGCAACGCGATCGCGATCCCGAGGACGACCACCACGGCTGCTGCCGCACCGATCCCGGCGACCGGGATGTTGTTCGCGTTCAGGCCGAAGGTGAGCACGATGAACACCACCTCCATGCCCTCCAGGAACACGCCCTTGAACGAGACCATGAACCCGAACATGTCCAGGCCGCGGCGGGCTTCACCAGCCGCCTTGGCCGCCTCGACCTCCTCGCGGTAGATGGCGTCCTCGTCGTGGACCGACTTCCGGCCCGACGACCTGAGGATCGCCTTCCGCAGCCACTGCAGGCCGAAGATCAGCAGCAGTCCCCCGATCGCCAGCTGCAGTGCCGACTCCGGCAGCCAGGTCGCCAGCGCGTACCCGGCCGCCAGCGTGACGACCGCGAGCACACCGAGCGCGGCGAACGTTCCTGCCAGCGCCGACCTCCAGCCGCGGGTGTAGCCCATCGCCATCACGATCGTGGTCGCCTCGACCATCTCCACGAAGCACGCGACGAACGTCGCGACCACCAGTCCCCACGTTGCCGCGTCCACAGCACCACGCTCCTCGGCATATCTGTAGCATCTGTTTCGCGAAACGATAGTTACACCGAAGTGTGGGTGTCAACGGATCAGGAGAGAGCCGCGACCAGGGTGCTCGACGAGATGTTCCCGCCGCAGGACACGACCGCGACCCGCTTGCCCTGTAGTTCGGTACGTCGTTCACGCACGGCCGCGAACGCCATCGCGGCGGATCCCTCGATCAACTGGTGCTCGGTGTCGATCACCGTCCGCAGCGCGGCCCGGATCGCATCCTCGCCGACCAGCACCCAGTCGTCGACCAGCTCGCGGCACAGGTCGAACGTGATGCTCCCCGGCTCCACGCTGCCCGCCGTACCGTCCGACAACGTCTGCCGCGCGTCCACCTGCACGATCCGGCCCGCCCGCACCGACGCTGCCATCGCATCGTCGGCGGCCGGCTGCGCGCCGTACACCCGGATCCCCGGCAGGTGCTGCTTCAGGACGGCGGCGACCCCGCTGATCAAGCCGCCACCACCGACCGCGACCACGACCGCGTCCAACGACGCCCCGCCGAGCTGCTCGATCATCTCGACTGCCGTGGTCCCCTGTCCGGCGACGATCTCCGGGTCGTTGTACGGCGGAACGTAAGTCAGCCCGTGCTCCGCGGCGTACGCCCGGGCCTCGAGCTCGAGAGCGCCGGTGTCGTTGCCCTTGGCCCGTAGTTCGAGACCGAGCCGGCGGAGCGCGGCCACCTTGCCCGGCGCCGCGTTCTCCGGCAGGTACACGATGCCGTGACCGCCGAGCGTGGCGAGCGCGTTGCCGACACCCAGCCCGTGGTTGCCGGTGGACGCGGTCACCACGCCCGCCTGCCGCTGCTCGTCGGAGAGCGTGAGGATCTTCGCCATCGAGCCTCGCGCCTTGAACGAACCGGTGCGCTGCTGATGCTCGCACTTCACCACCACGTCCGCGCCGAGCTCGTCGCTCAGCGCACCGAAACGCACGAACGGCGTGGGTGGCAAGTGCTCACGCAGCTGCGGCGCGATCCGCTCGGACCGTTCGGCCAGGTCGGCAGGCGTCAACGCCATACGGTGTGCTCCAGGTCTACTCGCCAGGTGTCAGGCTCGTGCCGAGGGCCTGCCAGTCGAGGACCGGCGCGGCCAGCTTGCTGATCGTCGCGAGCAGGCCGAGGCGGGCGGCGCGGAGCTCCGGCTCCTTCGCCATCACCAGGATCTCGTCGAAGAACGCATTCACGGGCTCGACCAGCACCGACGCGGCCGTGGCGAAGTCGGCCAGCCCGGTCGGCGCCTGCCCGATCTTCTGCACCGCCTCGTGCAGCACGACCTCGGCCGGCTCGGTCAGCTTGCTCGCGTCGTACTCCGCCGCGGTGCCTTCGGGGACGATCCGCCGTGCCCGCTGCAGCACCGCGACCAAGTCGGCGAAGTCACTGTTGCCGACCAGGTCCTGCAACGCCTCGAGCGTCTCGTCCGCGGCCGCCGGAGCAGTTGCCAACGGCAACACCGCGGCGACCTGCAGGTGGTCGTCGCCACGATCGAGCAGCTGCTGCTCGTACCGCCGTACGGAGAACTCGGCGACCTCGTCCAGCGAGTCCGCCGGTACGTCGATGCCCTGGGCACCGATCTCGTCCGCTGCCGCCTTCAGGCCGACAGGCAACGTGATCGCCCGCAACTCCGGGTGCTCGCGCAGGATCGCGACCACACCGGCCGCGGCCCGGCGCAGTGCGAACGGATCCGAGCTGCCGGTCGGCTTCGCGCCGACGCCGAACAGGCCGGCGAGCAGGTCGAAGCGGTCCGCCAGCGCGAGCAGCGCGCCCGGCTTCGTCGACGGGACCGGGTCTCCGGCCGACCGCGGCAGCTCCATGTCGTACAGCGCCTGGGCGACCGCGTCAGTCTCCCCCGCCCGCTTGGCGTACTCGCGGGCCATCGTGCCGGCCAGGCTGGTCAGCTCGACCACCATCTGCGAGCCGAGGTCGAACTTCGCCAGCTCGGCGGCCCGCTTGAGCGTGGTCAGCTCGTCGCCGTCCAACTCCACCTGGGCCGCCAGCTTCAGCGCGATCCGGCCGATCCGCCCGGCCCGGTCCGCCATCGAACCGAGCCGCTCCTCGAAGGCCAGCTTCTCCAGCTCGCCCTTCATCGACTCCAGCGGAGTGTCGAGATCGGCCCGCCAGAAGAACGCCGCGTCCTCGTAGCGTGCCCGCAGTACGGCCTCGTTGCCGGCCCGCACCACGTCCTCGTCGACCGAACCGTTGGCCACGGCAACGAAGTGCGGCAGCAGCTTGCCGTCCCCAGAACCGTCAGACACCGTGCGCACCGGCAGGTAACGCTGGTGCTTGCGCATCACGGTGGTGAGGATCTCGCTCGGCAGGTCGAGGTACTCCGGGGCGAACCCGCCGAGGATCGGCGTCGGCTCCTCGATCAGGTTGACGATCTGGTCGACCAGAGCCGCCTCACCCTCGACGTCGACACTGCCCTGGACCTTGGCCGCCAGCTCCGCGGCCGCGTCCAGGATCGTCGTACGGCGACGGGCCGGGTCGGCCTCGATGCCGTGGATCCGGAGCAGGTCCAGGTACCCCTCGGCCGACGCGATCTCGACCTTCGGCTGGGCGGCGGTCCGGTGCACGCGGGTCGTCCGGCCGGCGGCGAGCGACGACACCGAGACCGGGACGATCTCGTCGCCGAGCAGCGCGACCAGCCAGCGGATCGGGCGCGTGAAGGACAGCTTGGCGTCGTTCCAGCGCATGTTCTTGTCCGAGCGCAGACCGGCGACGATCTCGCTCAGTACGCCGCTCAGCACCTCGGCCGCGCCACGACCCGGGTCCGGCTTGGTCACCGCGACGTACTCGACGCCGTCGACGTCCAGGTCGTGCAGCTCGGCCGGCTCCACCTTCTGGCCGCGGGCGAACCCGGCGGCGGCCTTGGTCAGGTTGCCATCGGCGTCGTACGCGGCCGCCTTCTTCGGGCCGCGCACCACGCGCTCGGCATCCGGCTCACCGGCCTGCACCTCGGCGACGAAGGCGACCACGCGGCGGGGCGTCGCGTACGTCGTGATCTTGCCGTGCCCCAGCCGCGTCGCGGCCAGCTTCTCCTCGAGCGCAGCCTGCACGGCCGCGGCGGTCTTGGTGACCTCGGACGGCGGCATCTCCTCGGTGCCGATCTCGAAGGTCAGCTGCCGGGTCCCGGTGCTCTTGGGGAACTCGGTCGGCACGGCCGCGGCCGGCGGCAGCTCCGCGAGACCCAACGGGTGCTCCAGCTCCTCGCGGCGCTCGGCCCACAGCCGCGAGACCTCGCGAGCCAGGGTCCGCATCCGGCCGAACGCCTTCGCGCGTTCCGTCGTACTGACCGCACCACGGGCGTCGAGGACGTTGAAGGTGTGCGAACACCGCAGTACCTGGATGTGGGCCGGCACCGGGAGCCGGTCGTCGATCATCCGGCGCGCCTCGTTCGCGTACTCCTCGAACAGGCGCTTCTGCGACTCCACATCCGCGTCGTCGAGGTAATAGCGGCTCATCTCGTACTCCGCCTGGCCGAACGCCTCGCCGTACGAGATGCCCGGCGCGTAGGCGATGTCCTTGAAGTGTGAGACGCCCTGCAGCGCCATCATGATCCGCTCGATGCCGTAGGTGATCTCCACCGACACCGGGTCCAGCGTCATGCCCCCGGCCTGCTGGAAGTACGTGAACTGGGTGATCTCCAGGCCGTCCAGCCAGACCTCCCAGCCGAGCCCCCACGAGCCGGTGGCCGGGTTCGCCCAGTTGTCCTCGACGAACCGGACGTCATGCGCGTCGATGTCGATGCCGAGCGCGGTCAGGCTGTCCAGGAACAGCTCCTGCGGGTTGCCCGGGTCCGGCTTCAGCACCACCTGGAACTGGGTGTGCGTCTGCAGGCGGTTCGGGTTCTCGCCGTACCGGCTGTCGTCGGGCCGGACACTGGGCTCGACGTAGGCCACCCGCCACGGCTCGGGACCGAGCACCCGCAGGATGGTCGCCGGGTTCAGCGTTCCGGCCCCGACCTCGGTGTTGAACGGCTGCACGATCATGCAGCCGCGGTCGGTCCAGTACTTCGTCAGCGCGATCAGCGCGTCCTGCATGGTGAGCACGGCAAACCTCAAGCCATCTTTCGGGGGCATTCGCAGCGCAGTCTATTAGGCGCCCCCACCCGCCCTCCGCCGACCGGCACGACCGGTTCAGAGGTTGCCGATCGTGCTGACGGTCCGGCTTGATTTCGGGCACTGCCAGGAGGGGATGCCTGCCGGCAGTGCCGGGGTCAGGGGGTGTGAGGCGGGATGCTCGGGGCACTCCGGCCAGGTTGCGGGCAGGCCGAGGCGGCCCAGTTCCTCGTGGACGAAGTCCTGCACCTGGTCGGCGACGTGGACCACCCGTTCGGGCTGCGGCAGATCGCGGGGAGCGAGCAGGCCGGTGCGGCAGTCGTCGTCGGACAGCATCCAGACCGATTCGTACGCCGGGTCCTCGATCGCCGGCTCGTCCAGTACCCGCAGGCTGATGCCGCCGGTGCTCCGGAGATCCCGCACGAGCAGGCTGAGCGCTGTGTGCAGCGGGTTCACTCCAGCAGTGTCTACTATCGGCGGGGTGACGGTAGCTGAGGCGCAGGGGGCGGTCGACGCGGTCTGGAGGATCGAGTCGGCGCGCATCATCGCGGGCGTCGCACGGATCGTGCGGGACGTCGGGCTCGCCGAGGAGCTGGCACAGGACG
>DASXXB010000061.1:0-27156 GCA_036503355.1 Kribbella sp. | reverse complement strand
ACGATCGGGCCGGGTCCGAACCAGCGAGCGAGCTTTTGTACGATCTCCACAGGTTTGCTCGTACCACCGAGTACCACCACCAGCCGGTCGCCCTGGATCGCACACAGTGCGTCAGCACCGGCCTCACGAGCAGCGTGCCGGACCATGTCCACGATGCTCGACCCGCCGTTCGCGGGCACCGACGCGTGTTCCGCCGACGGCGACGGTGTTGTCGTCGTGGGGGACGGTGCGCGTCCGACCACCACGGCGACCTCGGCCGATCCCGTCGTACCGACGGCTCCGGTCCAGCCCAGGGCCGAGGCGCGGGAACGGACCGACTCGTCGGTCTCGCCGCGGATCACCGAGTCGACCAGGAGCGCCTCGAGGCGGGCGTCCCAGGCGCCGCGCATCTCGGCGGCCTGTGCGTAGACGGTGGCGGCGGCGAACGCCACCTCGCGCGCGTACCGCTGCATGGCCTCGTGGACGGTCGGTACGTCGTCCGGCGGGAGCAGGGTGCCGATCGTGTTCTCGATGGTCTCGATCGTGGTGCGGACCAGGTCGACGGTCTGGTGCAGCGAGATCACCCGGGTGAACTCGCGCGGCGCGGAGCCGAAGATCCGGGTCGGCATCGAGGAGTGCGCCTCGGGGTCGCGGAACCACTCGACGAACGCCGAGATCCCGGACTGCGCGACCAGTCCGATCCAGGACCGGTCCTGCGCCGACAGCGTCCGGAACCACGGCAGCTTCGCCTCCATTGCCGCCATCGCGGCCGTGGCCAGCGCACCGGTCGCCTGCTGCAACCGCTCCGCCCGCGCCAGATGCCCCTTCGTCACCACGCCCCGACCATAGACCCCGGATCCCCAGGCCATCACAATCCGTCGGCTCCGGCCGCTCTCCGCCTGCGCCGACCCGGAGCGCGTGATTGTGATGGCCTGGGGATCCGGCGCTGCCATGATGGAAGCCATGACGGACAAGGCGGGTGTGGAGCACGCGGTCGCGGCGTTGCGGGCGATCGGGTACTACCTCGAGCGGGATCGGCAGCCGACGCACCGGGTGAAGGCGTACCGGCGGGCCGCCGACACGATCGCGGCGCTGCCCGCGACCGAGGTCCGGGCCCGGCGCCGTGCGGGGACGCTGACCGAGCTGCCCGGGATCGGCCCGAAGACCGAGGCCGTGATCGTCGAGGCGATGGACGGCGCCACCCCGTCGTACCTGGTCAAGCTCGAGGAGGCGGCGGGCGAGCTGACCACGGCCGGCCAGCGGATGCGGGCCGAACTGAAGGCAGACCTGCACCTGCATTCGGAGTGGTCGGACGGCGGCAGCCCGATCGAGGAGATGGCCCGTACGGCGCATCGCCTGGGCCACTCCTACATCGCCCTCACCGACCACTCGCCGCGACTGACCGTGGCCAACGGCCTGTCCCGCGAACGAAGGCTGCAGCAGCTCGAGGTCGTTGCCGAGCTCAACAAGAAGCTCCAGGACGAGCTGGACGGTTTCACGATCCTGAACGGCATCGAGGTCGACATCCTCGACGACGGGTCGCTGGACTGCGACTCGGAGATCCTCGCCAGGCTGGACGTCGTCGTCGCGAGCGTGCACTCGAAACTCCGGATGGCGTCCGAGCCGATGACCGAGCGGATGGTCCGCGCGATCGCCAACCCGCACGTCGACGTCCTCGGCCACTGCACCGGCCGGCTGATCACCGGCGGCCGCGGCACCCGCCCGGAGTCGGAGTTCGACGCCGAGGTGGTGTTCGAGGCCTGCCGCCAGTTCGGTACGGCGGTGGAGATCAACTCCCGCCCCGAACGTCTGGACCCGCCGAAACGCCTGCTCTCGCTTGCGGTCGAGACCGGCTGCCTGTTCTCGATCGACACCGACGCGCACGCCCCAGGGCAGCTCGACTGGCAGGTCTACGGCTGCGAACGCGCCGAGGACTGCGGCGTCACGCCGGAGCGCGTCATCAACACCTGGGACCAAGAGCTACTGATGGATTGGACGGCGTCATGAGCGATCTGGAGAAGGATCCGCCGGAGCTGGTCGGGACCGGGCAGTGCGAGGGGCCGGCGCTTGAGCTGCTCGAGGGGCGCGAGGTCGTCCTGGGGCGGTCCACGACGGTGCGGCGGTTGCTGCCGAACAAGAACCGGCGGATGGTCGGCGCGTGGTGCTTCGTGGACCACTACGGCCCGGACGAGCTGACCAAGCGTGTCGACTCCTACGACGTACCGGGAGAGCGCGGCATGCTCGTGCCGCCGCATCCGCACACCAGCCTGCAGACGGTGAGCTGGCTGTTCGAGGGCGAGATCGAGCACCGCGACAGCGTCGGCTCGCACGCGTTCGTCCGCCCCGGCGAGCTGAACATCATGACCGCCGGCAACGGGATCGCGCACTCCGAGGTCTCCACGCCGGACGCCCCGCCGATGCTGCACGGCGCGCAGTTGTGGGTCGCGCTGCCGGACAGTGTGCGCACGACGACCCCGCCCGCCTTCGACGCGTACGCCGACCTGCCGCGGCTGGAGCTCGACGGCGCGCAGGCGACCGTGATGATCGGCACCGTCGCCGGGGTCACCTCGCCGGCTCCGGCGTACACGCCGCTGGTCGGCGCCGACGTCACCATCGACGCCGGCCGCACGCTCACGCTTCCGCTGACCCCGTCCAACGAGTACGCCGTGCTGGTCGTCGACGGCTCGCTGACGGTCGGGGACCTGACGCCCGGGTTCGGCGAGCTGGTCTATCTCGGCGCGAACCGGGACTCGATCGAGCTGGTTGCCTCTGACAACGGTGTGCGGTTCCTGCTGCTCGGCGGCGAGCCGTTCGACGAGGAGCTGGTGATGTGGTGGAACTTCATCGGCCGCACCCACGAGGAGATCGTCGCCGCACGGGAGGCCTGGCAGTCCGCGATCGAGGCCGGGGGCAACGATCGCTTCGGCATGGTCCCCGGGTACGACGGGGCGCCGCTGCCGGCCCCGCCGCTGCCCGGGACCACGCTCAGACCGCGACCGCGAGCACGCTGACCCGGCGCCGGTAGTAGGCCCAGGTGACGACCAGGAGCGCCGGGCCCCAGAGGTTCAACGGCAGGTAGCACGCGAGCATCAGCACCTTCCACGGCATGCTGCTGAACGCGATGAAGTGGTCGGTGAACACGTCCCGGAACGCGAACGTCCAGATCGCGATCAGCGACAGCGATCCCAGCACGGCCGGCGCGATCGCGGCGTACGGGTGCACGCGGCGGCCGCCGATGAACGGGATCCAGCGCGGCGCGATCTCGCCCCACCGGCTGACCAGGCCGAGCGCGGTCAGGGCGACGAGTTCGGAGAAGATCGTCAGCGAGACGACGTACACCTTCCCGCCGGCGCCGCCGAGCTGGGCCGCCTGCCCGTTCGCGTCCAGCATGCCCATCGACGAACCGAAGACCAGGCCGAGCCGCCACAGCCCGGACGGCAGCGCGAGGAACGGGATCGCGTGGGCGAGACGGTAGGCCCAGCGGGGGACGGGACGCTCTGTTGTACTCACGTTCCGAGCATCCGGCGTACGCCGCGTCGCCGCCTCACCCGTCGGAGTGATGAAGGTCCCTCCCGGGACCGATTCCCCGTTCCAGTACGTCGAAGGCGCGGTCGATGACGGCCACCTGGTCGCGGCGTACCTGCTCGACGTCGTCGCCGGCGATGATCCGCGCGACCGCGGTGTGGAAGATCGTGGTGATGGTCGCGGTCAGCAGGTTCGCGGTCAGGCGGGCCGCGAACTCGTCGCCGGACTCCTCGGCGAGAACACCGGCGAGCATCTCGGCGATCTCGTGTTCCTGCTCGACCATCCGGGACATCAGGGCGGGGCTGGACTGCAGCACGGTCCAGAAGCCGAGCACGCCCTGGATCGCGCCGGACAGTGGATGCTGCGCGGCCAGCAGTTCGTGGTGGTAGCGGCGCATCGCGGTGGCCACCGGCTCACCGGCCGGCCGGTCGCGGACGACGGACTCGAGCTCCCGGAGCCGGTCGAGGTGCCGGTCCAGGTACAGGTCTTCCTTGCGCGGGAAGTAGTTGAAGACCGTCATCTTGGACACGCCGGCCGCCTCGGCGATCTCGGCGACGGTGACCGCATCGAACCCGCGGGCGACGAACAGGCCGGTGGCGACGTCGGCGATCATCCGCCGGGTCGCCTGCTTCTTCCGTTCGCGCAGTCCGTGCTGGGCCATGTGGATCACTATACTGGACCAAATTTTATACTCGGTCTAGAATTCTGCTCATGGACACCAAAGACGTAGTCATCGCCGGAGGCGGGCCGGTCGGCCTGATGCTCGCCTGTGAACTCCGGCTCGCCGGGCTGGACGTACTGGTGGTCGAGCGGCTGCTCGAGATCGACCCGACGATCAAGGCGGGGTCGGTCAACCTGCCGACCGCCGAGGCGTTCTACCGCCGTGGCATGCTGCCGGCGCTGCAGGAGGTGCAGCGGCAGGCGTTCGAGCAGATGAAGGCGTTCCGGGGTGGGAAGGGGCCGAGCGGTCCGCCGCCGGCCGGGCACTTCGCAGGGATCATGGTCAGCTCCGCCACTGTGGACTTCGAGGACCCGGAGTTCCGGGACGGCGGTCCGGCCGTGTCGGTGTTCGCGGTCAGCCAGCAGGCGGTCGAGTCCGTCCTCGGCGCGCGGGCGGCCGAGCTGGGCGTCGAGATCCGGCGCGGGACCGAGGTCACCGGCTTCGACGCCGACGACGACGGGGTGACCGTGAAGTTCGACAACAGCAGCGTTCGGGCGGGGTGGTTGGTGGGGTGTGACGGTGGGCGCAGTCTGGTGCGTAAGCTCGCCGGCTTCGACTTTCCGGGGACCGAGCCCGCGATCACCGGCCGGCAGGCGATGGTGGACCTGGAGGGTGCCGAGGGCCTCCGGAGCAGCTGGAACTACACCTCGACCGGTGTCTACGCCCACGGACCGGTTCCGGGGCGAGTGCTCACCGTCGAGTTCGACGGTCCGCCCGAGGATCGCGACGCGCCGATCACCGCCGAAGAGATCCAGGGCAGCCTGCGCCGGGTCACCGGCGTCGACGTCACGGTCACGGCTGTGCACAGCGCGACCAGGTTCACCGACAACGCTCGCCAAGCGACGTCGTACCGCAAAGGCCGGGTGCTGCTCGCCGGCGATGCGGCGCACGTGCACTCACCGTTCGGCGGGCAGGGGCTGAACCTCGGCATCGGCGACGCGGTCAACCTCGGGTGGAAGCTGGCCGCGACGATCCAGGGCACCGCGCCGGAGGGCCTGCTCGACACCTACACCACCGAGCGGCATCCGGTCGGCGAGTGGGTGCTGGACTGGACGCGCGCGCAGATCGCCTTGATGCGCACGGATTTCCGCACCGCCGCGCTGCGCAGCGTCGTCACGGATCTGCTCGGTACGCCGAGCGGTTCGACGTACCTGGCGAAGAAGCTGTCGGGCGTCCTGCACCGGTACGCGATCGACGGCGAGCACGAACTGGTCGGTTCGGTCGCGCCCGACTTCGAGTTCGCGGACGGCACACGACTCGGCGAGCACCTGTCCGACGGCAAGTCGCTGCTCCTGGACTTCACGGACTCCGCGCCACTGCGCGACGTCGCATCCGGGCGGGTGCGCGTTCTCACCACGAAGTACGACGGTGAGCTCACCGGCGTACTGATCCGTCCGGACGGGTATGTGGCCTGGGCCGCCGCGGACGGCTCCTCGTCCGGACTGGACGAGGCGCTCTCCACCTGGGTGGTGGCTCAGAGCAGGTCGTGATCGCGGGCGTAGGCGGCGGCGGCCGTGCGGGACGGTACGTCGAGCTTCGCGAAAATATTGGTCAGGTGCCGAGCGACCGTCTTGTCGCTGAGCACCAGCCGCTGCGCGATCTCGGCGTTACTGTTGCCCGACGCAACCAAACGGAGAACGTCCTGTTCCCGCGCGGTGAGGCCGCCCGCCGCGCTCCGTCCGAGCAGCTTCTCGACCTCGAGACGCGCAGGCACCGCCCCGACGTCGGTGAATGTCCGGCAGGCCGCGGTCAGTTCGGCCGCTGCCGAGTCGTCGTCGCCGAGCGAACGGACGGCCAGCCCGATCAGTACCTTGGCACGTGCCGCCTCGTACGGCGCCCGTAGATCATTCCAGAGCCGGGCCGCCGTGCGCGCGTGCGGCACGGCGCGTCCCGGATCGTCATCTGCCAACGCCACCAAGGCCGTGCAGTACGCCGCCGACGCCCGCAGTCCCGTACAGCCGAAGCCGGCCGCGATCGTCGACAATTCCTCGGCGGCCGAACCAGCCTCGGACAACGCGTCACCGGCCAGCAGTACCTCGATCGCGCCCGCGAGCAACCGCGACCGATGCACCGGATCACCGGCCTCCGCGAGCAACCGGCGTACGGCGGCCATGGCTGCCGGGACACGCCCGCGCGCGACCATCAGCAACGCCCGCCCCGGTTGTGCCTCGTGCCCGAAGCTCGCGGACTCGTCGTACGACGCCTCCGCGGCCGCGAAGTCACCACGGATCCGCAGGACGTCGCCGCGCTCGCCGAGCGCGAGGCCCGCCGCGATGTCGCCACCGGCCGACGCATATCGCCGGTAGGCGTCCTCGAACTCCGCGAGCGCCTCCGGGTAGGCAGCGTGCAGTCGGAGGATCTGGCCGCGATGGACGGCGCACTGCCCGGTGAACGGGACGAGATCCGGCTGGTCGTCGCACCAACGCGTCAGCGCCGCGGTCCACGCCGAGGCGCGGGCGAAGTCCATGACCTCCTGACAGCCTTCGATCATCGCGCAGTACACGGTGCCCGCGAAGATCGGCGAGAGCTCGCCCGCGGCGACGCCGACCATCGCTTCGTCCAGCAGGGCAAGCCCTTCGGGTACGCGGCCGGAGTACAGCAGCAGACGGCCCTTGCACACCAGACCTTGCGCCAGCAGGTCCGGATCGTGGTGCCGATGGGCGATGGCGACGATGTCGTCGCCGATCGCGAGCGCGCCGGGCAGGTCTCCGTCGTCCAGGCAGCGGAAGAAGTCGTGGATCCGCAGATAGCCGCGCTCCACCACGTCCGGCGGCAGATCGGCCAGCAGCCGCTCGGCGCGCGCCGCCCAGCCGTTGCCGACGGCCACCTCGCCGCGACCGTTGAGAACCCGGGCCAGCCAGAACGCGAACCGGACCGCCCCGGCCACGTCGCCGCCCGCGATCCGCAGCCGGTAGCCGCGCTGCAGTGCCCGGATGCACGCGTCGGTCTCGCCGAGCAGGTACGCCGCCGTGGCCAGCGTCAGCAGCTCGTCGGGACCGAGGCCCGGCTCGCCGTCCGCGGCCGCCAACCGGTCGTACGCGGTGGCCCAGTCGCGCCGCTCGAACGCGACCCGGGCCCGCTGCAGATCGTCGATTGTCCCCATTTGTTTCCCGCCCCCACGAGCGAGCATGCCCTCCGGATCAGGCCGCGGCAAGGCTCCGGCCAGCGCGCGAGCGTGCCGCGATCCGGCGCGCGATGTACTCCGCGTCCCGGCCGACCCCCGGCAGCACCATCGAACTGAAGGCGTACTGGAAGCACAGCCCGCAGAAGAACAGGCCGGGCGCGTCGGTCGCAACGCCACGGTATTCACGCGGCCAGCCGTCCGGGCCGGCCACCGGGACCTTGATCCAGTCGAACACCTGGCGGAAACCGGTCGCCCAGACCACGTTCGCGACCTCCGGCACCCGGCCGTCAGCCAGCATCGGCAGGCCGTCCCGGGTCCCGGTCACCCGGGCCGGCACGCGCTCGACCCCGCGCGCGAGCAGGTCGGCCCGCTTGACCCGGATCATCGGGCCGCCGTGGTGCCGAAGTTCCTCCATCGCGGCCTTGCCCATCGGCGTCCGGCGGGTCAGGACGTGCCGCCAGGCGAACAACATGAGCGGCCAGAAGATCCCCTGACCGGGACGGCCCGGCGTGAACGGCACCTGGCCGGGGTCGCGACCGCACAGGATCGTCTCGTGGGTCTCCGCGAGTTCGTAGGCGATGTCGGTGCCCGAATGCGATCCGCCGACCACCAGCACCGGTCCGGGCTTGAGCTGCTCGGGTCGCTGGTACTCCGAGGAGTGCAGTTGCCGGATCGCCGGGTCCAGGTCGACCGCGAAGTCCGGAAGGTACGGCGTACGGCCGAAGGTACCGGTGGCGACCACGACGTTGTCGGCGGTGAGCTGCTCCTGGCCGGCCGTGAGGATCCACCGGTCGTCGAGGCGCTCGAGCCTGTCGACCCGCGTGTTGTGCCGGATCGGCAGCTTGAAGTGAGCGGCGTACGACGTGAGGTAGTCGGCGACCTCGTCCTTGCCCGGGTAATGCCAGGGCGCAGCCGGGAAGGGGAGCCCGGGGAGTCCGTCGTACTTCGCCGGCGAGTACAACCGCAGGCTGTCCCAGTGCGACCGCCACTGGCTGCCTACGGAGGCGCTGCCGTCCAGGATGACAAACGGCTCGCCGAGCCGCTGTAGGTAATGGCCGGTGGCGAGGCCGGCCTGTCCCGCGCCGATGACGATGGTGTTCATGCCTTCGACGCTAGGAATCCCGGGGCGGGCCGCGCGTCGGACGGAATGCGCAACTTGTCCCCGGCGGTGGCTACGACGTTTCTCGTACGCCGGGCCCGTACACCCCGCTCAGCTCCAGCTCCTCCGCCCGGTGGCATCGCGGCAGCGTCGCCGGTTCGACCTGGGCGCACAGGTCCACGGCGTACGGGCAGCGTGGCTGGAAGCGGCATCCGGTGAAGTCGGCGTCCAGTGACGGCACCTCGCCGGCCGGCAGTACGTCGTCGCGCCGCCGCAGCCGGGGATCCGGCCGGGGGACCGAGCGCAGCAGCGCCTCGGTGTACGGGTGCCGCGGCTGTTCGAAGAGGTCCTCGGTCTCGGCCTCCTCGACGATCCGGCCGAGATACATCACGGCCACCCGGTCGCACAGGTGCTGGATGACCGACAGATCGTGCGAGATGAACACGTACGTCAGGCCGAGCTCGTCCTGCAGATCCTCGAGCAGGTTGAGGATCTGGCTGCGGACCGACACGTCGAGCGCGCTCACGGCCTCGTCCGCGACGACCAGCCGTGGCTGTGTCACCAGGGCTCGCGCGATCCCGATCCGCTGACGCTCACCGCCGGAGAATGCGTGCGGGTAGCGGCGCATCAGCTCCGGGCGCAGACCGCAGCGCCGCAGTGTCTCCGCGACGCGGTCCTTCACCTCGCTGCCGCTCGCCAGATTGTTGACAATCAGCGGTTCTGCCACGATCTGCTGGACGGTCATGCGGGGGTTGAGCGAGGAGTTCGGGTCCTGGAAGACGGTCCGGATCTCGGTTCGCAGCGGCCGCAGTTGCGAGCGGGACAGTGCGGCCAGGTCGACCTCGCTGCCGTCCGTACGGCGATACACGAGCCGCCCCGTGGTCGGCTTGTGCGCGCGCAGGATGCACCGTCCGAGCGTGGTCTTCCCGCATCCCGACTCACCCACCAGCCCGAGCGTCTCGCCCCGCCGTACCCGGAGATCGACGTCGTCGACGGCCCGCACGACCGACCGGTTCCGCCGCCCGAACAGCCCGGCCCCCGAGCTGAACCGCATGGTCAGCCCCTCAACCCGCAAGATGTCGTCGTCGGTCACCCGGCGGGTCTCCTCATCCGGCATCGGCGGTTGCCTCCTCGGGGTGCAGGTCGTGGCCGTGGCGGATGGTCTCGGCGGTCGGGTAGTGCACACAACGGACCTCGCGCAGGCCGTCGCTCACCAGTTCCGGGTTCACGGTGTCGCACTCGCCCGGTACGGCGTGGTCGCAGCGGGTCCGGTACGGGCAGCCGCTCGGGCGTTGCTGCGGATGCGGCACCTGTCCGCGGATTGTCGGCAATCGACGCCGGGCCCGCCGCTCGATCCGCGGCACCGACCGCAGCAGCGCCCGCGTGTACGGGTGCCGCGGGTCGTGGAACAGCGAGTCGACGTCGCACTCCTCGACCACGTTGCCGAGGGACATCACCGCGACCCGGTCCGCGAGCTCGGCGACCACGCCCAGGTCGTGCGTGATGAACAGGATCGCCATCCCGCGTTCCTCCTGCAGCGTGCGCAGCAGCCGGAGGATCTGGGCCTGGGTGGTGACGTCGAGCGCGGTCGTCGGCTCGTCCGCGACGAGTAGTTGCGGCCGGCAAGCAAGCGCCATCGCGATCATCGCGCGCTGCCGCATCCCGCCGGACAGCTGGAACGAATACGCGTCGATCCGCCGCTCCGGTTGCGGGATGCCGACGCTGCGGAGTTCGGCGATCGCCCGCGCCCGGGCCTCCTTCTTGCCGAGCTGCTCGTGCAGGCGCAGTACCTCGACCAGTTGCTGCCCGATCGTGTGCACCGGGCTGAGCGCGACCATCGGCTCCTGGAACACCATGCCGATCTCCTGGCCACGGATCCGCCGCAGTTCCGGCCCGCCGGGATCGAGCGCCGCCAGATCGACCACACTGCCGGCGCCATCACGGCCGCCGGAGCGGAACTTGATGCTGCCGGCAACGATCCGGCCGGGTGGGTCGACCAGCTGGAGGATCGACCGCGCGGTGACGCTCTTGCCGCATCCGGACTCGCCGACGATGCAGACCGTGCTGCCCGGCTCGACCCGCAGGCTGACGTCGTCGACGGCCTTGACCAGCCCGTCGGCGGTGTCGAAGTGCGTGCTCAGCTTCTCGATCTCCAGCAGCGGCTCGCTCGCGGGCCTGTTCATGACGCGCCTCATGATTCGTACGGGTCGGCGGCGTCCCGCAGGCCGTCGCCGACGAAGTTGAGGGCCATCACCGCGATCACCACGGCGACGCCGGCGGCCAGCAGCCACGGCGCGGCGGTCAGCACCCGGATGCTCTGCGCGCCGCTGAGCAGCACGCCCCAGCTGACCACCGGTGCCTGCAGCCCGAGCCCGAGGAACGACAGCGCGGTCTCGCCGAGGATCATGCCCGGCACGGCCAGCGTCAGCGACGCGATGATGTGGCTGGTGAACGCGGGCAGCATGTGCCGGCCGACGACCCGGTGCCAGCGCGCGCCGTCGAGCTCCGCCGCCAGCACGAAGTCCTCGCCGCGGATCTGCAGGAACCGGCTGCGGATCACCCGCGCCAGCCCGGTCCAGCCGATCAGCGAGAGGATCAGCGTGATCGCGAAGTACGTCTTCAACGCACTCCACCCCGGCGGTACGGCGGCCGCGAGGCCGAGCCAGAGCGGCAGCGTCGGGATCGACATGAAGAACTCGATCACGCGCTGCACGATGCCGTCGGTGAGACCACCGAAGTACCCGGAGACGCCGCCGAGCAGCAGGCCGAGGACGAGCGCCGCGAGGACGCCGATCAGGCCGACCGACATCGAGATACGGGTGCCGTAGATGACCCGCGAGAGATTGTCGCGCCCTTGGTCGTCGGTGCCGAGCAGGTGGAACGGCGCGCCCGGCTGACTCGGCCCGATCAGGTGCCGATCGGACGGGATGAGCCCCCACAGCTTGTAGTGATCACCCTTGGCGAACAGGCGTACGGCGTACCGCTGGGACCTGTCGGTGGTGTAGTCGCGCAGCAGCGTCTCGGGATTGGGCGTGCCCTTGTAGCCGTTGACGAACACGTGCGGGCTCGAGGTCAGCGAGACCTTGAGGAGTTGGGGCGGTGCGTACGCGCGATCGGCGGCGTACGTCTCCTGGGTCTGCGGCGCGAGGAACTCGCAGAACGCCGCCGTGAAGTAGATCAGGCCGACGATCCACAGCGACACGACCGCGAGTTTGTTGCGCTTGAAGCGCCGCCAGATCAGCGTGCGCTGGGACGCCAGCGCGAGGGTCGGTTCCTCCACGACAGCGGTCATGTGCGGCTCCCGACGTACCCGATCCGGACCCTGGCGTCGACGGCGGCGAGCAGCAGGTCGGAGATCAGCGTGCCGATCACGGTCAGCACGCAGGCGATCAGGATGATGCCGCCGGCCAGGTACATGTCCTGGCTCTTCAGCGCGTTGAGCAGCAGCGGCCCGGTCGTCTCGAGGCCGAGGACGCTGGCGACCAGGACCTCACCGTCGAACAGCGCCGGGATCGTCCAGCCGATCGTCGCGATGAACGGGTTCAGCGCCACCCGGGTCGGGTAGCGCATCAGCACCTTGCGCTCGTCCAGGCCGCGGGCCCGCGCGGCGGTGACGTACGGCTTGTGCAGCTCGTCGAGCAGGTTGGCCCGCAGTACCCGGATGGTGCCCGCGACGCCGCCGGACGCCAGCACGAGCACCGGCAGCCACAGATGGTTGAGTACGTCGAGCAGCTTGCCGAGGTTCCACACCGCGCCCTCGAACTCCGGCGACATCAGCCCCGACAGCGTCTGCCCGAACAGCTTGAACTCCAGGTACACGACGGTCAGCGCGATCAGGAAGCCCGGTACGGCGAGGCCGAGGAACGTCAGCGTGGTGATGACGTAGTCGAGCTTCGAGTAGCGCCGGGCGGCGGAGTAGATCCCCGCCACCAGCGCCACCGTCCAGCCGATCAGCCAGGTCGCCAGGCCGAGCCCCATGGTCAGCGGCAGCCGCTCGCCGAGCAGCGTCGAGACCGGCTTGTTGTACTGGAACGACTGGCCGAAGTCACCGTGCAGGACGATGTTCGACATCCACTTCACGTACTGCTCGAACGGTGACTTGTCGAGCGCGTACTGCGCCTTCAAGGCCGCCAACTGGTCGGCGCCGACCGTCTGCCCCTGTTGCTGCAGCTTGGCGACGACCGTGGTGAGGAAGTCGCCGGGCGGCAGCTGGATGATCAGGAACGACACGAGCGAGATCAGCAGGACGGTAGGCAGCATCGCCAGCAGGCGGCGGAGCAAATAGCCGGCCATAGGATCCCTTCGCGACTAGGCGTGCTTGTCCGGGGAGTCGAAGTACATCTGCTCCGGCGAGGACGCGTTCTCGTAGTGGGTGCGGAAGCTGGCGATCGCGTCCGGCCGGACGTTCTTCAGGTCACCGGCCGAGATCAGCGGCTGGAACGGCGTTCCGACGGTGCCGATGATCCAGACGTTCTTGTCGTGCAGCCGCAGGATCTGGTGCCCGAGGTCCAGCCGCTTCGCGTCGTCGGCGGTGGTCACCAACTCGTCGTACAGCGTCTGCAGCTTGCGGATGTCGCCGGTCGGTTCGAGCGCGAACTTGTCCTTGTGGTTGCCGTACCAGTTGCCGTACTTCGGCGCCCAGTACGTCAGCCCGTTCGTCGGGATGTACCACAGCGAGTCGATGTCCCACAGGATCGTGGCCGGCGGGTACGCGACCAGGTCGTAGTCGCCGTGCGGGATCTCCTCGTACCAGAGCTCGGGCGTCATCGGCTTCGCGACCAGGTCGATGCCGACCGCCTTCCAGTACCGCTTGGCGTACTCCAGCACGCTGATCGCGTCGATGCCGACACCGACCTCGAAGCATCGGCCGACGAGTTGCAGCTTCTTGCCGTCCGGCCGCAGCCGCATGCCGTCCGGCCCACGTTTCGTCAGGCCCGCGGCATCGAGCCGTTTGTTGGCCTCGCCCACGTCGAACTCGATGAAGCGCTGCCCCATGCCCTTCTCCCAGTACTCGTCCTCGGGCTGGGCGCACGGGTGCCGGACGAAGCCCTGGCCGGCGAACAGCGCGTCGTTCATCTCCTTGCGGTTGATCGCGTGCGAGAGGCCGGCGCGGAAGTCGATCTTCTGGAACAGTTCGCGCAGGACCGGATCCGGGTGGCTCTGGTTCAGGTTGATCGAGGTGTTCGGCTCGGCGACCCACCGGTTCACCTTGTAGCCCTTGGATTCCTGGTTCTTGATCAGCAGCGGGAGTTGCTCGGCCTGGATGTCGGTGACCTGCAGGTCGAGCTGACCGTTCGCGGCGCGCAGGCCGAGTGTCTCCGACGGCATCACCGTGTACTGCTGGCTGTCGATGTACGGGAGCTGGCGGCCCTGCTCGTCGACCTTCCAGTAGTACGGGTTCCGCTCCAGGCGCGCGGTGACCCCCGAGCCCTGGAGCGGTGCGACGAGCTTCCACGGGCCGAGGATCGGTACGTCGGCGTTCTTCCAGATGTTGCGCTTGTTGGCGAAGAACTCCGCCCACGAAGGTGCCGGGTTCTTCTTCATGGCCGCCTGCAGTTGCGCCGGCGTCGCGAAGTCCTTGTGGAACTGCTTCAGGTAGTGCGCCGGCAACAGCAGCGCCGACGACGAGCCGAAACCCGTCAGGCCGATGAAGCACAGGTACTTCAGCAGCAGGCCGTGCGGTACCTCGAACTCCATCCGCAGCGTGTGGTCGTCGACCTTCACGAACTTGCCGGGCTTGCCGCCCGGGCTCAGCCAGCCGGGGAAGACGGGATTCAGTTCCTTGTTCAGGAACTCCTTCTCGTAGGCGAACATCAGGTCGTCGGTGGTGAACGGCTGTCCGTCGGACCACTTCAGCCCTTCGCGCAGGTGGAAGACGTAGACCTTGCCGTCCTCCTGGATCTCCCACTTCTCGGCCAGGCCGGGACCGACCTTGGCGGGGGTCGTCGGCGTCCACTCGAGCAGGCCGGCGAACTCGACGTACTGGTTCTGCGTGGCGTTCCGGTCGATCTGGCCGCGCTGCAGTACACCGCCGTACTTGCCGGGGCTCTGGATCGGCTTGATCACCATCGGGTTCTTCGGCAGCCGCTGCTCCAGCGGCGGGAGCTTGCCGTCCTTGACCAGCTTGGTCAGCACGGGCGACTCCTTGGCGCCGGCGTCCGCGGCCGCGGACCCGGTGGACTTCTTCGCATCGGTGGAGAAGAACGAGCATCCCGCGGCGGTGGTGGACACGGCGGCTGCGGACAGCGAGAGACCGGAGATCCGGAGGAAGCTCCGGCGGCTCAGGGGATCGGACATGGCGGCTACCTCCACGCAGAGCACTCTTTCCGGGACAGTGACACGAAATGATGGATACTTCAAGATCTGAGATGCATTTTCATGATGCCGTATATACGGCGACTCGAAGACAGCTTCCGGTCCGGGCGCTACACTCCGAGCATGGTGAGTGAGACAGCCGGGGACCGGTCGCCGTCGCCGGCGGTCGCGCGGGCGCTGACCGTCCTGGAGACGCTGGTCGAGTCCGACGAGGAGCTGACGCTCACGGCGCTGGCCAAGAAGGCCAAGATCCCGTTGGCCACCTGCGCCTCGATCGTCTACACGCTCGAGCAGCGCGACTACGCCACCCGCCGGGTGGTCGGCCGCAGCCACTTCTGGCGCCCGACGCTGCGGCTGTACGGGCTGGCAACGCAGCTGATCCGCAAGGTCGACCTGTCCTCGGTCGCGTCCCGCGAGATGCGCGAGCTGGCCGACCGGCTCGGCATGCCGGTGCACATCGGCGTCCTCACCGGTTCCTCGGTGGTGTACGTCGCGAAGGCGGCGATGCCCGGGTTCGTCCAGTTCGACACCTATCCGGGCAAGGTCTCGCACTTCAACCTGACCGCACTCGGCCGGGCGATCGCGGCGTACCTGCCGGAGGACGAGCTGAAGCCGCTGCTCGCCCGGCTGGAGCCCGGGTACGGGCCGAAGGCGAAGCCGGCCGACGAGGCCAGCTTCCGCGCGGAGCTGGCCCGGGTCGCGAAGCAGGGATATGCGGTCGAGGACCAGGAGGAGCAGGCCGACATCGCCTGTGTCGCCGCGCCGTTCTTCACCGCCGGCGGCCAGGTGACCGGTGCCGTCGGCGTCACGTCGTTCGCCCGGGAGCTGACCCGGGACAAGCGCAAGCAGGCGCAGACCGGCCTGATGCAGCTCGCGGCGACGATCTCCGAGCGGTTGGGCGCGACCGAGCTCTGAGGCTTGCCGCGGCCCCGCGGCAGACATAGGCTTTTCTGAGATAGCGGAACTGTTTTCGAAATCTCGAAAATTCTGAGGAGTGGTTGGAATGACCACGCACGGTCCGTATCCCCTGCCCGCCGGCGGCATCAAGGCCACTCTGACCGGCGGCAACACGGTCGGTGCCGCGCTCCGCGAGCGCGAGCCGCGCGCGGACGGCTACCGGCACCTGGACACGCCGGCCCTGATCCGCCGGCTGCTCGACCTGAACGCGAACACCTACCTGTACTGCATCTGGGACTCTGCCACCGACTTCGACGACCTGCGGGACGAGTTCCTGCCGGCCGCCGCGGCCGTCGGCATCGACGTGATCCCGTACATCGTGCCGCCGACCGAGACCTCCGAGCACGGTCGCGCGTCCCGCCCGTACCGGCTGGACTACGTCGGCTGGGCGACCGCGTTCGCCGAGCTCGCCGTGAAGTACCCGAACTTCCGGGCGTGGGCGATCGACGACTTCGAGTGCGGCGACAACGCCAAGCTCTTCACACCGGAGTACATGCGGGAGTTCCTGGCCGCGGCCGTCGCGATCGCTCCGGACCTGCGGTTCTACACCTGCGCGTACTTCGGGATGGCGACCAGCCCGGAGTTCCTGGACAAGTACGCCGAGTTCGTGGACGGGATCATCTACCCGTTCCTGGACGGCCACCACGAGAACACCACGGTCGCCTCCTCGCTCGGGGCGTGCCTGGACGAGATTCTCGCGCTGACCGATCCGCGCGGACTCGAGCTCATCCCACTGATCTACACCGGCCGCTTCCTCGACGCGCCGCTGCACGCGACGCCGGAGTACTGCACCGCAACGCTGACGACGACGGCGCAGTACGTCGCGGCGGGCCGGATCCCGGGCGTGATCTCGTACGGCACGCAGCTCGACGACGGCCCGACGCCCACCGCCGACAATAAGGCGCTGTACGGCGACGGCCGGCTGGCGCTCGTCAACTCGCGGTCACGGGCCGCGGCCGGTACGACGGCGTCGGCCACGCAGCGGGTGCGCGTGGATCCCCGGATGCCGCGCTACGAGGTGTCGTTCTGGTACCACCGCTGGTTCCTCGCGCCGGGTATCGAGCCCGGCCGGTACCAGCTGGAGATGCTGATCGACGACGCGGTCGTGTGGACCATGGATCTGCACGAGCAGCGCTGGCCTGTGTGGACCAATGGCGACGGGATGGAGGGCCCGGTCGACGTCACGCAGTACGTTGCCGGACGCAACTTCGTGGACCTGACGTTCCGGCTGCATGTGCTGAAAGACACCGTGGGGCAGTACATCGACGTCGGCGTGGACCACGTCGAGTCGATCGGGCTCGGCATCCGCAACGGCGGGTTCGAGGAGGACGGCGACTGGATCCTGCAGGGCAGTGGTCCACTCCTGTCGGTCTACGACCACTACCTGCGGGACCGTCCGGCGCGTATCTTCGCGGCCATCTCGCGCGCGTATCAAGGAGGGTGACAATGGCCGAACACCTCAAGACCGGGTGGCCGCAACGCGTCGTACGGCAGCAGGAGGTGATGGACACCGTCAGCCGGATCCTCTCCGAGATCGAGCGGGAAGGGGATCCGGCGATCCGCCGCTGGTCGGCGCAGCTGGACAACTGGGAGCCGGACTCGTTCGTCGTCTCCGCCGCCGAGATCAAGGCAGCAACGGTCGACGACGATCTGGCCGCGCACCTGGAGTTCGCCCGTTCGCAGGTCCAGAACTTTGCCGAAGCCCAACGTGCCACCCTCACCGACCTGGAGGTGGAAACCCTCCCCGGTGTAGTTCTCGGCCATCGCCACATCCCCGTCGCGAAGGTGGGTTCGTACTCACCCGGCGGCAGATACCCCCTGATCGCGTCCTCGATCATGACCGTGACCGTCCCGAAGGTCGCCGGCGTCGACACCGTGGTCGCCGTCGCCCCACCCCGGGACGCCGCCGGTATCTACGGTCCCCAGCTGTACACGATGAACCTCGCCGGCGCCGACGTGATCCTGTGTCTGGGCGGCGTACAGGCCTTCGCGGCCCTTGCCTTCGGCATCGAGGACGTACCGCCGGTCGACCTGGTGGTCGGAGCCGGGAACGCGTACGTCGCCGAGGCCAAGCGGCAGCTGTTCGGTACGGTCGGCATCGACCTGCTGGCCGGGCCGACCGAGGTCGCGGTGATCGCCGACGAGTCCGCCGACCCGCGCCTGGTCGCGGCCGATCTGCTCGGTCAGGCCGAGCACGGGCCGAACAGCCCGGCGTTGCTGGTCACCACCTCACGCTCCTTCGGTACGGCGGTGATCGCGGAAGTCGAGCGCTGGCTCGCGGGGGACTGGCCGACCGTCGAGGTGGCCGGCGCCGCGTGGCGGGAACACGGCACGGTCGTGGTGTGCGAGTCCCGCGAAGAGGCGGTCGAGATCTCGGACTCGTACGCGCCGGAGCATCTCGAAGTACAGACGTCCGACGACGCGTGGTACGCCGCGAACCTGCGGAACTACGGGTCGCTGTTCATCGGGCCCGAGGCCACGGTCGCGTTCTCCGACAAGTCGATCGGGACGAACCACGTGCTCCCGACGGGCCGCGCCGGGCGGTACACGGGCGGGCTGTGGGTCGGGAAGTTCCTGAAGACAGTGA
Organism: Kribbella sp.; assembly: GCA_036503355.1. Classification (GTDB taxonomy): domain Bacteria; phylum Actinomycetota; class Actinomycetes; order Propionibacteriales; family Kribbellaceae; genus Kribbella. Next base: position 8,849 of record DASXXB010000061.1, on the reverse strand, counting down.
CGTACCAGCGGTTGACCGCGGACGGCGCCCGCTCGATCGCCCCGTCGACCGCCGCGATCGCCGACGCCGAACTCATGTACGGCCACGCCCTCACCGCCCGCCTCCGCGCCGCCCCCTGACCAACCCCTCGAACGTCAGCCCAGGTGGGGGAGGAGGTCGGCGAACTCTGTGAGGAGGCGGTCGACCATGCGGATCTCCTCCGCGTCCAGGCGGTGGGCGGGCTCGCGGCAGTAGGCACTCGCGAACAGGCCCCGGCGTACCGAGATCAGTTTCTCGGCGGCGATGATGCGTTCGGTGTCGAGCATCCAGTACGAGATGTACGGCAGCAGCCGGCGGTGCAGGTCGACGCCGTCCTCACCGTCACCAGTGGTGAGGCGGCGCCAGATCTCGACGTACAGCTCGGTCAGCGAGCAGCCCGGCTGAGTGCCGACCGCACCGCGCCGGATCGCGTCCGGGAGCTGTACGCCGGCGTACCCCTCGACCGACGCGAGCGCCGGCGTCCCTTGCGCCAGCTCGGCGATCAGCGGCCCGGGTGGACTCGACTCGACCTTGACCAGGCGCAGGTTCGGGTGGTCGGTGGCGATCGCGCGGAGCAGGTCGGCGTCCAGGCTCGTGCCGGTCTCGGCAGGGGCGTACTGCAGCACCATCGGCACCGGGTCGATCGTGGTCAGCACAGCGCGGACATGCTGTTCCAGCGAGCCCCGCGACGGCGACAGGAAGTGCGGCGGCAGCAGGTTGATCAGGTCGGCACCGGCCTCCACCGACTCCCGCGCCCGCCGCGTCGCGAGCCGGGTCGCGTGATCCTGTACGGCGACCACCGCGGCGACGTCGTCGCGGTCGCGGGTGTGCGACAGCAGGATCTCGGTCAGCCGCCGGCGCTCGTCCTCGGACAGCTTGTGGAACTCGGACGCGAAACCGGGGAACATCGCGCTGGTCACGCCGGTACCCAGCACATACCGCACGACCCGGTCGAAGCCTCCGTAGTCCACCTCGCCGTCGGCGGTGAACGGTACTTCGAGCACCGGCGACACGCCGCGCACGAGCACTGACGCGTCCCCTGCCTGCGCGGCCCCGATCTCCTCCGTGGTGACCATGTCTGCCTCCCGTTGTGTGGTCACTGTGCTCCCAGGGCTCCCAAGGCTCCCAGGGCTCCCTGGGCTCACCGGTGCTGCCCGAGCAGCTTGGCGACGTTCCCGCCGAAGACCGCGGCCTTCTGGTCCGGTGCGACCGGCCAGTCCCGGATCCGGTCCACCTCCGCGAGCGGCACGGTGTACGGCGAGTCCGTCGAGAACACGAGCCGCTCCGCGCCGATCTCCGGTTCGGCGAGGAACCCGCTGAGCACCGTGTCCCAGGGCGCGTACGACGTGTCGCCGTACAGATTGGGCGCGTGCAGCAGGGCGGGGACCGCGTCGATCCAGAAGTCGGTGGCGCCGCTCTTGCCCATCAGCACCGGCAGCTCTGGCCGGCGGCGGGCGAGGCTGGCCAGTGGCAGCGGGAGCGCGTTGGCCGGCGTACCGGTGCGGACGTACACGAACCAGCCGACGCTCGCGGCGAAGTCGAGCAACGGGTCGAGCAGGCCGTCGAGCAGGTCGAACCCCTGGAGCACCGAGTCCACCGCGAGCGCGACGGCGCCGGCGTCGCGGGCGCGGTCGAGTTCGTCGATCGCTGCGGAGCCACGCCACGGGTTGGCCACGGCGTAGGCGAGCAGGCGGCCGGCAGACTCCCGAGCGGCCGCTGCGGTGGCCTCGTTGCCCTCGCGGTTGTCGTAGGCAATGCAGCGCTCGGACGGCGCGACGATCGCCTGATCGATGCCGAGGGCATCCATCGTGGTGAGCAGCTCGGCCGGGTCCAGGCTCGCCTCGCGGCTGTCGCCGATCCGGACGTGGGCGTCGATGATCATGCGGGCACCTCCAGACCGAGGGCGCCGAGCGCGTCCGCGTGCACGATGCCGTCGATGACCTCGTCCGGAACGCGGGGGAGCTTGGTGCCTTCGAGCATGTCGTTGACAGTCGACAATCCGGCGATTGCTTCGCCGGTGTTGGCGATCGGGAAGTCCGAACCGAGCAGCAGCTTGCCGGTCGCGCCCCACTCGACCGCGTTGATCAGCGACTGGTAGAGCACCCACGGGCGCAGGTAGATCGACGACACATCGGCGTACACGTGCGGGTGCTTGCGGATCGTCACGACCGTCTCCCGGCTCCATGGATGGCCCATGTGCGCCATCACGATCCGCAGCTCCGGGTACCGCAGGGCGATCTCGTCGGTGACCAGGGGATAGGTGTAGCGCAGCGGCGCGTGCCGCATCGGCGAGGCGCCGGAGTGGAAGAGGATCGGCAGGCCGTGGCGCTGGCAATAGTCGTAGAACGCCAGCGCCGGCTCGCCGAGCGGATCGAAGTTCTGGTAGTTCGGGCCGAGCTTCACGCCGACCAGGCCGAGCTCACGGCAGCGGTCGGCCTCCTCCAGGGCGTCGTCCGCGGTCGGGTTCACCGACAGGAAACCGATCCGCTTGGCCGGGTTGTCCTTCACGAACTCGGCGGTGGCGTCGTTGCAGCGCTCCGGCGGGTACGGTACGCCGGTCAGCTCGAGCGGATTGTCGACAGCAATATTGAAGACAATCGACACGTCGGCGGCGGCCATCGCCTCGTCGTAGTCGGCCCACGAGTTGGTGGTCACCACCGGACGGTCGTTGCGCCAGTTCGGGTAGACCTGCCGCTCGTCGCCGGGGACGGCGTCGCGGTGGGTCGGGGTGTGCGCGTGGACGTCGACGATCATCGGAACTCCCGCAACAGGTCGTCTCGCAAGGTCACTCCCAGGCCGGGCTCGTCACCCAGGCGGACGCGCTGCCCGTCGCTGTCCAGCGGCTTCGCCAGCACGTCCTCGGTGTAGTAGTGCGCGCCGATGATGTCGCTCGGGTACGTCGACAGCCGGGGCAGTGCCGCCGCGACCTGGAGCTGTGCCGCGGCGCCGACGCCCAGCTCGCCGTTCGATCCGATCAGTACGTCGAGCCCGTGCGCGACAGCGAGTTGCCCCATCCGCACGGCCCGCCCCGGACCGGCGCTCTTTCCCACGTACAAACTGACGGTGTCCGCCGCCCGCGCATCAATCACGGTCAGCAGATCGTGGACATCGAACACGGATTCGTCGGCAATCACGGGCAGCCCGAGCTGCCGCACCTCGTGCGCACCTCGTACGTCGCGGGGCTCGAGCGGCTGCTCCAGGAACGCGACGCCGCATGCCTTCAACTCGGGGACCGCTCTGATTGCCTCGGCACGTGTCCACCCGCCGTTCGCGTCGGTGCCGAGGAAGGCATCGCCGGCGAGTTCGCGGGCCCGGCGAACTCGGTGCAGGTCGGCGGGCAGGTCGAGGCCGACCTTCACCTTGAATGCGCCGAAGCCGGCCGCACGCGCTGCGTTGTAGGCGCGCTCCAGTTCGTCGTCGTTCCCGGACAGCGAGAGCTTGATGGGGATCTCGGTCCGGTACGGGCCGCCGAGGGCAACCGCCAGCGGTACGTCGAGGGTGCGCGCGAATGCGTCCCACAGCGCGATCGAGACACCCGCCTTCGTGAACGGATTGCCGTGCAACACCTTGTCCATCAGGTCCTCGGCCGCGCCGACGGGTGCCAGCGGCCGGCCGATGAGTGCGGGGGACAGCGCAGTCCGGATGAAATGGTCGGCCGACGTACCGTCCTCGCCCGACCAGATCGGGGTGGCGCTCACCTCGCCGTACCCCTCGACGCCGTCGCTGGTGATCACGCGGACCAGCAGGAAGTCGGACCGGTCGTGCGGGCCGCGGGCGCCGCGGACGAGCAGCTCGGGGGCGGCGCGCAGGCTGATCCGCGCGGTCTGGATCGCCGCGATGATGGCCGTCACGCGGGCTCCAGGAATCGCGGCCGATTGTCGACGATCAACCGGCGCCGATTGTCGACGATCGACGGTCGCGGATTGTCGACGATCATAGTGTCTCCAGGAGGCGGCGCGGATTGTCGACAAGCATCGCGTGGCGCTGCGCGTCGGTGATGCCCCAGCCGTCGATCTCCTTGACCCGGGCGACCGCGTAGTCCTGGCTGGCCTTGTCGGACAGGCCGGCGTCGGTCCCGAAGATCACCTTGTGCGGCGGGGCTTCCTGCAGGATGCGGCGCGCGGCGTACGGCGGCGTACCGCAGATGCACAGGTACAGGTTCTCGGTCTCCTGCGTCATGACGAGCGCCTCCCGCCACAGGTCGTGGAGACCGCCGTGGCCCAGGACGACGCGCAGTTTCGGATGCCGGCGGGCGAGCGCCGCGATCTGCCCGGCGGTCGAGTACGGCGGCGTACCGTCGTGGCTCAGCAGCACACCGCCGACGGCCGTGATCACCTCGCAGATCGGGTCGAGGGAGCGCTCGTGCATGCTGAAGCCCTGCAGCCACGGGTGCAACTTCAGGCCGCGCAGGCCGAGTTCGCCGACCATCCGCTCGGCCTCGTCGACCGCGGTCTTCCGGCGGACCGCGACCGTGCCGAAGCCGGTCATCCGGTCCGGATACGCGCGGACGAACTCGGCCAGCCGGTCGTTCGACTCCGGCGTCGGGTCGAACAGGCCGTCATGACTGAGTACGACGGCGTGCTCGATCCCGGCCGAATCCATGAAGCCGACGAACTCGTCGGCGCCGAACGGCGTCCCACCCAGCCAGGTCGCGGTCTCCCACGCCGGGGTGTGGGTATGGAAGTCGATCACAGCACCTCCGCGAGCTCGAGAAGACGGTCGCCGAGTGCGGCCGTCAGCTGGTCGAACCACTCCCGCCCGTTCGCGGCATCGGCGAGGTCCGGGCGGTCCGTATAGCCGTCGATGCGCTGCCAGCTCCCCGCGGTGTGCAACGCGACGTCGTCCACCGCGGGCCCGGTCGGCGGATCGAGCCGTTCTTTGCGCTCGGCAACAAACGCCTCGTCCTGCGCGAGCATCAACGCGGTCTCGAACCGCCCCGCATGACCAGGAACCATCACATCCCCCGATCCCTCCACACCACCACCCGCACCCCGCCGCTCCACCGCCCCGCCTTCCACCGCCCCGGCTTCCACCACCGCGCCGGCTTCCGCCGCGCCGGCTTCCACCACCGCGCCGGGTTCCGCCGCGCCGGGTTCCGCCGCGCCGGCTTCCACCGCGCCGGGTTCCACCGCGCCGGCTTCCACTGCGCCGGCTTCCACTGCGCCGCCTTCCACTGCGCCGGGTTCGGCCGCCGGGCGTTGCGGGGGGAGTAGTTCCCAGTAGTTGATGTGTGCGACGTTCACGCCGTACCTGGTCGACGCGGCAGCTGCTGCTGCGTGACACACGCCGACGTTCCCGCCGTGCCCGTTCACGAGGACCAGCCGCCGGCCGCCGTCCGCGTGCAGCGATCGCGCCAGGTCGAGCAACACCGCGAGCAGCGTCTCCGGGGACAAGGACAGCGTCCCGCCGAACGGCAGGTGATGGTCCGACGCACCGAACGGCATCGGGGGTGCGAACACGATCGGGCGCACGGAACGTTCATGGACGAGCGCCGCCGCCTGCTGCGCGACGGCGTCCGCGAGGATCCAGTCCGTGCCGGTCGCCAGGTGCGGGCCGTGCTGCTCGGTTGCGCCGACCGGCAGCACGACAATTGCCTCAGGCAACAGGTCGGCGAGCTGCGCGCGGTTGCTGTGGTGCCATTTCGCCAGCGTCACAAGGCCCTCCCGGCGACGAGTTGGGCGGTACGGAGTGCGGCGATGCCATCGTCCAGCGACGGTACGCCGGCTTTGCGCGTGCCGTCGTACAACTCGACGAAGCGTTGCACCTGGAGATCGAAGCACCGGGTCATGCGATCGCCGGGGAAGCTGATGTCGCGGTCACCGTCCGCTGTGGCGAGGTGCAGGTCGAAGGTGAAGCCGTCGAGGGTCGCGAGCCCGCGGTCGCCGAGGAACGTGAGCTCGCAGCGGGGGAGCGCCGTGGTGAACCACCCGAACTCGACCAGCGCCTGGTGGCCGCCCGGGTAGGTGAGGCGCGCGCCGATCAGGTTGGCCGCGGGGAGGCCCGGACGAGTACGAGTGGACCAGGCATCCTCCACGCCCTCCGGCTGTCCGCCGAGCAGGTGGCTGAGCCAGTCGAAGACGTGCGCACCCTCGTGGACCACGGGACTGCCGTGTCCGAGCGTGGTGGTGATGCGTGTGGTGTGCTCGTGGTCCGTGGCGTCGTGCGGCTCGTCGTAGATGTGCGCGCGGACGAGGATCGGGGTACCGAGGATGCCGTCGTCGATCCAGGCCCGGAGCTGCTGGATGGCGGGGTCGTGGCGGTAGGTGAGGCCGATCTGCACCCGCCGGCGCTGCTCGTCGTCCAGCTGGTCGTAGGGCCGCGCCGCCTCGACCGAGGTCGCGACCGGCTTCTCGGCAAGGACGAACAGGCCGGCCCGCGCGTAGCGGACGACCAGTTCCGGCGTCACCCACGGCGGCGTCGCCAGCACCACGCCGTCCACGCCGCCCAAGCCGCCCACGCCGCCCACGCCGCCCATGCCGCCCATGCCGTCCATGCCGTCCAATGCCCGCGGATCGAGCTCGGCAGTGACCGGAACCCCCTGTACGGCGGCGATTTCGCGACGTCCGGGCGCCGGGTCGACGAGCTGCACCACCTCGACCGACGGGTGCCGCAGGAGCGCGGGCAGGTGTGCACCCAGACCGATCTCGCCGAGCCCCACGAGCGCCACCCGCATCGCCGCTCCTTCAGAATACTGGAATTAGTTTCTGCTATCCGAAGCTTAAGAGGTGACTGGAACTCGTGCAATGGTTCGGCAGCCGACGATTCGGGGCTGGTTCAGAGGGTGATCCAGTAGCGCCGCGCCCGCCCCAGCCAGGTGTCCCGGATGTCCTCCAGTACGCCGCCGTTGCGCTCGATGGTCCGCGCGGACGCGACGTTGCCGGCGTCGCAGGTGAGCAGCACGCGATCGATCCCGCGCTCCCGTGCGCGTTCGAGCACCGCGCCGAGCGCCCAGTTCGCGACACCGCGACCCCTGGCCGACGGGCGTACGCCGTACCCGATGTGACCGCCGCCCTCGAGCAGTTTGTCGTTCAACGCGTGCCGCAGCGTGATGGCGCCGAGGTAGGTGCCGTCCTCGACGATCCACCAGAACGTCGCCGGCACCCGGTCTTCTGTGATGCCCTCGAAGGCGCTCTGCTCCTGCAGTCGCCGCAGCCAGGCCTCGAAGCCCTCGGTCGTGCCCAGGTCGAGGTCTGCGGCCTCCCAGAGCCCGGCGCCGTCCTGGGGGACGTCGCCCCACTCGGCGGCCGATTCCAGCCAGGAGTCCCGCAGGTCGATGGTCGGTTCGATCAGCTCAGGCATGCTCCTGAGCGTAGGACCGGTCCCTTCAGCGAACCCAGTGAATATGCGAACGGGCCGCTCACCAGGTGGTGAGCGGCCCGTGTCACAGGAACGTCAGGCGCCGGCGCCTTCCTGCTTCACGCCGGCGACCGCGGTCGGGTCGTCGATGCGGTACTTGCGGGCGGCCTCGGCGGCCACCTCCGGCTTCACGTCGCCGCGCTTGGCGAGGATCTCCAGCGTCGCGACCACGATCGACTCGGCATCCACCTGGAAGTGGCGCCGCGCCGCGGCCCGGGTGTCGGCCAGACCCCAGCCGTCCGTGCCGAGCGAGGTGTAGTCGTTCGGCACCCAACGGGAGATCTGGTCCTGGACCGCGCGCATGAAGTCGCTGACGGCAACGACCGGGCCCTTGGTGTCCTTGAGCTGCTCGGTCACGAACGCGACCTGCTCCGGCTCCTCCGGGTGCAGCAGGTTGTGCTGCTCGGCGGCGACGGCGTCCCGGCGCAGCTCGTTCCACGAGGTCACGGACCAGATGTCGGCTGCGACGGAGTACTCGTCGGCAAGGATCTGCTGGGCCTTCTGCACCCACGGCAGCGCCACACCGGAGCCGAGCAGCTGGACGCGCGGCGCGTCGTCGCCGTCGGCCACCTGCCCCTCGCTGAAGCGGTACATGCCCTTGAGCAGCGCCGCGACGTCGAGGTTCTCCGGCTCGGCCGGCTGCGCCACCGGCTCGTTGTAGACGGTGAGGTAGTAGAACACGTCCTCGCCGTACGGCTTGTCCTTGTCGAGCCCGTAGCCGTACATCCGGCGCAGGCCGTCCTTGACGATGTACGGGATCTCGTACGCGAACGCGGGGTCGTAGTGCACCGCCGCCGGGTTGGTCGAGGCGAGCAGCGGCGAGTGACCGTCCGCGTGCTGCAGTCCTTCGCCGGTCAGCGTCGTACGGCCCGCGGTGGCACCGATCAGGAAGCCGCGGCCGAGCTGGTCGCCGAGCGCCCACATCCAGTCGCCGGTGCGCTGGAACCCGAACATCGAGTAGAAGATGTAGAACGGGATCATCGGCTCACCGTGCGTGGCGTACGACGTACTCGCCGCCAGGACCGAGCCCATCGCGCCGGCCTCACTGATGCCCTCGTGCAGCAGCTGGCCCGCCGTGGACTCCTTCCACGACAGCAGCAGGTTGCGGTCGACGGCGTCGTAGTTCTGCCCGTGCGGCGAGTAGATCTTCGCGGTCGGGAACATCGAGTCCATCCCGAACGTGCGGTACTCGTCGGGGGCGATCGGGACGATCCGGTCGCCGATCTCCGGGTCCTTCATCAGGTCCCGGAACAGCCGGACCAGCGCCATCGTCGACGCGACCGGCGCGTGCGAGCCCTTGGACAGCGGCTTGTACACGTCGTCGCCCGGCAGCTTCAGCGTCTTCGGCTGCACCCGGCGCTCCGGCAGCGAACCGCCGAGCTGCTTGCGGCGCTCCATCATGTACTGGTACTCCGGCGAGTCGGTGCCGGGGTGGAAGTACGGCGGGTTGTACGCGTCCTCGAGGTCCTTGTCCT
>DASXXB010000060.1:0-3763 GCA_036503355.1 Kribbella sp. | reverse complement strand
ACGGCGTTCACGCCGCCTCCGCCGATGCCGACGACCTTGATGAGTGCCAGGTAGTTCTGCGGTGCCGCCACGTCCGCGCCTCTCGCCTCGTTCGTTTCCCGTTGTCCAGCGAAAAGACTGAACCTCAAGTGGATGCTTAGAGTTATGTCAACTTTAGATTACGACGCACGGTACGGGACGCTTCCGGCCAAAGTCCACGCGCCTCGCCGCCGGTATCGCGATGTGACCCGTCACCGCTTTTCCCCTTTGGTGACAGGGAGATCGGGCGCCGAGACGTCGTACACCTTCGCCTTGCGCTTCATCAGCACGCTGAGTACCCCGGCCTTGCGCTCACTGTCATCGGAACTGCCCCAAACGACTTTCACGCCGGAGCTCAGGTTCAGCGTGATCGAGTCCGGCGACGCCGCCGAGATCGACTGCACCTGGGCCCGCAGCGTGTCCGGAAGAGCCGCCGAGACCGTCACCACCGAATGCACGGTGACGTCGCGCCGGACACCGGTCACCTTCGCCTCCGGCAGTCCGGCCGGCCGGTCCGGCACCGTGCGGTACGACGTACCGGTGGCGTCCACCAGCTCGTACCGCGAGCCGTCGGTGACCACCACCACCGGAACCCGCTCGGTGACGACAATCACGATCTTGTGCGGCCACGCCCGGGTCACCTGCGCGTCCGCGACCGCCGGGATGGTTCGGACCCGATCCGCGATCGACCGCAGGTCGACCTTCGCCAGCGGGGTGCCGGTCGGTGCGGCGGCGGTCTGCTCGATCGTTGCCACCGGCACCGTGTCCGCACCGCTGATCCGGACGCCGGCCACGGCGAACGCGGAGGAGAAGTAGAACAGCCAGACGATCAGACCGGCCAGCACGACCAGTCCGCCGCCGATGGCCCAGGGCAGCCAGCTGCGCCACCGCACCAGCCGTTGCCGGCGGGCGAAACGCTGCTGTGCCCGAGCCAGATCGACGCTCTGGCTCATTCAACGAACCCCACGCAATTACTCCACCACAGCTACCGGCGTTGCCCCGGAAGGCTCGCGGGTGAGGCTGCGTTCGGCCAGCAGACCAACGACTTCCGGACCGATCAGCGTCACGTCGCCGGCCCCGAGCGTGACGACCAGGTCGCCGGGCTCGGCCAGGTCCGCGACCAGCTGCGGTACGGCGGACCAGGACGGCTCGAACCGCACCTGCTCGGGCTTCAGCGGCACGTGGTTGGCGATCAGGGCACCGGTGACGCCGGGCTCCGGGTCCTCGCGGGCCGCGAAGATGTCCATCACCACGACCTCGTCGGCCAGTGCCAGCGCCTCGGAGAACTCGGTCGCGAAGATCCGCGTCCGGCTGAACAGGTGCGGCTGGAAGCACGCGATCACGCGCCCCTCCCCCGCCACCTGACGGGCCGCGGTCAGGTCGACGGCCAGCTCGGTCGGGTGGTGCGCGTAGGAGTCGAACACCCGCACGCCGTCCTCGAGCCCCTTGAACTCGAACCGCCGCCCGGTGCCGGTGAACGACGCCAGCCCCTCGGCCAGGTCGGCCGCGGAGAACCCGAGCCCGAGCCCGACGGTGAGCGCGGCCGACGCGTTCAGCGCGTTGTGCTTGCCGGCCTGCTGCAGGTTCACGACCGGGAGTTTCCGGCCGCGGTACACCGGCACGAACGACTGCGTCGCCCCGGTCGCGACGATCTCGGTGACGTGCAGGTCCGCGTCCCCGGACTCGCCGTACGTCCGCACGTCGATCCCGCGGTCGCGCGCGTACGACGCCAGTTCCCGGGCGCCGGCGTCGTCGTGGCAGATCACCATGAACCCGTCCGGCAGGACCCGCGCGCAGAACTCCTCGAACGCCGCGCGGTAGCTGGCCTCGTCGCCGTAGTTGTCCAGGTGGTCCGGCTCGACCGACGTGACGATCGACACCTCCGGCGAGTAGGTCAGGAACGACTTGTCCGACTCGTCGGCCTCGGCGACGAACAGGTCGCCGTTCCCGTCGTGGGCGTTCGAGCCCGACTCGTTGAGGTTCCCGCCGATCGCGTACGACGGGTCCGCGCCACAGTGCTGCAGCGCGACCGTGAGCATCGACGTGGTGGTGGTCTTGCCGTGCGTACCGGCGACCGCGAGCGTACGGCGGCCGACCATCACCGACGCGAGCGCCGCGGCCCGCGGCAGGATCGGGATCCCGGCTTCGCGGGCGGCGACCACCTCGGGGTTGGTCTCACGGATCGCGGTCGACACCACCACGGTGTCGACGTCCTTGACGTGCTCGGCGGCGTGGCCGACCCAGCAGGTCGCGCCGAGCGCGCGGAGGGCGGCCAGCACCTTGCCGTCCTTGGCGTCGGAGCCGGACACCTCGATCCCGCGGGAGGCCATGATCCGGGCGATGCCCGACATCCCGGCGCCGCCGATACCGATGAAGTGCACCCTGCCCAGCTTCTCGGCCGGCAACAGCGTGTCAGGAGCGGTGACGATCACGAAGCAGACCTCACCACATCGAGGATGATCCGCGCCAATCGCTCGTCGGCGTCGGTCCGGATCACACCGGTCGCAGCTGTGGACATGGCTGTCAGACGCTCGCGGTCGAGCAGAAGTTGCGGGACGTTCGCGCGAACCCAGTCGACGGTCAGCGCGGCGTTGTCGACCAGCAGCCCGCCGCCGGCGTCGACGACCGGTTTCGCGTTCAGCCGCTGCTCACCGTTACCGATCGGCAGCGGGACGTAGATCGCCGGCAGGCCGACGCCGGACACCTCGGTGACGGTGTTCGCTCCCGAGCGGCAGACCACCAGGTCCGCGGCGGCGTACGCGAGATCCATCCGATCGACGTAGTTGAGCACGACGTACGGGTACCCACCGGTCTGCGTCACCTCGAGGGTGTTCTTGGGGCCGATCGCGTGCAGCACCTGGATGCCGGCCGCGGCCAGGTCCGCCGCCGCGCCGGAGACGGCCTCGTTGATCCGTTGCGCGCCCTGTGAACCACCGGTCACGAACAGCGTCGGCGCGTCCGGGTCGAGACCGAAGAACCGCCGGGCCTCGGCCCGCAGCGCGGCCCGGTCCAGCGTCGAGATCGCGCGCCGGATCGGCAGGCCGACGTACTCGGCGTGCGGCAGCTCGGACCCCGGGAACGACGTCTTCACGTGCTCGGTGCAGTAGCGGGCGGCGAACTTGTTCGCGATCCCCGGCACCGCGTTGCCCTCGTGCACCACGATCGGGGTCTTCCGCCGCCAGGCGGCGACGTACGCCGGAGTGGAGACATACCCGCCGAAGCCGACCAGGACGTCGGCCTTCGCGTCGTCGAGGATCCGCCGGGCGGCGCTCACCGAGGACAGCATCTTGCCCGGTACGGCGAACAGCGCCGGCGTGGGTTTGCGCGGCAGCGGCACCGGCGGGATCAGCTCCAGCCGGTAACCGGCCTCCGGGATCACGCGGGTCTCGAGGCCGCGCTCGGTCCCGAGGGCCAGGATCTCGACGTCTCTGTCGATCCGGCGCAGAGCGTCCGCCGTGGCGATCAGGGGTGAGGTGTGGCCGGCGCTACCGCCACCGGCCAGGACGATGCTGGGCAAGGCTTCCAACGCTCCCGCGGGTTCATTTGTACTTACTTGTACGCAGTACGCCGCGAAGGCAACCAGCCGAAGCGCGGACGCCGGGTTTCTTTCAGGGCGGCCTGCGCGCCGGGCTCGGCCTTCGCGAAGGACAGCAGCATGCCGATCGCGATCAGCGTCGGCAGCAGTGCGGAACCACCGTACGACAAAAGCGGGAGCGGGATACCCACGATGGGTAGCAGCCCGATC
>DASXXB010000059.1:0-5622 GCA_036503355.1 Kribbella sp. | reverse complement strand
GTCTTCACCGGCGTCCGACGGGTGACGATCCACCCCGTCAGCCCGTCCTCGTACTCCCAGATCGGGTGCAGGATCCGGCTCCGCGGCCGGCCGTCCGGCCCGGCCGTGGCGACTGTGCACCAGACGATCCGGTGCGCCCGTTCGACGAACTCCTCTTGCACAACCATGGTTGTAGATTAGCCGATCCACAACCACGGTTGTATAGTCCGGGCGTGGAATTCGATCCCGCTGCCGCCGACCTGTCCCTGGCCTCGCTGTTCGCCGGCTGGGCGCTTGCCGACGAACTGCAGCGCCGGCTCGCGGCCGACGGGTTCGCCGACTCACGATTCGCCGACGGCGTCGCGTTCCAGCATCTGGTCGCCGGCCCGGTGACGATCAGCACACTCGCGGAGCGACTGGGGGTGACCCAGCAGGCCGCGTCGAAGTCGATCGCCGACCTGGAGCGGCGCGGCTACGTCGACCGGCGGCCGGATCCCGCCGACGCCCGCGCCCGGCAGGTCGTGCTCACCGACCGCGGGCAGGCCGTGATCGCCGCGGCGCGCGAACACCGGGCCGCGCTGGACGTCGAACTCCGCGCGGAGCTCGGGGACGCGCAGGTGGAACGGGCGCGGCGGTTGCTGCTCGGTGTCGTGGACCGGCTCGGCGCGAGCCCGGCGATGCGGGCTCGCGCCGTCCGGCCGCCTCGTTGACGAGGCGGCCCTGATCAGGCCTTGGTCAGCCAGTAGGTGAGTTGCAGGTCCTCTTCGGTGCCGGTGGCAACGTCCGCCTCCGACGGGGCCGACTGGTTCAGCTCGACGGCCAGGACCTCGCGAGCGATCTCGTCCGCGTGCTTGCCGAGGGCATCGGTCAGCTCGGCGTCGGTCGAGGTCAGCCAGACCTTGATCCGGTCGGACACCTCGAGGCCGGCGTTCTTCCGGGCCTCCTGCAGGGTGCGGACCACCTCGCGGGCCAGACCGGCCTGCCGCAGCTCCGGCGTCACCTCGAGGTCGAGGGCCACGGTCTCGCCCTGCTCGTTGACCACCGACCAGCCTTCCTTCGGCCGCTCGGAGACCAGTACGTCGGCCTCGCCGACCTGGACGTCCTCGCCGTCGACCACGACCGTCGCCGTACCGGACTCCTTCAAGGCAGCCGCCAGCGCTCCGGCGTCGGCCGCGGCGATCGCGGCGGCGACCACCGGGGTCTGCTTGGCGAACCGCTTGCCGAGCTCCCGGAAGTTGCCCTTCGCGGAGAACTCGACCAGGTCCGAGCCCGCCGAGGACAGCGGTGCGACCGTGCCCACGTTCAGCTCGTCGGCGATCTCCTGCAGCAGTTCCGGCGACAGGTCCGCGATCGCGGCCGACCCGACGAGCGCCCGGGCCAGCGGCTGCCGCGTCTTCACCTTCGCCTCGGCGCGCGCCGACCGGCCGAGCTCGACGACCCGGCGCGCCATCGACACGTGCTGCGCCAGTACGTCGTCGATGAGCGTCTCGTCGTACGTCGGGAAGCTCGTCAGGTGGACGGATTCGGGCAGGCCGGGCGTGACCGGGCGGAACACGTCCTGCCAGACACGCTCGGTGACGAACGGCGTCAGCGGCGCCATCACCCGGGTGAGGACGTCGAGCGTCTCGTGCAGGGTCGCCAGCGCGCTCGCGTCGCCGGCCCAGAACCGGCGGCGGGAACGGCGGACGTACCAGTTCGAGAGCACGTCGACGAACGAGTTGATCAGCAGACCGAGCCGCTGCGTGTCGTACGCGGCGTACGCCTCGTCGGTGTCCCGGACCAGCCGGTGCGTCTCGCTGACCAGCCAGCGGTCCAGCACCGAGCGGTCCGCGACGGCCGGCGCGTCGGCAGGCGACCAGTCCGCGAGCCGTGCGTACAGCGCGTGGAACGCGACCGTGTTCCAGTAGGTGAGCAGCACCTTCCGGACGATCTCGTTCAGCACGTTCGGCCCGATGCCGCGCGCCTTCCACGGCGACCCGGAAGCGGCCATGAACCAGCGCACCGCGTCCGCGCTGTGGTCCTCCATCAGCGGGATCGGCTCCAGGATGTTGCCGAGGTGCTTGGACATCTTCCGGCCGTCCTCGGCCAGGATGTGCCCGAGGCAGACGACGTTGCGGTACGACGACTCGTCGAAGACCAGCGTGCCGATCGCCATCAGGGTGTAGAACCAGCCCCGGGTCTGGTCGATCGCCTCGGAGATGAAGTCCGCCGGGTACGCCTGCTCGAACTTCTCCTTCGAGCCCTCCACCCACGGGTAACCCAGCTGCGCGAACGGCATCGACCCCGAGTCGTACCAGGCGTCGATCACCTCGGGCACCCGGTGCGACTCGGCGCCACAGGTCGGGCAGTCGAAGGTGATGTCGTCGACGTACGGGCGATGCGGGTCCGAGCCACTGAGGTCGCGGCCGGCCAGCTCACCGAGCTCGGCCAGTGAACCGACGCACACCTGGTGATCCTCGGCACAGCGCCAGATCGGCAGCGGCGTACCCCAGAAGCGCGAGCGCGAGACGGCCCAGTCGATGTTGTTGCGCAGCCAGTCGCCGTAGCGGCCCCACTTCACCGACTCCGGGTACCAGTTGGTCTTCTCGTTCTCGCGGAGCAGCGCGTCCTTCACCTGGGTGGTACGGATGTACCAGGACGGGAGCGCGTAGTACATGACCGGGGTGTGGCAGCGCCAGCAGTGCGGGTACGGGTGCTCGTACGGCACGTGCTTGAACAGGACGCCCCGCTCCGACAGGTCCTTCACCAGGTCCTCGTCGGCCTTCTTGAAGAACTGCCCGCCCACCAGCGGTACGTCGGCGTTGAAGTGGCCGGTCGAGTCCACCGGGTTCACGACCGGCAGGTTGTACGCGCGGCCGACCGCGAGGTCGTCCGCACCGAACGCGGGGGACTGGTGCACCAGACCGGTGCCGTCCTCGGTCGTCACGTAGTCCGCGAGGACGACGTAGTGCGCCGGCTCGTCGAACGGCACCAGCTCGAACGGCCGCTGGTACGTCCACAGCTCCATCTCACGGCCGACGTACTCGTTGGTGACCGTCCAGCCCTCACCGAGCCGGTCGAGCAGCGGCTTGGCCACGACCAGGGTCTCGTTGCCGTCGGTGGCGGTCACGTACGTGACGTCGGGGTGCACGGCCACGGCCGTGTTGGACACGAGCGTCCAGGGCGTGGTCGTCCAGACCAGGAGCGACGCCTGGCCGGCCAGCGGGCCGGACGTGAGCGGGAAGCGGACGTAGACCGACGGGTCGACGACCGTCTCGTACCCCTGGGCGAGCTCGTGGTCGGACAGGCCGGTGCCGCAGCGCGGGCAGTACGGCGTGATCCGGTAGTCCTCGACCAGCAGGCCCTTGTCGTGGATCTGCTTGAGCGACCACCACACGGACTGGACGTACTCGGGGTCCATCGTCTTGTACGGGTGCTCGAGGTCGACCCAGTAGCCCATCCGGACCGTCAGCTCGTTGAACGCGTCGACGTTGCGCAGCACGGACTCGCGGCACTTGGCGTTGAACTCGGCGATGCCGTACGCCTCGATGTCGTTCTTGCCGCTGAAGCCGAGCTCCTTCTCCACCGCCACCTCGACCGGCAGGCCGTGGCAGTCCCAGCCCGCCTTGCGCTCGACCCAGAACCCCTTCATGGTCCGGTAGCGCGGGAACACGTCCTTGAAGACGCGGGCCTCGATGTGGTGGGTGCCGGGCATGCCGTTCGCCGTCGGCGGGCCCTCGAAGAACGTCCACGGCGTACCGCCCGCGGACTGCTCGAGGCTCTTGGCGAACGTGTCGTGCTCGTCCCAGAGGGTGAGCACCTCCCGCTCGAGCGCGGGGAAGTCGACCTGGGCGGGAACCTGCCGCCAGGGGGTGCCGGAGTTCTGCGCTGCCGCCATCTTGTGCGTCCTTCGTCGCGTCCTGTTACTGGACGAGGGACGAAGTACCCAGACTCAGCTGGTTACCGCGCGGTACCACCCTCCTTGGTGACCCAGAGTGCGGTCACCCACTTCCTTAACGAGACGCTGCCGGTTCTAATAGGTCCTTGCGGACTGTTCTTCCGGCGGCTCCGGGGTGATGGCCCCATCATTGCCTTGCGGTTCGCGGTCATCAGTGTACGGCGTCGTAAGAGGTGACTACGAATCGTTAAGCGGCCGGGGTGGGCAGGAGAAAAGCAGTGGTGCGGTGAGGATTCGGCCATGAGAATTCTGCTGCGGGTCAAGCCGGGCGCCTCCAGGACAGCGGTCGGCGGCCGGTACGACGGTCCGTCGGGGCCGGCGCTGGTGGTCGCGGTGGCAGCCCGTGCGGTGGAGGGACAGGCAACGAAGGCTGTCCTGACGGCGGTGGCGGCCGGTTTCGGCGTACGGCGCTCCGCGGTGAGACTGGTGCGTGGTGCGACCAGCAGGGACAAGCTGGTCGAGGTGGAGGGGGATGAGAACGACATCCGGGCACGGCTGGGGCGATTGCTCGACTGACCTGGGATTGTTACCGACCGTGATGTCCGCAATACGGTTGTGACGCGCGGAACATCGAGCGGACTTGAAGAACCGACTACCTTATCTGCACGGTCTGCGCGTCAGGCTGGCTCGTGGAGAACACGTGGCCTACTGTCTTGCGACCGGTCCGCTCCAGTCTCCGACGAAGGCAGGGGGTAGCTGACCATGGCTACATCGGCACCCAAGAAGTCCGCCCCCCAACGCACCGCCGCGGCCAAGAAGAGTGCCTCGGCATCCGGCGAGCCGAAGAAGAAGACGGCTCGCAAGGCGCCGGCGAAGAACTCGCCGGCGAAGAAAACTTCCGCGAAGAAAACGGCGTCCGCATCCGCCGGCTCCGCGGCCAAGAAGGCTCCGGCCAAGAAGTCCCCTGCCAAGACAGCGACAACGAAGAGGGTGGCCATGAAGACCAACGAGAACAGGACCCCGGCGACGGCGCCGGCGAAGTCCGCCGCACACACGGCGGAGAGTTTCAAGGTCAAGCCGGGGGAGGACCCGTGGACCGCGGCCGAGCTGGCCGAGCTGCGCGCCGAGCTGGAGGGTGAGGTCGAGCACCTCAAGGAGGAGATCCGCGACGCCGAGCAGGAGATCGTCGGGTTGTTCCGCGACGGCAGCGACGGCGCCGGCAACGACCAGGCCGACGTCGGCTCCACCACCCTCGAGCGGTACCACGAGCTGTCGCTGGCGAACAACGCGCGGGACATGCTGAACCAGATCGAGTTCGCGCTGACCCGGATCGACGACGGCACGTACGGCGTCTGCGACAACTGCGGCAACGCGATCGGCAAGGGTCGGCTGCAGGCGTTCCCGCGTGCGACACTGTGTGTCTCATGCAAAGAACGCCAGGAACGCCGCTGAACGATCCCGCCCCGCCTCCTGAGGCGGACGAGACAGCCACCCCGGAGCCGGCCGACGACCCGTCGGCCGGTTCTCCGTCGTCCACCCCCGCAGAACCCACGGCCGAGGACCGCGTGCCTGCGGCCGACTCCGCCGCCTCTTCCAAGGCCGACGCCGCCGCTAGCGGCGGCGAGGCCGTCGGGAGGTCGTGGAAGTGGACTGTGGTGTTCGGCGGGGTCGGGCTCGTGGTGCTGTTCCTGGATCAGCTGACCAAGGCGCTCGCGCTCGCACACCTCACGCCGGGTGAGCCGGTGAACGTCATCGGCACGCTGCTG
>DASXXB010000058.1:0-2714 GCA_036503355.1 Kribbella sp. | reverse complement strand
CTAGTAACCGGTATCTGTGCACGTTTCCCTCCAAAAGGTGGCGGTGAACGCCGTCTAGGATCGCGTTCACGGCCGGGGGAGGGGGCGAGGATAGGGGTGGTTTCGCGTGATCAGGGGGCGGCTGCGGTGATCGCCAGGGCGTCGAACTGAGGCGGGGGCTAGCAACCGGTCGTGAGGGCCACCCTGGGGGAATCAGAGTCAATCAGGGTTCCCCTCACGACCTCACTGTCCACAGGGGACGTTGAGCAGGATGGCGCGGCGAGGTCGTCAGCGGTGGTCATGCGACCAGGCTGCCAGAAACTCAGGCGATCGTGACGCCCCGCGCCGGAGAACTCCCGCCGCCCCCGGACATCAGTGCGGCGGCCCGTACAAATCGGTCCTCCGGTCCCCGAAAAGATGGTTGCGGGTACTGATGTTCTTGTCCCGCCCCGCAGAAAGCTCGGTCTCCCAGCACGCCCGCCCGTCCTCTCCCGCGACGGCGGCGACCCAGCCGTTGTGGTCGACGATTGCCGTTCCCTCCGTCCACCGCTGACCGCGTTCGGGGCCGGAGCGGTCGCAGCACGCGATGGCGACTCGGTTGACTCGCGCGGCGGCTTGGGCGATGACTACCTCCGGCGGTCGCTCACCCTCGGGACGGGGGACTTCGGGCCAGTTGGTCGGGACCGCGATCACATCGGCGCCCTCGAGAGCGGCCCGGCGGGTGTACTCCGGAAACTCGAGGTCGTAGCAGACCATCACCGCGATCCGGCCGAAGCGGGTGGTGGTGACGGGCGGCGGCTGGCTTCCCGGAGCGAAGAACAGCTTTTCCCGGTCCCACAAGTGGGTTTTGCGATAGCGGGCCAGGACACCGGTGGCATCGAACAGCACCGCGCTGTTGTAAAGAGCACCGTCCGGGCCGCGTTCGGCGTATCCGCACACGACTACTGTGTCGCCCTCGATCGCGGCCGCCCACTCGGCGATCATCGGGTCATCAGACGGGATCGCGCACTCCCGCGCCTCGGCGGGCGACTCGAAGACGTATCCGCTCGTCGCCAGTTCCGGCAGCACGAGAATGTCGGCGGTCGTGTTTTCGCTGATCGTGCGGACGATCTGCCGGTGGTTTTCGGCGAGGCGGCCGACCTGCGGGGCGAGTTGCGCGCAGACGATCCTGGTCATTCGCTGTCTCCCTGCTCGGCGATCTGCGTCCGGACCCGCTCGGCCAGGCCGGGCACCGCCGCCACGACGACGGTCGCGACGACGAGGACCCCGAGAATGATGTACGGGAAGAACCGGTAGGGGCCCGACACGCCCACCACGTTCTTGAAAATGGTGTAGGCGATGAAGGCGAGCGCGAGCACCGGGACGACCGCCTGCCAGCGGGGCGCTTTCGGCTTGCCGCTGAGGAAAAGGAAGCGGAACGCGCCGACGGTGGCCATGGCGTAAGCGACGAGCAGGGCGATGGTTCCGATGGTGAGCCAGTAGAAAGTCGCGTCCAGGACTCCGGTGCCGGCCAGTCGCTGCCCGACGGCGAAGCAGAGGATCAGGACGCTGGTCACGACGATCGTGCCGACCGGGGCCCCGCGTTTGGTCAGCCGCGCGACCGGTCCGGGGACTCCGGCGTCGCGGAGCAGCGCGTAGCCGACCCGCGCGGCGCCGTTGACGGTGCCGAGGGTGATCGCGAACAGGCTGACGCTGGCGACCAGGTTCAGCAGGACCCCCATCGCGCTGCCGAGGTACTGACCAGCCAGATCGCCGTACGGGTCTTCGGCCGCGGCGAACGCCTTCACCCCGTCCGGCGGTGCCGTAGCCGAGCGCCTGCCCGGCGATGGCGAGCAGGAAGAACACACCCACCACCGCGATGGTGATCTTCAGCGCCCGCGGGATTTCCCGCTTGGGGTTCATCGTCTCCTCGCCGAGCGACGCGGCGCCCTCGAACCCGGCGAACGCGAGGAATCCGAACACCGCGGCGCCGGCGATCGTGCCCACTCCGGTTCCGGCGGGCAGGTGCAGGAAATTCCAGCTGAACGTCTGCCCGTGCGGGCCGTGGCCCGTCGCGACCCGCGCGATGATCACGATGCTGAGCAGGCCGACCAGCGCGGCCCCGGCCAGTTCGCAGATCAGCAGGATCCGCGTGATGACCCGGATTTCGCTCAGCGACAGCGCGACGACCAGGACCAGCGCGACCAGCGCGGTCCAGATCCACTCGGCCGACCCGGCACTGGCCAGGCCCAGCTGGCTGAGGACTTTGTTGAAGAACAAGGCGATTTCGGCGGTCGAGCCGGTGCCGATGGTCGCGTACGCGGTGAACAGCGCGGTGCCGGCGACGAACCCGGCGCGCGGGCCGAGCGTGCGGCCGACCAGCGCGTAGACGGATCCGGTGTGCGAGATGTGCTGCGACAGCTTGACGAATCCGTAGCCGACGAGCGAAACTCCGAGGATGGCGAAGACGAAGGCCCAGGTGGCTCCTTCGCCGAGCAGCCCGGCCGACGAACTCGCCGGTATTCGGCGAGGCCCGCACCCAGATGGCGGACGCCCTCGCCCGACTGCTCGCCGCGGGCGCCTCGGCGGGTCTCGTGCGGGACGACATCGCCGGTGCCACCCTCCTGCACGCACTCGGCGGCATCTGCGCGTTGCAGGTCGCCGACGGATGGCAGGACGAAGCGCGGCAAATCGTGTCAGTCCTCTTCGACGGCCTGCGCATCCGCTGACCACGGACCGCTTCGACTTGCGCGCGC
>DASXXB010000057.1:0-32688 GCA_036503355.1 Kribbella sp. | reverse complement strand
GAGTTGTGGCGCACCATGAACACGTCCTCGACGCGCTCCTACTTGTGGGCCGACCTGGACAGCAGCACGATCCCCGCGGTCCAGCGCAACAACATCGGCAGACTGCGGCAGCTCGCGCTGGCTCTCAAGTCTCCAGGCTCGACGCTGACCGGCGACCCCAGGCTGACCGCGGACCTGGTCTCGGCGTTCGACTGGTTCCTCGCCAACAAGTACGGAGTGACCGCGATCTACGGCGGCTGGTGGGACTGGCAGATCGGCATCCCGCTGGCGCTCAACGACTTCTGCGTCCTGATGTACGACGACCTGTCGGCGAAGCAGATCGCCACCGCGATGGCCGCGATCGCACGGTACGAGCCCGATCCGCGCGTCATCGGGTCCGGTGCTGCCACCAGCGCGAACCTTAACTGGACCTCGGCGGTCACGCTGCTGCGTGGCGCGTTGAGCCGGGACGCGGCCACGCTGAGCCTTGCCAAGTCCGCGTGGGCGGGGGTGTTTCCGTACTCGAGCCGCGGAGACGGTTTCTACACCGACGGCGGCTTCATCCAGCATGTGAATTACTCGTACAACGGCAGTTACGGCGTCTCGATGCTGCAGTACTTGACCTACGGGATCGTCGCAGCGCGCGAGACGGCCTGGGCCTTCACCTCGGGGGCGGTCGACCGCGTCATGACCTGGGTCCAGGACAACTACCTGCCCTGGGTGTACGGCGGGGCGTTCATGGACATGACTCGTGGCCGGGCGCTGTCGCGTTTCTACGAGACGGACCACCGCATCGGCCGTCTCACCACCGCCACCCTGCTGCAACTCGCGCAGGCCTTCCCCGAAGAGCAGGCCCGCGCGCTGAAGTCGCAGCTCAAGGCCACCTTGACCGCGGACACCTTCCAGCCGTTCTTCGTCTACGACTCGATCCCGATCGAGCAGGTCCGGATACCGTCGATCGTCGAGGCCCGCGCGGTGCTGGCCGACAGTTCGATCCCAGCCGCCGGCGAACTGGTCACGACCAGGGTTGCCACGTCGATGGCCCGCGCTGTCCACCGGCGACCTGGTTTCGCCTACAGCATCGCGATGGACCGGCACGCCATCTACTCGTTCGAGACCGCCAACCAGGAGAACGTGGAGGGCTGGTACACCGGCGAGGGCGCGGTCTATGTCTACTCGCCGGATCAGGTCGGCCACTTCGCCGACATGTACTGGCCGACGGCCGACAGGTACCGCGTTCCCGGCATCACGAGGGACCGGCGAACGCTGCCGCGGGGCGTCAAGCGGTACACGTTCAACGAGTGGGCCGGCGGCGCAGTGCTCGACGACCGCGCCGCGGTGGGCATGCAGCTGAATCCGAAGGGACAGACGCTGCGGGGCAACAAGTCGTGGTTCTGTATGGACGATGCGGTGGTCTGCCTCGGCGCCGGCATCTCGAGTACCGACGGCTACGGTGTCGAGACGGTGGTCGAGAACAGGAACATCGGAGAGTCCGGTACCGCTCGACTCACCATTGACGGGCGCGCGATGAGCACCGGCACGACTCGTCAGCGGATGGCCTGGGCGCACCTCGACAAGGTCGGCGGCTACGTCTTCCCGGAGCGGACGGATGTCGACGTCCTTCGCGAGGATCGGTCCGGCCGCTGGACCGACCTGGACCTCCGCGGCGTGTACGAGGACCCCACGCTCTACACGCGTCGCTTCGTGACCCTGTGGATCGATCACGGCACGGATCCGGCCGACGCGCGATATGCCTACGTGCAACTGCCGGCGGCGTCGCGGCAGGACACGGAGGTGTTCGCCCGCCGCGGCGCGGTGGAAGTCCTGGCGAACACACCCGCAGTACAAGCCGTGAGGCGCCGCGACCTGGGTCTGACGATGGCGAACGTCTGGGCGCCAGGCACGCCGCCGGTCGGTGGTATCTCGGTCGACCGCGCCGCGTCGGTGGTTGTCAGCGACCGGCGCGGCGTGCTCAGCGTGGCCATCTGCGACCCGACACAACTGCTGACGGGCAACGTCACCGTCGAAGTCGCCGTACCGGCTCGACAGTACGTAGGCGGTGACGCGCAGGTTCACGCCACCTCTCACGGAAATGCGGTGTCGCTGACCGTCGACATGACCGGCTCCGCCGGCCGATCGTACGTGGCTCGTTTCCGTCGCTGAGACGGCGCCACCATCAACCTTCTGACCAAGGGAGCCAGAGTATGTCGTCACTCGAACGCAGAATCGCCCGGCGCCACGTTCTTGCAGGCTCCGCCGCCGCGATCGGAGCACCGCTCCTGGCCGGCTCGCCCGCGCCGGCGCGGGCGGTCGGCCGGTCGTCCCGCCGCGCGGCATCGCTGGAGCTGGACACCACGAAGTACGTCGAACTCGACGCCGACTTTCTCAACACACAAACTGCCCACTACGCGCGGATCAAGCGGATGCGGGACGGACGCTTCATCCTCTTCTACCAGACCTCCGAGCAGGCGTGGAGCATCTACTGGACGACCAGTCACGATCTGAAGCGCTGGGCGAAACCGCAGCTGCTGTTCGCGACCCACAAGATCCTCGACGGTGCGGACGACCGGTCCTACTCCAGCGCGGACGCCCGCGTCCTGGACAACGGTGAGATCCTCGCTGTGGCTTCGTTCCGGGCGAATCGCGGCTTCAGCACCAACATGAAGCTCGACGGGCTGATGCTGCGCCGCAGCACCGACAACGGCCGGACCTGGCAGCCCGAGCAGGTGATCTACGTGGGCGCGAACTGGGAGCCGTTCGTCCACCAGACCGAGACCGCCGAGGTCCAGGTGTACTTCACCCATACCGCGCCGAAGCGGGTGGTCGAGAACACCAAGGGTTCGACCGGGGTCGCGATCATCCGGTCCCACGACCGGGGCCGAACCTGGACGCCCAACGTGACCGACTATCCGTACGCCGCCGATCGCGTCGCTCAGCAGTACACCCGGACCACCGATGCCGGTGTCAAGATGTTCACCGACCAGATGCCCAGTGCGCTCCAGACTCATCCGCACGGCCGGATCGCGCTGGCGATGGAGTCCCACCTGGCCAACGGCGACTACATGATCTCGTTGGCCTACACCGCCCGGAACTGGCCGGACAAGCTGGGCATGGACGAGCCGGGCCCGGCCGACCGGCAGAACAACCTCTTCCTCGGGGCCGGTCCGTATCTCGCGCGCTTCCCGTCCGGTGAATCCGTTCTGACCTACAACCAGGCTTCACGCCAGTACGTCCGCCTCGGCGACCGCGATGCCCGTGAATTCGGTGATCCTCAGGCATTCCTGCCGGGCAAGGGGTTCTGGGGAGCGACGGAGGTGGCCGGCCCGCGGCAGCTCGTGACGACGATGGCCAATGTGCGAGCCGACGGCAACAAGATCATGATCGGTGTCCTCGACCTGGTGACGCGTTAGGGCCGATCAGCGCCGGACCGTTGGGTCCTGTCCAGTTCGTGCTCCAGCGGGGATTCGAGGTACTGATCCAGCGCGAGCGCCGCCGAGGCGTGCGCCCAGTTGCCGGCGCGGCTGTCCTCGTAGTACCGCACACTTGCCTCTCGTCCGACCAGCTCGCGGTACCGCACGCGGATCGCCTCGACGCAGGCCTCGATCTCGTCGGGGGTCCCCACCCTGCCCCGGATGGTGGTCTCGGCCGGCGCGACCAGGCTCATGATCAAGGGGACCACGCGGCCGAGATCCTGCGCCCGGGCCTGCCGCAGTTGCCGCAACGGTTCGGTGTCCTCGGCCGGGTACAGATCGCGCTGCAAGGCGCCGGGCGGCAGCAGGCCGGCTTCGACGGCGCGCCGCAGCAGCGCGTCGTCCGTGCAGGTCGCCTTGATGCAGCCGACCTGTCCACAATCACAGGGGTACTCCGATCCCGGTACGACGAGGTGGGACACGAGCCCGCCCGCATCCGGGCCGTCCCCGACCAGTTCGCCGCCGCGCATCTGTGCCACCCGGATCGATCGGCCGACGAGCACCGTGAGTACGTCGTCGCCGGCGCCGTCCCACCAGTAGTGCTCGACGGCGAGCGCGCGAACGTTGGGCTCCACCCGCACCGGGAAAGGGAAGCGCTCACGCAGCCCGTCGCGCAACTCGTCGTGGTCGACGTCCGCGATCAGTGGGGGAGGCTGCCCGTGGTGCACCTCGGCCCACGGCGTCGTCACCCCGATCCCGAGGACGGCCGCGGCGCCGGCTTCGGTCACGACGTCGTCGATCAGCCGGGCCGCCTCTTCGATCCGCTCGGGCCGGCTGCGCCCTGTGGCCGGTGCCGTCCGCCACGCGATCCGCTCGCCCCGGAGGGTGAACGCCCCGCACGACGTACTGTCCGGATGCAGATGGGCGCCGAGCAGGAGCCGTTGCTTGTCGGGCACGTCGAGCGGTACGACGGGACGCCCGGCGCCCTGGGGCACCAGCCGCGCCGACTCGGTCAAGGCTCCGAGCTCGATCAGCTCCGTCACGGCCTTCGTGATCGTGGTGAACGTCACGCCGGTGGCGGCCGCGAGTCCCTTCCGGCCGACCGGGCCCTGGCGGACGATCGCGCGCATGATGGCTGATGCCGTCGCGTTCCGCTGACGCACCATGAGGTCGGTCCGCACCGTGCCTGAAGCCACCGTTCAATACTAGGGCCACCTCAGGCAGGTTGCCCGACCCGCTCCGGAGGTGGCACCGGACCGCGCAGCAGCGGATCGCCGGTATCGGTCATCCAGCGGTTGAGACGCTGCGCCAGCTCGGTCTGAACGGTTGCCGTGGCCGGATCGCCCGCCAGGTTGCGCCGTTCGTGCGGGTCGAACATCAGGTCGTGCAACCGGATGCGAGGCACCTGCTGTTCAGCCCAGCCGGCATCCACCCACAGCGTCTTGCTGCCGGAGGCGTCGACGTTGCTCAAGTTCGGCCGGTTCTGGTCGTCGAACGATTGGATGTAGAGCCACTGCTCGGTACGGATCGCCCGCTGTGGTTGGTACGCGGCGTGATACGTGATCTCCGCGAACGTCTCGTCCCGCACCGATCGCCCGTCGATCGTCGGCAGCAGGGACTGTCCCTGCAACCACTCCGGCTCGTCGATGCCGAGCAGCGCGCACAGCGTCGGGAACACGTCGACCTGACTGACCAGCGCATCGACGGCGAGACCGCCCGGCAGTCCGGGTGCGCGCAGCATCATCATCACACCGGTCCCGGTCGCTCCGAGGGTGCACTTCATCCCGGGCATCGCCAGACCGTGGTCGGTCGTCACCAGTACGACGGTGTTGTCGGCCAAGCCCTCCTCGCGCAGCGTGTCGAGAACAGCGCCCAGCGCCTGGTCGACCTGCGTGGCGGCCGCGTGGAACGACGCCATGTCCCGACGTGTGGCGGCCGCATCCGGCATCGTCGGTGCCGGCGCGGTCCACCGCTCGTCACCACCCGGGTGTCCGAAGAGCCAGTCGGCGCCCCTCATGGTGTGCGTTTCGAGCAGCCCGACCGAGAGGAAGAACGGCTGCTCGTGGTGGCGTCGCAGATAGCTCACCGCGGCATCACGACGAGCCGGCGCCAGTTCGCCGGCGGTCGGCACCTCCTCGTCGTACCCGATGATCTTCGTCGCTGCTCCCGGACCGCTCGCCTCATGCTGTACGCCGACCAGCGCCGACGTGTAACCGTGCCGGTGCAAGGTATGGATCAGGTGTTCGCCGTAATTCCTGAGGCTGTGTCCGCGATGGGCGAGGCCCAGCATGCCCGCGCTGTGCGCCCATTGCCCGGTGAGCAGTCCGGCCCGGCTCGGTGAGCAGGTCGGCGCGACCGAGTGCGCGTTCCGGAACACCACCGACTCCTCGGCGAACGCCTGCAACCTCGGCGTACGGATCGGCGCACCGTAGGGCTCGATGTACCTCCCGGTGTCGTGGGTGTGGAAGTAGACGATGTTCGGTCGCCGCATGGCGAAGGTTCCTCCTGGCGGGGATGGTCAGCGGGACGACTTGTATTCCGCGTACAGCTCGTCGGCGATCTTGTCGCCTCCTGCGTTCTTCCACTTCTTGACCGCTTGCGCCCAGGCGGACACGGGTTTGCGGCCCTGGATGATGTCGTCGGACACCGCGTTGACGTCGCGATTGAGCTGTCCACCCTTGCGGCTCGCGGTCTCGGAGTACATCCCGTCGACGGGATTGGCCACCGCCTGGGGGCAGATCTCCTTCATCGCGTTGAAACAGGCTTCGGTGCTGCCCTTCCGCTCGGGGAGGAAGATCGCCCACGGGCCGTCGGCCTGGTACTGCAGGGCGAGCTGCGTCTCACTGAAGCCCTTCTTCGTCAGTACCGGGTTTCCGTCGTCGACCCGGTGGTCGATGCCCTTGATGCCGTACTTGCGGAACAGGTACTCGCTCGTGCCGAACGGTGCGGCCAGATAGTTCAGGTACGCCAGCATCGTCTCGACCCGGGCCTCGGCCGCCTTGCTGATCGCCGTGACCGACAGCGTTGGCGCGCCCAACCAGGTGTGGCCGACCCCGGACCCGTCGTGCGCCGGCGGCGGAATGATCGCGATCTCGGCGTTCTGCTCCATCGTCTGCAGGTACGTCGGCCAGCCGCTGAACGTTGCCTGTACCAACGGACCGGTGCCGTTGCCGAACCGCGTCTTTCGGTCCTGGTTCTGACTGGTGAACGCCCCGGGATGGATGTAGCCCGACTTCCACAGCTGCTGGACCAGCGCGAGGGCTTCCTCCTGGGCCGGATCCTCGAGACTGCTGACCAGCTTGCCGTCGGCCTCTTTCCAGCCGTTCGGGATGCCGAACATGTTCCGGACGTACCCGGTCGGCAGGTCGGCCATCGCGAAGCGGTTCTTGCGCTTGTCGGTGAGTGCCTTGCAGAGCCGGACGAAGTCGTCGGCACTCTTCAGCTCGGCGGGGAGGCCTTGCGCGTCCAAGATGTCCTTGCGCGCGTACAGCACCTCGGAGCTGATCGCGCCACGCGGGATCGGGATGCCGTAGATCTTGCCGTCGAAGATCGTCGCGTTCCAGCTCGTCTCGGGCAGGTTGGCCAGGTACGGGTACTTCTTGATGTTGTCGCCGGACAGGTGTGGCGTCAGGTCGACGGCCTTGGCCGCGAGCATCTGTGGCTTCTGCGGCACGTTGCCGATCGAGAAGATGTCGCCGAGGGTGCCTCCGGCAACGGCCGTGGCGAACTTCTGGTCGTAGTCCACCGACGGCGTGAGATTCAGGTTCACCGGTGATCCGACCCGCTCGTTGAACTGCTGCCAGAACGCGTTCTGGGCGACACTTGGCGGGATCGGGGTGTTCGTGCTGGTCATCACCGCGATCGGCTTGCCGTCCCCCGGAGGTTCGCTGATCGCCTGCACGGGGTTGGCCGGGTACCGGATGAACCCGTCGGGGATGCCGTACTGCGTGCCGGGCAGGTCGGCCTTGACGCCGTCGTACCGCGCGTAAGCCGGCCGGACCTTCGCCTTCGCAGCGGAGTCGCTGGATCCGGAGGCCCCGCCGCGGCCCGCGTTGGAGCAGCCGGGCACGGTCGCTGATAACCCGAGTGCCGCGCCGGCGCCGAGCAGGGTCCTGCGGGACAACGGCTGGGATTCGAACTTCGGCATGGTGTTCAGACCTTCCACAGTGACGGAGCGGACGACGTGGAGCAGGGGGCGTACCTCAGCCCTTGACGGCGCCGGTCAGGACGCCCTTCGCGAAGTGCCGCTGAATGAAGGGATAGACGCACAGGATCGGGACGATCGAGATCATCAGGATCGCCATCTGGATCGTGGTCTGTGGCGGGACGGACTCGGACCCGATGCCCAGGTCCTGGCCCCCGAGCTCGACGCCGTTCACGACGTACGTCCGCAGCACCAGTTGCAGCGGCCACTTGGCGGAGTCGTTCAGGTAGAGCAACGCGCTGAAGAAGCTGTTCCAGTAGCCGACGCCGTAGAACAGCCCGACCACAGCGACGACCGCCTTGGACAGCGGCAGACCGATGTGCCGGAACAACTTCCACTCCGTCGCACCGTCGACCCTCGCGGCATCGAGGATCTCCGCGGGCAACCCGGCGAAGAAGGAGCGCACCACGATGACGTTGAACGCGCTGACACAGGTCGGGACGATCACCGACCACAAGCTGTTCAGCAGACCGAACTGCTGTACAACGAGATAGGTCGGAATGAGTCCTGGATTGAACAGCAGGCTCACCAGGACCAGCATCAGCAGCGGCTTGTTGCCCAGCGTTCCGCGGCGGCTGAGTGCCCAGCCCAGGGTGCAGGTCAGAACCAGCGAGATCGCGGTGCCGACGACGGTGATGAAGCCGCTGACCATGAGCGCCTGCGTGACGGTTCCGCCGGCGAAGATGGATCGGTACGCCGACAGGTCGATGCCGTGCTGGGGGAACAGCACGAAACCGCCGGCCCGGATCACTTCTTCGGGGGTCGCCAGGCTGGTCGAGATCACCGAGACGAACGGGAGCACCACCAGTGCGCTGATGACGGTCAGGAAGATCCCCTTGATGATCCGTTCCGGCGTACCGGGCCGTGGCATCCCGCCGATCACCGCATGGTGACGCGGTTTCGGGGGAGCGGCGGTCGAGGACTTCGCCTGTGTCAGGGCTGTCATCCGCGGTAGATCCCTTCCTCGCCGAGCCGGTGGGCGATCTTGTTGGCGCTCAGGACGAGCGCGAGGCCGATCAGCCCTTTCACGAGGCCGACGGCTGCCGAAACACCCCAGGCGCCGCCGAGGATGCCGTTGTTGTAGACGTAGGTGTCCAGAACCTCGCTGGCCTCGGTGCCGACTGCGGGCTGCTGCAGGATGATCTGCTCGAAGCCGACCGTCAGCGAGTCCCCGAGCTTGAGGATGAGCAGCAGGATGATGATCGGCCGCAGACCCGGCAGCGTGACGTGCACGATCTGCTGCCGGCGACTCGATCCGTCGACCGCGGAAGCCTCGTAGAGCGAGCGGTCGATCTGGGACAGCACCGCGAGGAACAGGATCGTCGCCCAGCCCGTGTCCTTCCACATCACCTGGGAGGTGAGCAGGGCGCGGAACGCTTCGGCGTTGCCGATGATGTGCACCGGGTCGAGGCCGTGGCCGCGCAGCCAGTTGTTGATCATGCCGGTGCCGCCCAGCACCTGCTGGAAGATCGCCACCACGATCACCCAGGACATGAAGTGCGGGAGGTACAGGATCGACTGCACCAGTTGACGGAGTCTGTTCGACAGCAAGGTGTGCAGGGTGATGGCGACCACGATCGGGGCCGGGAACACGATCACCGTCTGGATCAGCGTGAGGATCAGCGTGTTCTTCACCGCGTTCAGGAACTCCGGATCACCGTTGACGATGACCGCGAAGTTCTCCACGCCGTTCCACAGGCTCTTGCCGATCCCGAGGTACGGCTGGAAGTCCTGGAACGCGATGACGTTGCCGTAGAGCGGGTAGTACTGGAACGCGAGGATGATCAGCATGCCCGGGATCGCCAGCAGGAGCACCGGGTAGTCCCGCAGCAGGCGCGCACCGACCGACCGTTGTCGCTGCCGTCGGGGCCTGCTGCCTGCCGCGGCCGGCTGCCGTTCGCTCGGTGTGCGTTCCATGACAAACCCATCGGTGTGTTTCCCCTGTGTGCACAGGGGAAAGTCGGTTGGTCGCTGGTGAGGCGATCGCCACGGACCCGCAGTCCGGGCGGCCATCACGAGACTCGCACCGCATCGAAGAATTTGTCAAGGGCCTATTTTTAATTCGCCCTTGATTAATACCTGGACCCGACAGGACGCCCGGCGTACCGGGGTGCTGTCAGCTGATCCGGTCCCGGCGAGACCTCTAGTACTCGCCGTAGATCTGGACCTTGGTGCCGATGGGGGTGTCGGCGTAGATCTGGTGGATCTCGGGGCGCATGACGCGCACGCAGCGGTGGCTGGCGGGGTACGGCTTGACGAGAGAGTTGACGCGGGAGCCGTGCAGGGCGATGCCGGGACGGTCCTTGAGGAAGTAGATCGAGTCGTACATGTACGCGTCGTCGTACAGGCTGCTCTCGTGTGCGCCGGCCCACTTGCGCCACACCTTGCCGGTGCGGTTCGGGGTCTCGTACCCGGGTCCGCCGGTGGAGATCCAGACGATCCGCTTGTAGGTCTTGCCAACGATCTGGTACAGGATCTGGCAGGTCTTGTTGACGTAGATCCCGGACTCGCGGGTCGGCGTCGGGCGGGTGGTTGCGTTCAGCACCGAGTAGGCGTCGTTCAGCGTCAGGCCGCCGCGGCTGACCGGCATCCCGTGGGTCTCGCGCCACGCGCACAGCGCCTGCTTGGCGCGTGCGGTGATGTCGCCGTCGACGTCGCCGACCGGGTATCCGAGCTTGTGCAGTTGCCGCTCGACCCGCAGGGCGTAGTACGACGGCTTCTGCTTGACCTTGGGCTTCGGCTTGACCGTGGGCTTCACGGTCGGTGTCGGCTTGGCTGTCGGCGTACTGCTGCTGGACGGTTGCGTCGGTTGGGCGGATTGCGTCGGCGAGGGCGTCGTCTCGCTCGCGGCCACGTCCGAGCAGCCGGCCAGGACGAACGACAGTACGACGGCAGCGGCGACCAGACCACGTCGACGGGACACGGATTCCCCTCTCCTCAGCACTTTTCAATGTCGCAGAAGCACGCCCGGTAAGCGTGCAGCGACCCGCCGAGACTAATCCGCAACAGGTACCAACGGCGGGTGCTGAACCGTTCCCGTCACCGAACCGTTGCCGAGCTCAGGCGCCGGATCGTCGCGCAGCCGGCGACTGTCAGACTACGCAGATGAAGTGGCTGGATTCGCCCGCAGCGATCTCCGAGGCCGTCGAGCAGGTCGCACCGGAACTGAGCGGCCTGCCGATCGTCCCGCGCGAACTCGTGAACAAGGACGAGCCGCTGTGGTGGTCCTCGAGCGCCGTCGTCGGCGAGCGGCACGTCGCGAAGTTCGCGTGGTCACGCCCCGCGGCGCTTCGGCTCGCGCACGAGATCGCCGTACTCGCCGCCTTGTCCCGCGAACCGGCGGTGCCTTTCCTTCCGAAAGTGGTTGCGAGCAGCACCGATCCACTGCTTCTCGTGACCGAACTCGTGCCTGGTACCTCGCTCTTCGAGATCGTCGATGTCATCGACCGGGAGCAGGCGGGACGTCAGCTCGCGCGTTTTCTGGGGGAGTTGCATCAGGCACGCGACCGCCTGGACGACGTACCGCCCGCAGGGCTCCAGCCGGCCGCGACCGACACCTTGCGAGCGCGGTTCGGCAGGTGGATCCGGCCTGAACAGCGCGCCACCGTGATCAGATGGTGCGACTGGGCCGACGAGGTTCTGGCGAGGCCGGCTCCTCAGGTGCTGGTCCACGCGGATCTGCATGGCGGCAATCAGATCTGGTACGGCGATGAGCTCCGCGCGGTCGTCGACTTCGAGACAGCCGGCCTCGCCGAGCCGGAGTACGACCTTCGCGCCTTCCCCGGAACCGGCCCGGGCCTGGAACTGCTCACCGCCACGATGCGCCACTACCAGGAATTCACCGGCCGCACCCTGGACCCCGACCGCGTGATGGCCTGGCACCTCCGCACCGCCCTCGCCGACGCCTTATGGCGAAGCGAGGCCGGCGTACCGCTGCCGGACCACCGCACACCCCCCGAGTGGGTCGAAGACCTCTCAACCCGCTTCGCGGCGCTCACTCCTAAGCCGCCGACCTAGCAACACCGACCGCCAGGCATGACCGTGAGGCGAGCGATGGACGACTCCCTCGCAGCGCGGCAAGCCCGGCAGCCGCAGCCCAGCGCTGCGGCTTGCGGGGAGTGCATCGGCTGTGGGTCAGAGGCCGAGGTCGCGGAGGAACTCGGGCTTGTAGGCCTGCATGACGACGTACCGCGGGTCCGGTACCTCCATGTTCGCGTTCTTCGCCGCGTCACCGTCCGCGTCGTGCGGACCGACCGGGACACTCGGGTCGGTCCAGTCCTGCTCGGCGGCGTTCCAGCGCGTGATGGTGGACCTCGCCTCGAGATGATCGGCCGCGACCAGCTCCTTCGCGGTCCGCTCTGCCTCCTCGGCGTCCTCGAGAGTGTGGGTGTACATCAGCATCCGGTCCCCGTCCCGAGTCACCGTCACCTGACTCCCGAGCCGCTTCTGCGCGTCGTCATCCAGATCCAGCGCCCGCAACCGATCCCAGAACGTGAGCCGGTGCCCCTCGTCCCCCAGCACAACCTCAACCCGAAACTCCTCATCCGCCATGCGCGCCACGATACCCAGTGCTCCCCGCGTCGGCGCTCACCGGCTCGGCAGCAGCCATCCCGGACCTGTGCCACTGATCAACCCCGCCGCTACCCTCCGCCCACCGGGCGGCTGAGCGCGCCGGCCGACCGCGCGCTCCGAGTTAGTCACTGACACAGGTCCTCCGGGCGAGGTGGATGCGGATCCCCAGGCCATCACAAGTCGCCCGAGCCGGGTCGGCTCCCGCCTGGAGCGTGCTCCGACGGGCGATTGTGATGGCCTGGCGATCCGGTCCCGGGTTGGCTGGGCCCCGCTCCAACATGCGGCGCCGCAGAATCGCGGTGGTTCGATCGACTAGAGTTCTTAGTCATGGAGCTGAGGCATTTGGAGCACTTCGTCGCGGTGGCCGAGCAGAAGCACTTCACGCGGGCCGCCGAGGCGATGTCGATATCCCAGTCGGGGTTGTCCGCCTCGATCCGCGCGCTGGAGCGGGAGCTGCGGGCCTCGCTGTTCGTCCGCAACACCCGCAGCGTGGAGCTGACTGAGGCGGGGCGCGCCCTGCTCTGCGAAGGACGCCGTACCCTCGCCGCCGCCGAAGCCGCCAAGGACGCGGTCGCCGCGGTCCAGGGGCTGCTTCGCGGTCACCTCTCGGTCGGGCTGGAACAGTGCCTCGGAGTGGTCGACGTACCGGCGTTGCTCGCGAAGTTCCGGTCCGCGTACCCGGGAGTCGAGATCGAGGTCCGCCAGGCCGGCTCCACCCCGATGCTCGACGAACTCGCCTCCGGGCGGCTCGACGTCGCGTTCGTCGCAACCGCCGGCGACCCGGTCGACGGGCTCGACCTGCGGCCGCTGTCCCGCGAGTCGATGGTCCTGGTCTGCTCGCCCGACCACCGGTTCGCGAAGGCGTCCAACGTGACGCTCGACGACCTGGCGGGGGAGTCGTTCGTCGACTTCGACCCGACCTGGGGCGCCCGTTCGATCTCCGACACCGCCTTCGCCACCGCCGGCGTCGCGCATCCGGTGACGATCGAGGTCAACGACGTACACACCCTCCTGGCCCTGGTCGCCCACGACCTCGGCGTCGCCCTCGTCCCCGAACGCATCGCCGCCAAACGCGGCGACCACATCACCGTCAGCCTGGCCCCCGGCACCGCCTCCGACTGGCAGGTCTCCGTAGCCGTCCCCACCGGCCCAGCCGCCTCCCTAGCCGCCGACGCCCTAATAGGCATGCTCCCCACCACAGCCGTCCACACCTGACGTACGGCGTAACGCGCGCACCGTCCAGCCGATAAGCCGGTGTCGATGTCGTTGGCTGCGACCTGCTGGGGGACGAATGAGCGGCGCCGTGAACGGCGGAGTACCGAAGGCCGGTCTCAAGCGAATCGGACCGATCGGCGTGCGCTCCCGGTCCGCTGCTCTGGCGCATCGGGAAGCGCGATTCAAGGCACTGGCGAGGGAACTCCTGCGGCAGGCTCAGCTCGCGGCTGACCGTGGTGATCAGCAGTTCAAGCGACAGCGGTTGTCGGAGGTCGAACGCGTCCTGGCGAACCTCAACCCGGCGTCCGGCCAGGCTGAATTCCGCGCTCACATCGACCGGCTGACGGATCGGAAGCAACCGGCGCCGAGCAGGCCCACACCAACGAAGCGGCGCCGTGGTCAGGCGAAGCCCTGCGCCGACTGCGGCGTACGTGATGTGAATCGGGCCAAGAAGTACTGCGACGAGTGCGCGACCCGGCGTGGATTCCTCCTGTGCCCGAAGTGCCAGCGGATGTTCCATCCGGTGAGCAGATCGACCTTGCAGTTCCGCCTCTGTCCCAAGTGCGCGCCAAAGTATGTCGATCAGAGGCAGAGCACATCGGTTCGCACCGTGTCCGGCGGTCTGCCCACGCTCGGGAAACGCCGGTAGCACGCGGCCGCCGTACCTCGAGAGGTACGGCGGCCAACGCCGTCGTGAAGTCCTACCAGGCGTAGTCCTCGGGTGCCGTCTTGTAGCCGGGGAAGATCTCGTCGAGGCGGGCCAGGGCCTTCTCGTCGAGCTTGATCTCGACCGCGCGTACGGCGGACTCGAGCTGCTCCATCGTCCGCGGGCCGACGATCGGACCCGTCACGCCCGGCTGGTGCAGCAGCCATGCGAGCCCGAGTTCGCCCGGCTCGTGGCCGAGCTCGTCCGCGAACGCCTCGTACTGTTCGATCTGCGGCCGCAGCCGCTCGAGCGTCTCCTTCGAGCGGCCTTCGAGCCGACGTACGCCCTCGTTCTCCTTGCGGATCACGCCGCCGAGGAGTCCACCGTGCAGCGGCGACCACGGGATCACGCCCAGCCCGTACGCCTGCGCCGCCGGCAGCACCTCCCGCTCGATGTCGCGCTGCGCGAGGTTGTACAGCGACTGCTCGCTGACCAGCCCGACGTAGTTCCGCCGCGCGGCCGCTTCCTGCGCCTGCGCGATGTGCCATCCCGCGAAGTTGCTCGACCCGGCGTACAGCACCTTGCCCTGCTGTACGGCGACCTCCATCGCCTGCCAGATCTCTTCCCACGGGGTGTTCCGGTCGATGTGATGGAACTGGTACAGATCCACGTAGTCGGTCTGCAGCCGCTTCAGCGACGCATCCAGCGCCTTCCGGATGTTCAGCGCCGACAGCCGCCCGGTGTTCGGCCAGCTCCCGTCACCCATGTCGCCGTACACCTTGGTCGCCAGCACCGTCTTCTCCCGGTTCTGCGCGCCCTTGGCGAACCACTCACCGATGATCTCCTCGGTCCGCCCCGGGTAGATCGCCCGCCCGTACCCGTTCGCGGTATCGAAGAAGTTGATCCCCTTGTCATGCGCCGCATCCATGATCGCGTGCGCATCCCCCACCTCGGTCAGAGGACCGAAGTTCATAGTCCCCAAAACGATCCGGCTAACCGAAAGCCCCGTCCGCCCAAGCTGAGTAAAGTCCATGCCTCCCACCCTCCCTCGCCCCCGCCCACACTTCCAACAGAAGAATCCGCACAGTCCGATCACCCCAGCTTCTAGGTACTACGGGCAACGCCCGCGGCACCCGGCTCCCGGCTAGGCGCCGGCTCGACGGCCGCCGCCGCGACTGCCTCGCACCGGCGGGACGCTGATCTAGCGGGCCAGCGCGCAGAACATGTAGTGCGCAGGTCTGAGGTCCCGAGTGGCCTCAGCTTGCTTTGAATTGGTCGTAGCGATGGGCGAGGGCTTCGCGGTTGGGGCGTTCTAGTTTGAGGCGCGGGACAGTGATCGTGCTGCCGTGCATCTGCTGCAGGCCGTACTTGAGCATCGGGCCGTCGCGCTCCTCGAGGAGGTCGCGGTTGATCTCGACGACGTTGTCTGGGCGGATGCCCATCAGGTTCTGGTCGTAGGCGGCGTGGTGGATCTTGCAGAGGCTGAGGCCATTGCTGACATGCGGAAGGCCGTCCTCGTCCGAGTCGGGCACGATATGCGCGGCATCGAGGAGTTCACCGTGCTGAAGGTGGCAGACCGCGCAGCGTGTCTCGTAGGCACGGATCACGGACGCGCGAAATACTGGTTGGTGAAGTCGCCGCCGCGTGACCTGTTCGGCGTACCGCTTGACTTGCTCCTTCAGATTCTGCGGGTTTGGGATGAAGCGCAGAGATTCGTCCAACGCGATCAGGAACTGACGGGCGGCCCGGTCATCGGCTACGGCATAGACAGGGAAGATGGGCACGTATACGCCATCCTTCAGCCACCGGAGCAGGATCATCGGCAGGCTCGGCTCGATCGCTGCTCGAAGCTTTCGATTGTCGCCTTCCTCAGTGTCCCGTTGGTATGCGTACACGTAGTAGCCCTGATCGATCTGGTGGTCGTTGTACGGACCATCCGGTTTGCTGATGATCGATAGCGTTGCGTGGAAGTCGCGGGGATTTCGGATTCCGCGACCTTGGTCGATCAAGGGCAGACGCTCCCCGTCGATCACGAAGCTCGCCAGTTGGGCGCGTGTGACTATCCCGCCTGCCTGATCGCGGAGATGCTCGAGACGGTCCATGATCCGCTCGCGCAGCACGAGCTCGTCGGACAGGCTGAGCGGCATCGACTGCTTTCCCTTCGGGCGGTGGTTCAGGCCACGACTGATGCGGCTTGGAACATTTCGGTGGGCATTGCGTGGTCTAGTTGCCAGGTGATGGCGATGGGGCGGTCCCCAGTGTGGGAGGTGTAGGTGGCTGGGCCGAGGAACAGGTATGGCGCTGTGCCGAGGTCGGTGAGTTTGCGCTCGCGGGCGAAGATCAGGATCCGGGTGTCCTGGTCGCGATGATTGAGGTACCGCTGACCCATCCTCGATGTCACCGAGGTGTTGCTCTGGGTCTCCCAGTGGAAGAGCGTCGGGCTGATTGCATAATCGCGGTACATCGTGGTCTGCGAGTAGTCAGCTTCGGACTTGACCAGGGTGACGAGGAAGGCGTCGGAGTTCCGCTCTTCCGAATACAACACTCCTGACTGGAAGGTGCTCGGGCGGCGCTGAAAGTTGGCGTAGTCGAGAGCCGCCAGGATCTCCTCGCGCTGATATCGGGCATGCACGCGAAGCGCGAGATCGCTGAGTCGCCCGCTGAGCGGTACGGCGCGGTGGCGAGCATGATCCATTGCGAAGTCGGTGATTTCAATGAGTTCGTCGCGGACTGCACGTTCCTGGCGGAGGGCGTGGAAGCCGTCTGCGTACGACGTGAATCCACCGCCGTTCGGCCACAGTGAGAAGAAGAGCATCCGGGCGAAGGTGCGCTGCATCGGAGCGAGTTCGTCGTACGCCGGTCCGTCGTCTTGTAGGAGCCGGCGGTAGGTCTGAGCGCGTTCCGGATCGTCGACATGGGACAGTGCCCGCACGCGGCGCAGCAGCGCAGTCTCATGTGTCGAGCCGTTGCGCGTGGGCATCCCAGCATCGCGCCGAAGGGACGTCCAGCTCCGACCAGCCCGGAGCACATCGCTGAGCTCGACCCCAGACTCGTGAACAAAGTTCTCGAGATCCAGGTCGCCGTGTGCCTTGAGCTCCTGGATCATGTCAGTCCAACGACCGGCGACTTGGCCCTTCAGATTGGACAGGACGACCTCTTGGGCGACCTTGTCGAGAACGATCTGACATCCCGAAGGCAGTGCCGGAAAGCCCTGTTTTACTTGGTCTTCCAGGCCTTTGCGGGTCTTGCCCGTGAGCGCTCGGAATCGTAGGTCGAAGCGAAACTCCTTGCGTTGATGCCCGACGAAGTCAAGCGCGGTGAGGACTGGTTTGCCGTCGGACTGCCGCAAGCCGCGACCCAACTGCTGGAGAAAGACCGTTGGACTCTCCGTCGGCCGAAGGAATAGGACGGTGTCGACCTCCGGGAGATCCAATCCCTCGTTGAACAGGTCAGCCGCGAAAAGCGCGTTGACTCGGCGCTCCTTCAGATCGCGCAAGGCTTGATCACGCAAGACGGTTGGGGTGTCGCCGGAGACGGCCAGCGCAGGGATGCCGGCTGCGTTGAAGGTCTTGGCCATGTACTCGGCATGGGCGATCGAGACACAGAATCCGAGCGCTCGCATAGTGCGCACGTCGGAGAGTTTGTCTTGCAACTCGCGTAGCACGATTGCAGAGCGCTGGTCGTTCCCGGTGTACAGCTGCTCGAGTTGCCGCTCGTCGTACCGACCGCGCTTCCACTGCAATTCGTCGAGTTGGGTTCCGTCGGCGATCCCGAAGTAGTGGAACGGGCAGAGCAGGTCGGCCGACAATGCATCCCATAGGCGAAGCTCAACTGCCGTTCGACCACCGAAGAAGCTCAGTAAGTCGAAGCCGTCGGTGCGTTCCGGAGTTGCAGTCAACCCGAGGAGCTCACGCGGTTGCAGGTGACTGAGCAGCTTGCGGTAAGTGGGCGCCGCCGCATGGTGAAACTCATCGACGACCACGATGTCGAATGCGTTCGCCGGCATCGAGGTGACGTCGTACGCCGTCAACGCCTGAACGGACGCAAACACGTGCCGCCAGCGTTCAGGGCGAGCGCCCGAGTGGTACTCCTCGCTGAAGTTCGCGTCCGCGAGGACTTCCCGGTATGTGCGCAGCGACTGCTGCAGGATCTCGCGTCGATGGGCGATGAACAGAAGCGAAGGCGCCAGCTCGCCACGCTTGAACGCAGCGTCGCGCAGCCGGCGATAGTCGAGGGCGGCGATCACGGTCTTGCCGGTGCCGGTTGCTGCGACGACCAGATTGCGATGACGGTCGTGAACCTCGCGCTCGACCTCGATCTCCTCAAGCATCTCGGCTTGATATGGCCGCGGACGGACCTCGAGGCCGGCGAGCGAAATCGTGACGCGATTCGACGACGTACGACCGCTGGCCTCGGCGAGTGCATCGTCCAGCCGATCCCGGTCGACCGCTGGGTCATACGACTCGAACGTGGAGTCATTCCAGTACGTGTCGAAGGTGGCACCGAACTTGTTCAGCAGGCCCGGCGTCGCGATCCGAGACAACCGCACGTTCCACTCGACGCCGTCCAGCAGCGCTGCGCGAGACAGATTCGACGATCCGACGTACGCCGTGTGGAAGGTCGTCTCGCGGCGGAACAACCACGCCTTCGCATGCAGCCGCGTGCGGAGAACGTCGTACTGAATCTTGACCTCAGCGCCGAAGTCGTTGACCAGCCTGTCGAGAGCTGTGCGATCTGTTGCGCCGAGGTAGGTGGTGGTGATCACCCTGAACGGGGCCTGCCGGAGTCGAAGGCGTTGCAGCTCCGGCTCGAGCAGTCGGAGGCCGTACCACTTCACGAAGGCGCAGATGAGATCGACTTCGTCGGAGGTGTCGATCTCTGCACGCAACTCCGGGCCGA
The DNA here is from genome assembly GCA_036503355.1 of Kribbella sp. Taxonomy (GTDB): domain Bacteria; phylum Actinomycetota; class Actinomycetes; order Propionibacteriales; family Kribbellaceae; genus Kribbella. Next base: position 13,763 of record DASXXB010000057.1, on the reverse strand, counting down.
GCGACGGCTCGCCGTGGGCGTTCGTCAGCAGCGCGGCGTCGGATAGCGGCGTACTCGGACGCGTCGACCCGTACGTCGTCAGGCCGGGCCTGCTGACTGGATACAAGGCGTGCAGCTGGCGCGGCGGCTGACCTGGCAGCAGGTCGCCGTGCTCGGCGAGCCGCTGCAGCAGATCATTGACGAGAGCAATCCGTTTCCCGACATCGCGCGTACTGCCGAGCGCCCGCCGCACCGCATCCCCAACGTGCCGCGCCAGAACGTCCGGCTGGTCGGCTTCATCAACTTCATGCAAGACGGGCTGTTGACCGTCGAACTGCTCCACCTCAGCAAGCAGACTGTTGGTAACCAGCGCGTCATAAATCCCAGTCTTCATTCCCCAGATCACCCCTCGCCGAGCAGCTTGCCAGACCGCACCGACAGATGCAGTGCACGGGAATCAGTCGGGCGTGTTCTACCGCGCGAACGCTGACGCGGGCTACTTGCTCTGGGAGGGCCCTCGGTTTGGGGGACGGTGTTGGGATGCGCGTGGTTGGTTGGTGGCTTGGGGCGCCGAGTTGGTAGGCGGAGGAAGTCCCTCCATGGCTTTGAACGCCTGGGCCAGGTCGGGAGGCAGCGCCATACGCGGTGGTGCTACGGGACGATCGGCCTCTTTGCCGGAGCCAACTGCTGGGCGGACCGTCGGGAGGTGGTCGAGTTCGTCGAGCGTGACTCCCTTGGAGCGTCCGAGTCGGTTGGCGGTCACATCGAAGATCTCGCCGTCCTTGCGGGGTGCAAAGGCTACGATCTGCCGAACCGGTAGGTGGTCCGCGGTCGGGCCCTCGAACTCCCGGTAGGTGAGCCGGTGCGACGGTCCCATCGGCCGGCCACGCTTGTTGAACTCCTCCACGACCGGGATCTTGATCTCGGCGCAGTCGCGGAGGTCTGGATGATTGTCGGAACGGCCGAGGCGCTCGCCGGCGAACTCGGCCTCGCGACCCTCGCGCAGGGCGCTCAGCGCGACCCGAGCCGCTTCGAACTGCTTGGCTTCGGCTCCATTGGGATTCGCTAGGGCGCGGACCTGGAGTTCACGAAGCTCGTCGCGAAGCTCGGGATCGAGGATCAGGCGATACTTGGCCGTCATCGCGATGCGGGTGGCTCGTTGTCACTGTCAAGATTCCACCCAAATTCCGCGGCGAGTTCGTCGGCCGACACATAGTCCTCGACGCGGTTCGTCGCCAGGCGACGCCGGGTGACTTCGCGAACCTCCGCGGCCTGCTCGGCATCCGCTGCCAGCTCTTCGAGCTGCTCCCACCGGTCGAAGGGAACGACCACGCCCTCCGCCTGGCCCTCGTCGCCGAAGATCAGTGGCTCAGCGTGGCCTGAGCGAAACCGCTGCAGCATCCGGGGCAAGTTGTGGGCCGCGGTCGCCGTATCGATCACATTGACCCGGTCACCGTTGGGGCGATCCTGCGGCGTCTCGGTCGACATCTGAACTCCTTCGCTGGCGTCCTTCCAGCCTAGACGAGGCAACGGCCGGCTCGCGGCGCCTGAATTCGGAGTCGTTTATCGGCTTGTTCAAGGGCCTCGCCGATGTCGGCTGCTACGGGACCGCCTTCAGCGGAGGAGGTCAGTTCAGGTTGTCCACAGGTGCGCCCTGGAGGTGAGTGGCTACTGACCGTTGCGAAGGGCCACCGTTGCGAGGATCATTTGGCGCGGTGGGAGAGCTTGGGGAGGGCGGGTTGTGGGGGCTTGGGTCGAGGTGGTGTTGGTCGATGTCGATCCGGAGGTGGCGGATCGGGGGATTCGGCAGTTGCGGCGGGAGTTGGGGGAGTTCGAGGTTCGTGATGTGCTGACGGTCGCGCCCGATGGATCCAAGGGGGATGCGGCCGCGGTGGGGGCGGTGGCGGTTGCGCTGGGTGGTGCCGGTGGGATGGTGCCGCTGCTGATCGCGATCGTCAGGGACTGGCTGGGTCGGCGTACCGCTGGGCAGCGGGTGAAGCTCACCGTGGGGGAGGACTCGATCGAGCTGGATGCGGCGGCGCCGGAGGAGCAGCGAGCGCTGATCGAGGCGTTCCTGCGCAGACACGACGCGAGCTGAACCATGCGACGGGCGCTGTTGGTGGCCACCTACGACTACCAGGACGCCGGACTGCGTCGGTTGGCCGCGCCGGCCCAGGACGCGGAGGCATTGGCGGCCGTACTGGAGGATCCTGCGATCGCCGGCTTCGACGTACGCGTGCTCATCAACAAGCCGACGCACGAAGTAGGCAAGGCGATCGCGGACTTCTACGCGGCAGGCGAGCGTGACGACCTGACGTTGCTGTACTTCAGCGGGCACGGCCTGAAGGACGACAACGGCCGCCTGTACCTCGCCATGAAAGACACCGTCCGCGACAGTTTGCGCTTCACAGCACTGTCCGCTCAGTTGGTGGACGAGGCGGTGTCGGAGAGTACGTCGAGACAGAAGATCCTGATCCTCGACTGCTGCTACAGCGGTGCGTACGCCGTGCAACGGTTCGCGAAGGCGGATGCCGCCGTACACACACGGGAGGCGCTCGGCGGTCGTGGGCGTACTGTGCTGACGGCGTCGGACTCCACGCAGTACGCCTTCGAAGGCAGCCAGATCCACGGCGATGCGCCGCAGTCGGTGTTCACGCACCACTTGATCGAAGGATTGCGTACCGGCGCCGCGGATCTGGACGCCGACGGTGACATCACGACCGACGAACTGTACGACTACACCTACAAGGCCGTGACCGCCGAACAGCCCAGTCAGCGCCCGCGCCAGTTCGCCGAGACCGAGGGGCGCACGGTCGTTGCCTCCAACCCGCAGTGGACACTGCCCGAGCATCTCGTTGGCGCGATCAACAGTCCGCTCACGGACCTCCGCCAATCCGCGCTCGCCCCACTAGGTCAGTTGCTGCAAGCAAACAACGAGCTGGTACGTCGTACCGCGCGTGAGCAACTCGAGCGACTCCGGGACGACGACAGCCGAGCCATCTCAGCCACCGCCCAAGCCTTTCTCGACAACCCGCCACCGGTGATACGATTTCAACCGCCGACCGGCAGGCGACCCACCGGGCCGACCTTCGGAGCGGCGGCGCGGGCGACTGGCAGGCGATGGCGCGACCGCTTCCGCCTGCCCGGGCTGGACTGGCCGACCTTCCTCCTGACCGTGATCGCCGCTGCCGCACAGGTCATCTGTGCGGTTGTCGCGGCACCGTTCCTCTGGCAGCAGGTCGTGGTGGCCGTACTCGCGGTCGCTGCAGTCGCTGTCGTCGTACGTACGAAGGCTCCTGCCTTCGTCCTGGGGTTGGCTGGTCCGGGGCTCCTTGCCAGTGGCCAGGCGATCGGATGGATCACGTTCAAACTTCCAGGCCCGCACCCGTCGCAGGCGGCCTGGTACCTAGGTGGGTCTGTAGCGTGGCTCCTGGCCGGCGCGATCGCCATGCTCCGGTTGCGTCGTACGCCGCCAGATCGAAACGCAACGCACACGCTGCAGTTGGCGCTGGGTGCTGCGGCAGCCGTCGTGGTGCTCCTGATCCTGGTGTACATCGTCCGCCACACGAGGGTGCATCCGCTCGCGGTAACACTCCTCTATCTCCTGACCGCCGAAATGGCGATCGCGGGACCGCTGATCCGGTTCAATCGTCAGTTCCTGGCCGGTTGGGTCCTGAGTGGATTCGTTCTCCTGTTCGGCTTCCTGAGGTTCCAGAGCAAGACCGACCTGCCGCAGTTCGGTGCGTTCGTCCTGATCGCGATCTGGCTCGCGCTCGGCGTGACGACGATCAGGCCGATCGGCCCCGGCGTACCCCTTCGGCGCTGGGTCCCGATGGCCGCCGCCTTGGCGCCACTCGTCGTCGGCGTCACGGCGATCAATGTCGTGCCACCCGCCCCGCGGCAGGCACTCGCGCTCGGTCTGACAGTGAGCCCGGACGACCAGTTCCTGTACGCGACCGACGTCGTGAACAACAAGGTCTTGAAGTTCGACACGACAACCCGCGAGCGTGTAGGGGAAGCGCTGCCGGTTGGGGTCCAGCCCAGCAATTTGGTCGTGTCGGCGGACGGTGCCCGGTTGTACGTCGCCAACTCGCAGTCGAACTCGATCTCGGTGATCGACGTCGCCACCTGGAAGGTGGTTGGCCGGCCGATCGGTGTTGCTCCCGGCCCGACAGCCGTCGCCGTCGACGCCGTGCACCATCGCCTCTTCGTCCTCAGCCCGAAGGCGGCGACGATCACCGAGATCGACACCGAGAAGCTGACCACGATCGGCGGTCCACTCGCGAGCGGATCGACGCCGACAGACCTCGTTGTCGACGACCAGGGCCAGCGGCTGTACGTCGCCAACGCGGATCCGGGCACCGTCTCTGTCCTCGACACGAGCACCAGGAAGGCGGCGCGCAGCCCGATCAATGTCGGCGCCGAGCCTCGCGACCTTGCTTTCGGGACAGGTAGCGGACTGCTGTACGTCGTCGGACGGACGTCGTACGCCGTGATCGACACCAAGAACGTGGCGGCCGCGGTGATTCAGGGATCGTTGCCGGACGACGCGTCCGCCGGGGCGGTCAGTGTGGACGGCAAGCGGCTGTACGTCCTCGGCAGATCGGATCGCGACGACCTCGTGTGGGTGGTCGATCTCGGCCGTCGCCAGGTCGCCGGCACGCTGAGTACGAACCTGGGGCTCGTCGCACGGTTCGCGCTGAGCCGGGACGGGGGGCGGCTCTACCTCAGCCGGTTCTTCGAGCCGGGGATTGCGGTGCTCGACAGTTCTGGGCCGAAACAGATCGGCACCATCGACACCGATAAGTGAAGGGCCGGTCGGACCGGCCCTTCGACTTCGTCAGAGGTTGCGGAAGAAGGTGCGGAGGTCCTCCGTCAGGTCTTTGGGGCGTTCGAGGGAGGCGAAGTGGCCGCCCTTGGCGAAGTTGGACCAGTGGACGATGTTGGGGTTGTCGCGGTCGGCCAATGGGCGGATGGTTTTGAAGTCGTCGGCGAAGACGGCTACGCCGGTGGGGGCGTGGTTGAGTTGGGGTTCGGTGCCGGCGTGGGCTTCTTCGTAGTGGTAGCGGCCTGCCGCGGCTGAGGTGTTGGTGAACCAGTAGAGGGAGACCTCGGTGAGGATCTGGTCGCGGGTGACCAGGCTGGTGCCGTTGCCGAAGTTGTTGAAGAGTTCGTTCCAGGCGAGTTGGCCGACGGGGGAGTCGGAGATGCCGACGGCAACGGTCTGCGGGCGGGTGGAGTTGATCGCGTTGTATCCGCCGACCGACTGGAACCACTTCAGGTGCTCCAACGCTGCATAGTCCTCAGGAGTGAACTGCGAGAACTCGGCCGGGTCGCCCGACGGGAACGAGAACAGTTGCAGGACATGCAGTCCGAGGAAGCCTTCAGGATTGAGTACGCCGAGTTCGCGCGCGACCATCGCGCCGGCGTCGGACCCATGAGCGCCGTACGACTCGTACCCGAGCCGCCGCATCAACGTGTCGAACGTGCGGGCGACCCGCGCCATCGTCCACCCGCGATCGACCAGCGGCGTACTGAATCCGAAGCCGGGGATCGACGGTACGACGACCGAGAAGGCGTCGGCGTCGGTTCCGCCGTACGACGAAGGATCGGTGAGCGGGCCGATCATGTCGAGGAAGTCCACGAACGAACCGGGGTAGGTGTGGGTCAGCAGCAGCGGCGTTGCGCCTTCGACCTTGGACGGTACGTGGATGAAGTGCACGGTCTGGCCGTCGATCTCGGTCAGGTAGTGCGGGAACTCGTTCATCCGGGCCTCCTGCGCGCGCCAGTCGAACCCGTTCTGCCAGTGGTCGACCATCTCGCGGAGGTAGTGGTTCGGCGTGCCGTAGTCCCAGTCGTCGCCGGGTGCCGCCTCGGGGAGACGGGTTCGCGCGAGCCGCTGCTGCAGGTCGTCCAGGTCGGCCTGGGCGATCGTGACGGTGAAGGGCCGGATGCTCTCGTTCGTGTTCATGGCTCTACCGTAGGATCTGTATAGGAACATTAGATTCCTAATTAGGAGGCGGGTTTGCTGGAGACTTCACAGCGTCTGCTGGCGCTCCTCGCGCTGCTGCAGACCCGCCCTGCCTGGACCGGTGCCGAGCTCGCCGAGCGGCTCGAGGTGTCGACGCGGACGGTGCGCAACGACATCGATCGGCTCCGCGAGCTCGGGTACCCGGTGGACGCGACGCGCGGACCGGCCGGGCATTACCAGCTCGGCGTCGGCGCGAAACTTCCGCCGTTGCTGCTCGACGACGAGGAGGCGGTCGCCGTCGCTGTCGGATTGCGTACCGGCGCCGGCGTCGTCGGTATGGCGGAGAGCAGCGTTCGCGCGCTGACCAAGCTCCAGCAGGTCCTCCCGCACCGCCTTCAGCGTCAGGTCAATGCGATCAACAACGCGATGGACAAGGGCCCCGACAACACCCGCTCGAACATCGATCCGCCCGAGATCGACACAATCCTCTTGTCAACAATCGCCGCGTGTATCCGCGACGAGCACTACCTCCGTTTCGGGTACGTCGTACCGGAAGGGGCTTCGCTCTACAAGGCTGGATCGAGTGCTACTCAGGACCTGCCGATCCTGGTGGAGCCGTACCGATTGGTGAGTTGGCACGGGTACTGGCATCTCGTGGCGCGCGACGAGCAGTCGGAGTGGCACACGTACCGGGTCGACTGGATGTCGTTGCGGATGGCAACGGGTCGCCGGTACCGGCCGCGGCCGATGCCCGAGGCGGAGTACGCGGATTTCGTACTGCGGGACGTGGCGTCCGCGGGGTGGAAGGTGCATGCGCGGATCACGGTGCACGCGCCCGCGCAGGACGTACTGTCGCGGATCCACGCCGCCGTCGGCATCGTCGAGTCGGTCGACGACAACACCAGCGTCCTGATCACCGGCGCCGACTCCCTCGAGACCATCGCCGTCTACATCGGCATGCTCGGCCTCGACTTCGACGTCGACGGCCCACCCGCGCTCATCACCCACCTCGAAACCGTCGCCAACCGGTACTTGAACGCGATTGGTGGGCGTAAGGACAGGAGGTAGTCGTCCAATCGGGGCGCTTGACGCAGGGCTCACGCGGGCGAGCGAGTGGTTGGGTCGGCTACCTCCTGTCGTTACGCCATTTGCGGACCCGATACTGCCGCGGGGTTGGTTGGTCCGCGAGTGGTTGTGGCGTACCGAAGAACGAGTATTGGTCGGGGACTCCGCCGTTGCGCTGGGTGGTCCAGGCGGGGGTGCGGCCGGGGGACCACTACCCGTCCTTTGGTATGCCCAGGCCGGCGTTGCGGGCTTGGATTATGGCGGTGGCTCGGTCTGCGGTGCCTAGTTTGGTGAAGATGGTGGAGACGTTGTTGGCGACGGTCTTCGGGGCGAGGTCGAGGCGGGTGGCGATCGCGGGGTTGGACAGGCCGGCGGCGAGCAGGTCGAGGATCTGGCGTTCGCGGGAGGTGAGTTCCGGGAACGGGTCGGTGGGTGGTGGGGCGGCGAAGAACGTGAGTACGCGGCGGGCGACGCCGGGCCCGAAGATCGCCTCGCCGGCCGCGACGGCACGGATCGCTCGGGCGATCTCCTCCTGTTCGGCGCCTTTGACGAGGTACCCGCGGGCGCCGGCGCGCATGGCGGCGAACACCGAGTCGTCGTCCTCGAACATGGTGAGTACGAGTACGGCGACCTCCGGCGCCGCGCGGGCCAGCTCGCGGGTGGCGGCGAAACCGTCGAGGTCGGGCATCTGCAGGTCGAGTACGGCGACGTCGGGGCGGGTCGTGACGACTTCCCGGACGGCCTCGCGCCCGGTCGCCGCGACACCCACCACCTCGATCCCGGGCAGCGAACTCAGCAACGCCTCCAGCCCGGCGCGCACCACCGGATGATCGTCGGCCAGCACAACCCGAATCACCGCACCTCCAAGGAAGAGCCATCTGAAGAAGGCATGCCAGCACGAGCCTGGCCGCCGCCGGTCGCCGGGTCGCTGTCGTTGGAACTGACGGCGCCCGCGGCGCACCCGGCCTGAGGTCCGACGCTCGGGACGGAGCCGGATGCAGAGCCGGTCGGCGCCTTCGCGGACCGCGCGGGAGAGCTGGCGTCGGGCGTGGCAGCTGGGTCCGTGGAGATCGTGCCGGAGGGTGCGGGAGAGCCCGCGCCGGGCGCAGCAGGTACGTCGGCGAGTGCCGCGCTGGCGCGTGTGGGGCAGCCGGCGAACGTACCGGGTCCCGGTGGGGGCGGTAGGGCGGTGGATGCGGTGCCGGAGTGCGTGGGGGACTCGGTGCCGGGCGCGGCGGATAGGTGGGTGGAGGTCGTGCTGGTGGGTGTGGGGGAGTCGGCGAGCGTGGCGGGTGTCGGTGTAGTCGGTAGGGCGGTGGAGGCGGTGCCGGAGTGCGTGGAGGACTCGGTGCCGGGCGCGGCCGATGGATGGGTGGAGGTTGTGGGGGAGTTGAGGGTTGGGGTGGTGGGGTAGCTGGGGCCGGGGTTGGTGGGTGGGGTGGTTGGTAGGGGGAAGTGGGCTTGGAGTCGGCCGCCGGTGGGGGTGGGGCCGGCTTGGAAGGTGCCACCTAGTTCGGCGGCGCGTTCGTGCATGGCTTGGAGGCCCACACCTGGATGCCATGCGCCGTTGGACGGTCCGTCGTCGACCACCTCGATCTCCAGCTCGTTCGTACATCGGAGTGTTAGTACGGCGGATGTCGCGGCCGAGTGCCGTACGACGTTCGTCAGCGCCTCGGTCGCGATCCGGTACGCCGCCACTTCCAGCGCGGCGGGCAACGTCGGCAGCCCCTCGGCCGCGACCTTCACCTGGATCGCCCGCCCGTCGGCCCGGAATGACAGTTGGTCGGCGCGCTGGCGCAACGCCTCGACCAGGCCGAGCTCGTCGAGCGCGGGAGGCCGCAGGTCCTCGACGAGACGCCGTACGTCGGTGATCGCCGAACGAGTGTCCGCGCGCAGACGCGCGAGCAGTTCGACGGCTCGGGCAGCGTCGGCGGACATCGCCTGCGACGAGTCGGTGGTGATGAGATTGGCGGCGGCGTCCGCGGAAAACGCGACTCCCGTGAGCGTAGGCCCGAGACCGTCGTGCAGGTCCCGCCGGAGTCGCCGCCGCTCCTCTTCCCGCGCCGACACGAGCTTCTCGCGCGACGACTGCAACTCGGCCGACAAACGCGTCGCGTGTACCGCCACAGCCAGCGGTACGGCGACCAGCCCGAGCACACTGCGATCAGCCGACGACAACCCCGCCTCACCCGACCGCACCCCGACCTCGAGTACCCCGACCACCTCACCACCGTACGAAAGCTCCAGCCGCACGACAGACCCCGCCACATCCCCGCCCGACGCCCCAACGGAACCCATCGCCCCATCGCCCGAGGCCGCGACAGAGCCCGCCGCCGTACCACGCGAGGCTGCGACGGGACCTTCGGATGTGCCGTCCGGCGTCGTGGCGGGACCTGCAGCTGGGCTGTCCGATTTTGCGACGGTAGCCGTCGGCGTACGGTGCGATGCCCCGACGGGACCCTCCGTCGTACCGTTCGGCGGCGCGGCGGAGTCTGGTGTCGTGTCGGGTGGGGGTGTGCCGGTTGAGGCTATGAGGACTCCGTCTACTGTTAGGCCGGCGTAGGGGAGGCGGAGGGCGGAGCGGATTGCGGCGAGTACGCCGGGTAGGCCGGCTGACAGCTGTTCGCCGACTCGGGACGCCACTCGGGCCGGGTCGTTGCGATCGCCGTACAGTGCGCGGTCGACGAGTTGCTGCAGTCGCGGGAGCACCGGCGCGATGATCAGTGCGACGAATACGGTCACCGCGGCGGAGCGTCCGACCTGGGACGCGATCAGTGAGTCGAGCAACGCGACCAGCGCCGCATAGATGCCGATCGCAACCAACGAGAGCAGCGCCCAGGTCAGCGCGCGCGTCACGACCAACCGTATGTCGAGCAGCTGATAACGCACGATCGCCACCGCGACCGAGATCGGGATCAGCGGAATCGCCAGCAGTACAAGGATCGGCGTACCGGCGACGAAGGCCCAGGGCGTGATGAACAGGATCGCGATGACCGATGCCAGCAGCAACCACAAGAGTTGCCGACGGCCCGTTTCGTCGGCGCGGCGGTAGCGGATCGTCAGGCAGGCGACGGCCAGCAGGATCGCGAGGAGGTTGCGTACCTCGGTGGCGGTCCAGAGCGGCTGGAGAGCGTCGAAGTTCGGAACGCGAAGGTACCCGAACGGCAGGTCGGGAGAGATCGGTTCCCCGCTGCCGATCATCTCGAGCACGAACAGCGGGGCGGTCACGATGATCCCGATCGCGGCCCACCTCCAGCGCGGGGACAGCAACCGGCCGGTCGGGAACAGCAGCAGCGCGAGCGGCAGGAACAACCCGATCGACCATGGCCACGCCGCCATCGAGACGGTCACGAGCAGTCGCTGGGCGAGTTCACCGTGTACGAGGTGCGCGAGGGCGTTGGCGAACGGCGTCGTGGCGTGGCCGATCCCGTCCGCGAGGAACAGCCAACCGATCGGGTTGGCCGGCCGGTACCACGCGATGACCGCACCGCAGAGGCCGAACGTCAGTCCCATCAGGCCGTTCGTGACGACGAAGGTGTCGACCAGTCGCTGCCATCCCCAGCCGATCGACAGGCCGTGCACGACGGCGAACAGCACCTCGGCGATCACCAGGCCGGCCAGCGCACCGGCCAGGCCGCGGCGGTTCACGGAGGTTGTCATATCCGCAGTGTGCGCCCGAAAGGTTCCCGCCGTCTCGGGAACGTGATCCCGGATCGGGCGGGGAACCGCCCGTCCGAGTGGGATCCGCGCCCCAGGCGGACCACGCGGCCCGCAGGTCACGGTGGAGCCCAGCACCGACACACAAGGGGGTAGGGAGATGTACAAATTCGGGCTGGTCCTGCTCGGACTGCTCGCGCTGGCCGATCTGAGTACGCCGTTCGCGACGGATGGAGAGCATCCGCCGATGAGCATCGCGATCGGGTCCGCGGTGATTGGACTGATCAGCCTGGTGCTGGTCGGCTACGCCTGGCGCGGGAGGCGGTGGACGCTGGCGCCGTTGATCACACTGCGGTTGGCGTCGGCGCTGCTCGCTGTACCGGCGTTCTTCGCGTCCGACGTACCGACGGCTGCGGTCGTGGCTGCCGGGGTTGGCGTCGCCGCGACGGTCGTCGGCGTCATCGCCGTACTGCTGCCGAAGCGAGAGTTGGCAGGTGCGCGATGACAGAGACGATGAGCCGTACGACGTCGCGCGCGGATATCCGCCCCGTATGGCGGTGGGTGGCGGCGGTGATCCTGCCGATCGGGCCGGCGGCGGTGGCGCTGCTGCGGTTCCTTCTGCCGTACAACACGACGGATGATACGTCGACAATCACCAATAAGATTGTCGACGATCTGGGCCGCAGTTCGCTGGTGATTTGGCTCGCCTATGTGGCGATCCTGACGTTGGTGCCTGGCGCGTACTTCGTCAGCCGGCTGACGCGGCGCGGGACGCCCTGGCTCACCGGGATCGCGCTGTTCCTGATGATCCCGGGATACCTGTCCTTGCCCTGGACGGCGTCGAGTGACGTGTTCGCGTGGTCCGCCGGGACCGCCGGTATCGACCAGGCCTCAATCACCAAGATCGCCGAGACCACGCACGGGTCGGTGGATCTGGCCGGGGTGGTTTTCGTGATCGGTCACGTGCTGGGCACCGTGCTGCTCGGTATCGCGATGTGGCGGTCCGGGGTCGGCGGTCGCTGGGCCGCGGTGGCGGTCGCGATCTCGCAGCCGATCCACTTCGTGGCGGCGGTCATCGTCAGCAGTCACGGCCTCGATCTGATCGGTTGGGGCCTCCAGGCAGTCGGGTTCGCCGCGGTGGGGTGGGCGATCCTCCGAATGCCGAACGACGAATGGCAACCGCAGCCGTGAACCCGATCGGCAACGGGGTGGCGTGAACGCGACGCTCACGCCACCGCCGACCGCCGGCGTGTCCGTGACCGGTACTGCTGGCGTGGCGCGTGCGCCCCGCTGTCGATGGGAGGCGTCGGGCGCGACGGCCATTGGATGATGAGTACGGCGGACAGGACGAGTGTGGCGCCCAGCCACTGGGTTGCGTCCAGGTTCTCGGAGAAGACCAGGGCCGCGGCGCCGACCGTTACGACCGGCTCGAAGATGGACAGGATTGACGCAACCGAAGGTCCGACGCGCGCCATCCCGGCGAAGAAGAACAGGATTGCCGCGACAGTGCTGATCACCGCGACAGCCGCCAGCCACAGCCAACCGACCGGGGCGAACGTCAGGTCGATGCCGCGGAACAGCCCGAGGATGCCGAAGGTGCCGAACGCTCCGAGACACACCAGTGCCGTCAAGGCGAGCGGAGGAACGTCGCCGGTCAGAGAGTCCCCGACCAGGATGTAGCACGTGTAGACGATTGGTGCACCCAACGCCAGCAGAATACCGAGCACGTCGAAGTGCCCGGTGACCGCGCCGCTCAGCACCAGCGCGATCCCCACGAGCGCCACCGCCAGCGCCCACATCCGCCGTCGCGACGCACGTTCGCGGCGCAGCGCGATCGCTCCGACCATCACGAGGACCGGATACAGGTACAGGATCAGCGCGACCAGCGACGCGTCGATGCGAGCCAGCGCGGAGAAGTAGAACGTGGACTGGGCGGCGTACCCGAAGGCGCCCATCGCGAGGCCGGTGACGACCGCTCGTCGCGGCAGGTTGCGCAGCGCACCGCGGGCGAGCGCGATGCCCAGCAGCAGTACGCCGGCCAGACCGAACCGGACCAGCAGCAGAGCGTCGACCGATACGCCCGCGCCGTACGCGAGCTTGCCGAACACGGCCATGACCCCGAACGTGGCGGCGGACAGAAGGCAGAAGAGGCGTCCCACGCCATTGATGGTCAGACCAGTGGACCGTTCACGTCCATCGCGGCTTCACGGACAGCATTGTGAAGCTAAGCTGAACAAATGATGGAGCTGCATCGGCTGCGACTGCTGCGCGAGGTCCACGGCCGCGGAACAGTCCACGGCGCGGCCCGGGCGCTCGGCTATTCACCCAGCGCGATCTCCCAGCAGTTGGCGGTCCTGGAGCGTGAGGCCGGTACGCCGTTACTCGAGCGGATCGGCCGCAACGTGCGACTGACCGCGGCGGGTGAGGTCCTGGTTCGGCATGCGACGACGCTGCTCGAAGGGGTCGAGGCGGCCGAGGCCGAGCTCGCCGCGGTCGCGGCGGGCCGGGTCGCCGGGGTGGTCCGCATCGGGGCGTTCCAGTCCGCGTTCATCAGGGTCGTCGCGCCGGCGATCCGCAGCCTCGCGGCGACCCATCCCGACATTCGCGTCGAGGCGAGTGAGTTGGAAGTGGAGCAGGCTGCGCCGGCCTTGCGGTTGCAGCAGTTGGACGTGATGGTCGGCGACGAGTACGACGGCCAGCCGCGTGCCGTCCACGCCGACCTCCACCGCGAGCCGCTGCTCCGCGAGCACATCCGCGTCGTCCTCCCGGACGACCATCCGCTCGCCGCTCGCGACAGGGTCCCGCTGAAACAGTTGCGCGAGCTGCCCTGGGCGGCCTGTCAACCGGGCACGGGCCACCGCGAAATGCACGTCCGCGTCTGCCGCGAACTCGGCGGATTCGAGCCCGATATTCGCTACAGCTCCGACGATTTCCTGATTCTGCTGGAGCTTGTCCGTACGACGGGCGCGGGCGCACTGCTCCCGGACCTGGTCGTCGGCGCAGGCGCGCCCGGTGTCGCCGTACGGCTGCCCGCGGAAGGCGATGTCGGACGCGCGGTCTTCCTGCTCACCCGTCGTACGCGAACGCCTGC
>DASXXB010000056.1:0-2030 GCA_036503355.1 Kribbella sp. | reverse complement strand
ACACCGTGCTCGAAGGGCACCGCTTCGTGGTCGCTCCGGTCCCGACCGGCGGCGCGCTGACGTCCTGGAACACCGCGTTCGCGCGCGCGTCCCGCGACCTCGTCCCGGGCGACTACGTCTGTACGCCGACCAGCCTCGCGGCCGTCACCGCGCGCGGGGTGGAAGGACTGCCGGCGGAGCCGTCCGCGACCAACGAGCCGCTCGACCCGTACGAGCTCGACGAGTCCGCGCTGAACTTCGGCGCCCAGGTGACGAGCGTCGAGCAACCCGGTACGTTCCTCGGCTACCCGCGCACCCAGGGTCCGGCCGGCACCCGGAACCACGTCGTACTGCTGGCGACGAGTTCCCGCAGCAGCGGATTCGTCACCGAGCTCGCGCGCCGGTTCTCGCACGCGGCCGCGGGCGACGGCGTCGTACCGGTCGCGCACACCGAGGGCGGCGAGGACGACGTACCGAACAACCTGCATTTCCTGCTCGCGACGCTGGCCGGCTTCACCCTGAACCCGAACGTCGGCGCCGTGCTGATCGTCGACACCGAGGGCGACGTCGTCTCCGGCAAGGCGATCGCGGACTTCATGGCCGAGCATGACTACCCCTCGATCAAGGTGCCGCACGCCTACTTCACCCGTAGCGCGGGCTTCGAGCACGACCTGACCGCTGCCGGCGTGCTGATCGAGCCGTGGCTGCCGGTGGTCGACGCGCAGCAGCGCGAGGAGGTCCCGCTCGCCGATCTCAAGATTGCCCTGCAATGCGGCGGTTCCGACGCGTTCTCCGGCATCTCGGCCAACCCGCTCGCCGGCCAGGTCAGCGCGGAGGTCATCCGCCACGGCGGTACGGCGGTACTCGCGGAAACCGACGAACTGATCGGCGCCGAGCCGTACGTCCTGAAGAACGTCCGCGACCTCGCGACCGCTCAGCGCTTCCTCGCGATCATCAAGTCGTTCAAGGAACGCGTCGGCTGGCACGGGCACACCGCCGAGGGCAACCCGTCCGGCGGCAACGTGTACCGCGGCCTCTACAACATCGTGCTGAAGTCGATCGGCGCTGCTCGCAAACTGCCGCGCGAGGTGCGGCTGGACCACGTCATCGAGTACGGCGAGCCGCTGCCCGGTGACGGCTACATCTTCATGGACAGCCCCGGCAACGACCTGGAATCGGTGGCCGGCCAGATCGGCAGCGGCTGCAACCTGATCTTCTTCACCACCGGCAACGGCTCGATCACGAACTTCCCGTTCGTCCCGACGCTCAAGTTCGTCACGACGACCGCGCGGTACGAGCGGTTGCGGGCCGAGATGGACGTCGACGCCGGCAAGTACCTGACCGGTACGTCGATGGCGGACCTGACCGCGGAGACCTTCGATCTCGTCGTCCGCGTCGCGTCCGGTGAGAAGAGCGCGGGCGAACGCGCCGGGCACAGCCAGGTGTCGATCTGGCGGAACTGGAAGCAGACCGGTCCGCGCGAAGGCATCTCGATCACCACCGACGGCCGGATGGCCCGCAAGCTGGCCGACCTTCCGGCCGAGGACCGCGACGCCCCGCTGGACGGCCTGCCGCACCACGGCCTGACCTCGGACAGCAGGACGCCCGCCGAGCTCCTCAAGGTCGACGACCGCCTGGTGCCGGAGGCTGTGGGCCTGATCCTGCCGACGAGCCTCTGCTCGGGTCAGATCGCGCTGCGGATCGCAGCGCAGGCCGAGTTGGAGAAGTGGGCCGGCGACGCGGTCACCCGGATGGTCGCGCTGCCGCACACCGAGGGCTGTGGCAGCAGCGGCGGTGCGTCCGAGGAGACGTTCGCGCGGATCATGCTCGGTTATCTGCTGCATCCGAACACCCGGATGGCGCTGCTCCTCGAGCACGGCTGCGAGAAGACGCACAACGACTACTTCCGCTCGCGCCTCGTCGAAGCCGGCGCGGATCCGTCCCGCTTCGGCTGGGCCAGCATCCAGGCCGACGGCGGCCTCGACGCCGTCGGTACCAAGGTGAAGGACTGGTTCAGCAGCTTCGACCTGCCGGCGCCGGCCGGGCAGTCC
>DASXXB010000055.1:0-26627 GCA_036503355.1 Kribbella sp. | reverse complement strand
CTGCAGCGCCTCGGTGTAGTTGCGGCCGATCGCCATCGCCTCGCCGACGCTCTTCATGTGCGTGGTCAGCGTGGCGTCCGCGGCCGGGAACTTCTCGAACGCGAACCGCGGCACCTTCACCACCACGTAGTCCAGCGTCGGTTCGAAGCTGGCCGGGGTCTGCTTGGTGATGTCGTTCGGGATCTCGTCGAGCGTGTAGCCGATCGCAACCTTCGCGGCGATCTTGGCGATCGGGAACCCGGTCGCCTTCGACGCCAGCGCCGACGAGCGCGACACCCGCGGGTTCATCTCGATGACGATCAGCCGGCCGTCGGCCGGGTTCACCGCGAACTGGATGTTGCAGCCGCCGGTGTCGACGCCGACCTCGCGGATGATGCCGATGGCAAGGTCCCGCATGACCTGGTACTCGCGGTCGGTCAGCGTCATCGCCGGCGCGACCGTCACCGAGTCGCCGGTGTGCACACCCATCGGGTCGACGTTCTCGATCGAGCAGATGATCACGACGTTGTCGGCCTTGTCGCGCATCACCTCCAGCTCGTACTCCTTCCAGCCGAGGATCGACTCCTCGATCAGCACCTCGGTGGTCGGCGAGGCGTGCAGCCCGGCGCCGGCGATCCGGCGCAGGTCGGCCTCGTCGTACGCCATCCCGCTGCCGACGCCGCCCATCGTGAACGACGGCCGCACCACCAGCGGGTACCCGAGCTGGTCGGCCGCGCCCATCACGTCATCCAGCGTGTGGCAGATGACCGAACGGGCCACGGACGCGCCGAGCTTCTCGACGATCTGCTTGAACGACTCCCGGTTCTCACCGCGCTGGATCGCATCGACAGACGCGCCGATCAGCTCCACGCCGTACTTCTCCAGGACGCCGTTCTCGTGCAGCGCGATCGCCGCGTTCAGCGCGGTCTGGCCGCCGAGCGTGGCGAGCAGCGCGTTCGGGCGCTCCTTCTCGATCACCTTCTCGACGTACTCCGGGGTGATCGGCTCGACGTACGTCGCGTCGGCGAACTCCGGGTCGGTCATGATCGTGGCCGGATTGGAGTTCACCAGGACGACCCGGAAGCCTTCCTCCTTCAGCACCCGGCAGGCCTGGGTCCCGGAGTAGTCGAACTCGCAGGCCTGGCCGATCACGATCGGGCCGGAGCCGATCACCAGGACCGACTCGATGTCTGTACGACGTGGCATCAGGCCCGCCCCTCCATCAGTTCTACGAAGCGATCGAACAGGTACGCCGAGTCGTGGGGACCCGCCGCCGCTTCGGGGTGGTACTGGACTGAGAACGCGAGCACCCGGCCGTCCTTGCCGGTGAGCTTGAGTCCTTCGACGACGTTGTCGTTGAGCGAGACGTGGGACACCTCGGCCGTGCCGTACGGCGTCTCGACCGTCTCCTCGATCGGGGCGTCCACCGCGAACCCGTGGTTCTGCGCCGTGATCTCGACCTTGCCGGTGGCCCGGTCGAGCACCGGCTGGTTGATACCGCGGTGCCCGTACTTCAGCTTGAACGTCCCGAGGCCGAGCGCCCGGCCGAACACCTGGTTGCCGAAGCAGATCCCGAAGTACGGCTTGTCCTGCTCGAGCAGCTGCTTCAGCAGCGTGGTCGGGTGCTCCGTGGTCTCCGGGTCGCCCGGGCCGTTGCTCATGAAGATGCCGTCCGGGTCGACCGCGAGGATGTCCTCGAGGGAGGTCGTCGCGGGCATCACGTGCACCTCGATACCGCGCTCGGACATCCGCTTCGGGGTCATCGTCTTGATCCCGAGGTCGAGTGCCACCACCGTGAAGCGCTTCTCGCCCTCGGCCGGCACGACGTACGGCTCGAACGTCGTCACCTCCGAGGCAAGGTCCGCGCCGACCATCGGCGGCTGCTCGAGAACCTTCTGCAGCAGCTCGGCCGGGTCCAGGATCTCGGTGGAGATCCCGGCCCGCATCGCGCCGCGCTCACGCAGGTGGCGGGTCAGCGCGCGGGTGTCGATGCCGGCGATCCCGACGATGTCCTGCGCCTTCAGCTGGTCGTCGAGCGACCGGGTGGCGCGCCAGTTCGACGGGACGCGCGCCGGGTCACGCACGACGTACCCGGCGACCCAGATCTTCTGCGACTCGTCGTCCTCGTCGTTCACCCCGGTGTTGCCGATGTGCGGCGCGGTCTGGGTGACGATCTGGCGGTGGTACGACGGGTCGGTCAGCGTCTCCTGGTACCCGGTCATCCCGGTGGTGAACACCGCCTCGCCGAAGGTGGATCCGGTGGCCCCGTACGACGTACCGGCGAACGACCGGCCGTCCTCGAGGACGAGGAGCGCGGGCTGGCTCATCATGCTCCGATCAAGGTCGAGATGGATGCGGTCAGGGCGGCGGTGTCGGCCTTGCGACGCGGCCGGAACCCGGTGTCGAGCTCGCGGCCGTCGTGGGTCCAGGTGACCACGACCAGGCCGGACTTCTCCGCGGTCACCTTGCCGGCGATGCCACGGTCGGTCCGGACCCCGGTCAGCCGGTCCGCGGGGATGAAGACATCCGCCGCGCCCTGCCGGTGGAAGATCAGGCCGGCCTCACTGACGGCCAGGTCCGCGGTGGCGCGGACGCCCAGTTCGTGCACGGCGATCCGGTCCATCCAGTCGCCGGCGCTCGTCGTGGCGACGTACACGCCCTCCGTACCACGCGTGCTGACTCCGTCGATTTCTGGCGGCGCCGTGGGCAGCGGCGCCAGGCCGGCCTGCCGGGCCTGGCGGTTGCGCCAGCCCCGGTACATGCCGAAGTAGCCCGCCGCCAGGATCAGCAGCGTGCCGAGAATGCCTAAACCGGCCTTCACTTGGTCAGCTCACCGTCCAGGACGGTCGGCGTACCGCGCAGGAAGGTCGCGACGACCTTGCCCGGCAGCGTCATCCCGTCGAACGGCGTGTTCCGCGACAGTGACACCGACTCCTCCGGTACGACGGTCCGCTCGACGCGCGGGTCGTACAGCACGACGTTCGCGGGCGCGCCGGCTTCCAGCGGGCGGCCGTGCTCGGCGGCCTGCCCGATCGCGGCCGGGCGGTAGCTCATCCGGTCCGCGACGTCTGCCCAGGTGAGCAGCTTGGTGTCGATCATCGCGTGCTGTACGACGCTCAGCGCCGTCTCCAGCCCCGTCATACCGAACGCGGCCGCGCTCCACTCGCAGTCCTTGTCCTCGACCGGGTGCGGCGCGTGGTCGGTGGCGACGATGTCGATGGTGCCGTCGGCGAGACCCTCGCGGACGGCCTCGACGTCTTCCTTGGTGCGCAGCGGCGGGTTCACCTTGTACACCGGGTTGTAGGAGGCGGCCAGGTCCTCGGTCAGCAGCAGGTGGTGCGGCGTGACCTCGGCAGTCACCTCGAGCCCGCGGCGCTTGGCGGCGCGGACGATCTCCACCGAGCCCTTGGTGGACAGGTGGCAGACGTGCAGCTTCGAACCGACGTGCGCGTTGAGCAGGATGTCGCGGGCGATGATCGCCTCCTCGGCGACACTCGGCCAGCCGGTCAGCCCGAGGACGCCGGACAGCGCGCCCTCGTTCATCTGCGCGCCCTGCGTGAGGCGCGGCTCTTGCGCGTGCTGCGCGATCACCCCGTCGAACGCCTTCACGTACTCGAGCGCGCGGCGCATCAGCGCGGCGTCCCAGACGCAGTCGCCGTCGTCGGAGAACACCCGGACCCGTGCGGCCGAGTCGGCCATCGCGCCGAGCTCCGCGAGCTGCGTGCCCTTGCGTCCGACCGTGACCGCGCCGATCGGGTACACGTCGGCGTACCCGGCGTCGCGGCCGAGCCGCCAGACCTGCTCGACGACGCCCGCGGTGTCGGCGACCGGGTCGGTGTTGGCCATCGCGAAGACCGCGGTGAACCCGCCCTTCGCGGCGGCCCGGGTGCCGGTGAAGACCGTCTCGGCGTCCTCGCGGCCGGGCTCGCGCAGGTGCGTGTGCAGGTCCACCAGGCCCGGCAGCGCGACCAGTCCGGCGGCGTCGATCCGCGTCGTACCGCCGGGGGCGGCGAGGCCGGTGCCAGTGGCAACGATCTCGCCGTTGTCGATCAGCAGGTCCGCCACCTCACCGCCAACAACGCTCGCGCCGGTGATCAGGTATGCGGTCATGCCGTGTGCTCCTCGGTCTCGTTACTTCCAGATAGCAGCAGGTACAGGACGGCCATCCGGATCGCCACGCCGTTCGTGACCTGCTCGACGATCACCGAGCGGGTCGAGTCCGCCACTTCGGCGCTGATCTCCATGCCGCGGTTCATCGGGCCGGGGTGCAGCACGATCGCCTCGTCGGGCAGCTGCGCCATCCGGTACCTGTCCAGGCCGTAACGCCGGGTGTACTCGCGGGCGCTCGGGAAGAACGCGTCGTTCATCCGCTCCCGCTGCACCCGCAGCATCATCACGGCATCGCTCTTCGGCAGCACCGCGTCGAAGTCGTACGACGTGACGCACGGCCACTTGCTCATGTCGACGGGCAGCAGCGTCGGCGGGGCGACCACCGTCACCTCGGCGCCGAGGGTCGACAGCAGCAGCACGTTCGACCGGGCGACCCGCGAGTGCAGGACATCGCCGACGATCGTGATCCGGCGGCCCTCCAGCGACCCGAGGTGGCGGCGCATCGTGAACGCGTCGAGCAGCGCCTGCGTCGGATGCTCGTGGGTGCCGTCGCCGGCGTTCACCACCGAGCCGGTCATCCAGCCGGACTTCGCCAGCAGGTGCGGCGCGCCGGAGGATCCGTGCCGGCAGACGACGCCGTCGGCGCCCATCGCCTGCAGCGTCAGCGCGGTGTCCTTGAGGCTCTCCCCCTTGCTCACGCTCGAGCCCTTGGCGGAGAAGTTGATCACGTCCGCGGACAGCCGCTTGGCTGCCGCCTCGAACGAGATCCGGGTCCGGGTGGAGTCCTCGAAGAACAGGTTCACCACGGTCCGCCCGCGCAGCGCGGGCAGCTTCTTGATCGGGCGGTCGGCCAGCGACCGCATCTCCCCGGCGGTGTCGAGGATCAGGTTCGCCTCGTCCCGGCTGAGGTCCGCCGCACTCAGCAGATGCTTCACTTCGCCCCCTTGTCGGCGATCAGCACGGCGTCCTCGCCGTCGAACTCGTCGAGGTGCACGGTGACCCGCTCGACGAGTGAGGTGGGCAGGTTCTTGCCCACGTAGTCGGCGCGGATCGGCAGCTCGCGGTGGCCGCGGTCGACCAGGACGGCGAGCTGGACGGCGCGCGGGCGGCCGATGTCGCCGAGCGCGTCGAGCGCGGCGCGGATCGTCCGGCCGGAGAAGAGCACGTCGTCGACCAGGACCACGACCTTGCCGTCGATCCCGTCCGCCGGGATCGCGGTGTGCTCCAGGCCGCGGGGCGGCTTGAGGCCGATGTCGTCGCGATACATGGTCACGTCGAGTGACCCTGTTGGCACGCTCTGTCCCTCGACCGCCTGGATCCGGGCGGAGACGCGCTCGGCGAGCGGGACTCCGCGGGTGGGGATGCCGAGCAGCACGACCGGGTCGGCGCCGCGGTTGCGCTCGAGGATCTCGTGCGCGATCCGGGTCAGTGCCCGGGAAATGTCGGAAGCGTCCAGGACCTCGCGGCTGCTGCGTTTCGGCGGCTGCGTGATCTCGGGGTGCTCTGCGCTCTGGGCAGGGCTCATCGCTACCGTTCCTCCTTTCCTGCCTCTCTGGACAGGTCTTTAAAGGACGTTCGGACCGCTTGACATGGTATCGGATGTGACACGCCGTCTTGACGCGGGCCTTCGGCCCAGAATAATGTTACTCTGTGTAATCGAGGGGGGCTGTGTAAAACCTGTTGGCCGGACCGGGCCGTTCCGGCAGCCCGGATGACGAACTAGTTGGAGGGAAGTACCAGCGTGCCTAGCGAATACGCGAAGACACTGGGTGGCAAGCTGCGCGCCATCCGCCAGCAGCAAGGACTGTCGCTGCATGGTGTGGAAGAGAAGTCCAAGGGTCGCTGGAAGGCGGTCGTCGTCGGCTCGTACGAGCGTGGCGATCGGGCCGTCACGGTCCAGAAACTCGCGGAGCTCGCCGATTTCTACGGCGTCCCGATCCGTGAACTGCTTCCAGGAAACGCCAGCGCGGCCGCGGCAGCTGCCGCTCCGCCCCGGCTGATCCTCGACCTGGAGGCGCTGCAACACCTCGACGCGAGCGAGGCCGGTCCGCTGACGCGGTACGCGGCCACGATCCAGGCTCAGCGCGGGGACTACAACGGAAAGGTGCTGTCGATCCGTCAGGACGACATGCGCACGCTCGCGGTGATCTACGACGAGTCGCCGACGACGCTCACCGAGCGCTTCATCTCCTGGGGAGTCCTGAACCCCGAGGCGAAGGGTGACGTCGAGGATTCGTCCGAGGCAGCCGGAGCCTGACCTTCAGGCGAAGGCATCAGACGGTCGGGGCTTGTAGCAGCTGGCCCGCGGCCGCCCGCCTCCTCTTCATGCACCAAGGAGGCCCGGGACCGTACCGAGACGGTCACCGGGCCTGGCAGAGAGGGCTCGCCCCCCTCGATCCATTCGCAGCTTTCAGAGGCCTTTCAGAGGCCCAGTGTCGGCTTCAGCTGCAGCAGTCTGGCCAGCAGGCCGTTCACGAACGTCGGGGACTCGTCGGTCGACAGGTCCCGCGCCAGCGCCACCGCCTCGCTCACCGCGACCACGTCCGGGACCTGGTCGTCGTACAGGAGCTCGTAGGCACCGATCCGCAGGATGTTCCGGTCGACGGCCGGCATCCGGTCCAGCGTCCACCCCACCGAGTGCGTCTCGAGCAGGTCGTCGATCTGCTCGACGTGTTTCGCGACGCCTTCGACCAGCGCCACGGTGAACTCGTTCACCGGTGGGTCGTTGTCGGCCACCCGGTCGGCCAGGGTGCCGCCGACCGGCAGCCCTCTGACCTCCGACTCGAACAGCACGTCGAGGGCGCGCTTGCGGGCCTTGCTCCGGGCAGACATGTTCTTTTGTCCCTAGGATCGGTCGATCAGGAGTTGACGCGGCCGAGGTAGTCCCCGGTCCGGGTGTCCACCTTGACCTTCTCGCCGGTGGTGAGGAACAGCGGCACCTGGATGTCGTACCCGGTCTCCAGGCGGGCCGGCTTGGTGCCGCCGCTGGACCGGTCGCCCTGCAGGCCCGGCTCGGTGTACTCCACGACGAGCTCGACCGAGGCCGGGAGCTCGACGTACAGCGGGAGGTCCTCGTGGACCGCGACGATCGCGTCCTGGTTCTCCAGCAGGAAGTGCGACGCGTCGCCGACCACCTCGGGCTGGATCTGCAGCTGGTCGTACGTCGACTTGTCCATGAACACGTACGCCGAGCCGTCGTTGTACAGGTAGGTCATGTCGCGCTTGTCGACGGTGGCCACCTCGACCTTCACGTCGGCGTTGAAGGTCTTGTCCACCACCTTGCCGGACAGCACGTTCTTCAGCTTGGTCCGGACGACGGCGCCGCCCTTGCCCGGCTTGTGATGCTGGAACCAGACGACGGACCACAGCTGCCCGTCCAGGTCGAGCACCATGCCGTTCTTGAGGTCGTTCGTCGTTGCCACGCGGGTAAGCCCTTCGAGATCGATCAGCGGTAACAGCAGATTGTAGCGGTCACTGTCGCTTTCCTCCGATTCGGCGGACCCTGGTGGCCGTAGGCTGGTCTTCCGGTGGTCGCGTCGACAGGTCAGGAGGCCGGCTGATGACGGGGTTCGTGATCTTCGTCGTGGTGATGATCGTGCTCGGGCTGATCAACAAGGCCAAGCAGCAGTCCGGCGGGAACGCCAAGCAGAACGCGCGGATGCAGGCGCTGATGCAGCGGATCCAGGCACAGCAGGGCGGCACCCAGCCGATCCAGTTCCAGGGCCAGTTCACCCAGGCCGCCGGGCAGGGCGGGCCGCCGCCACCCGGACAAGCTCAGTTCCCCGTCCAAGGAGGAAGCCTGCAGGGCAGCCAGCAGGCCGCGGCCGTGCTCCAGTCACTCCTGCAGAACGGGCGCCAGCCGCGACACGCGGGCGAGTGGAATCCCCCGGGCCAGGCGCAGACCCAGCCCGGAGCCGGCACGCCGTACCCACCAGCGGGGGTCTACCAGCCGCCCGCGCAGTTCCAGCCGGCCCAGTACCCGGTGCAGTACAACCCGGGCCCGTACCAGCCGCCCGCGCACCGGCCGCCGCAGAACAACCTGCCGACACCGAAGCAGGACCTGGACGCGAGAGTGCGGGACCTGATGAACGCCGGCAACGAGGTGGGTGCCGTCCGGTTGCTGAGCGTGGAGCGCGATCTCGG
This sequence comes from Kribbella sp., assembly GCA_036503355.1. GTDB lineage: Bacteria > Actinomycetota > Actinomycetes > Propionibacteriales > Kribbellaceae > Kribbella. The sequence continues at coordinate 18,395 of DASXXB010000055.1, read as the reverse complement.
GATCCTCGAGGCGCAGCAGTACGCGCGGTCCTTGGTGACGCCACAGTCCGCGCCGCGCAGTTCCGCCGTACCCGATGACGCTGTTGAGACCGAAGATGAGGAGCGGTACGTCGGTTCGGCCGCGTTCGCGGAGTCGATCTTCAACCTGGACGACCGCGAGGAGAACGAGTGGGCCAGCGGCTGGGTGGACACACCCGAGCCGGACGACCGGTCCGACATCGACGAACTCTGGCAGACGGTCAGCAACCCGCCGCGGCCTACTCCTCCCAGCGCACAGTGATGTAGCTGTGCCGCCGGGCGATGCCGAACCCGGGCGGCGGCACAGCGCCGGCAGCGTGTGCCTGGAACGTCGGTCCGGGACCATCGCGGTGCTTGGCGTCCCACAGGCGCACCTGCTCGATCATGCTGGGCATCAGCACACCCGCGTCCGGGCCGTGGCCGCTGCACCCCAGCTCGACGTGTGACTCGTCTCGACCAGCTCGCGTGGACACATACGCCAGACTGTCGGCCGTTGCGATCGCTGCGACCCACGGCCATTCCTCACCGTTCAGAACGCAGTACCCGGGAAGCGTGCACGCCAGCCAGAGGTACAGGTCCAGCAACGGCTCCTCGCGATGCGCCTCCACTCCGGACCAGCTCTGTATCCGCGGCAACGCCAGTACGTCGTCTTGTGGGTGCGACTCGTCCTCCTGGTCCTCGTCGTACGTCAACTCGGCCGCGTGCAGTGGGATGAACCGCTCGTAGTGCGCGCCGGCCCCCTGCATGCTGACGAAGCCGCACATCGTCGTCGACCTGCTCTCCAGGTGCTCCCCCACCAGGTCGAACGCGACCGACCGCGTCTGTCCCCGCACCCGCAGCGGTACGACGATCCGCCCGTCCGGCCGCAACTGCCGCCACCACGCGGTCGCGATGTCCCACGCGGTGACCGTCACCACGATCCGGTCGTACGGCGCACCCTCCGGCTCTCCGAACTCACCGTCAACGCGCAGCACGGCGACATCGCCGTACCCTGCCTCGTCCAGCAACGTCCGCGCCCGGTCCGCCACGTCCGCGTCGATGTCGAGGGTGGTCACCGAGCCTTCCGGACCGGTCAGCTCGCGCAGCAGCGCGGCGTTGTACCCGCCGGAGCCGATCTCGAGCACCCGGTCCCCCGGCCGGATCGCGGCCTGCTCCAGCATCAGCGCGACGATGCTGGGCTGCGACACGGAGCTCGTCAGCACGCCGGCCTTGTTCTCCTTCATCGGTACGACGTCATCGGCGTACGCGACCTCCAACGGCACCCCTGGGACGAAGACGTGCCGCGGTACGGCCTGGAACGCCGTCGCGACCCGCTGATCGCGGATGGACCCAGCAGCCACCAACTGCTGGACAAGAGCGGCCCGCAACGCGGCGGCACTCGCCATGGTCAGTTCCGCTTGCGATCTGCCATCCGCCCAGCCTAGTGCCCTGCGTCGGCGTGGGGTGAGAGCTCAGATGAGGCCCTGGCGCAGCGCGTAGGCGACGGCGTGTGAGCGATTCCGGAGTTGCAGGCGGCTGGTGACGCCGTGCAGGACGTTCTTGACGGTGCGCTCGGAGTAGGACAGCTCGCGGGCGATCTCCTGGGTGTCTTTGCCGTCAGCAACGAGCCGCAGTACCTGGGTCTCGCGATCGGACAGTCCGGAGTGCGGCAGTCCGCGCACGCTCGGCGCCTGTCCGAGCAGCCGGCCGAGCAGGTCCGTCGGCAGGTTGCCGGCACCGGCGGCCGCGGCGCGGACCAGGTGCACGATGCGGTCCGGTGTCGCCTCGGTACGACGCAGTACGCCGGACACGCCCAGGTCGACCGCGGTCATCAGGGCGTCGTCGTCGACCGCGCTGCCGATCAGCACGATCCGCCGGCATCCACGCCGGCGCACGGCCCGCAGTACGTGGACCGCGCCGGAGTCCAGCGAGTCGACGGCGACCAGCGCGACCGCGGCCGCCTCCGGATCGTCGATCAGCCGGATCTCGGGACGCTGTGCCAGCGCGTGCATCAGGCCGGACTGCGACAACGGGTCCAGCGCCTTCACCCAGACCGGAATGGTCATCCTTGTCCCCCAACGCCGAGTGTCCTGAATGCTGCCCACACTCACCTGATGCCCCTTCGGGCACTTTGGTTACGACTCGAGCGTGGTGAGGGCGCGGAGGGCGAGACGGTAGGAGTCGAGGCCGAAGCCCGCGATGGTCCCGGTGGCGACGCCGGCGACGACGCTGGTGTGCCGGAACTCCTCGCGGGTGGCCGGGTTGGTCAGGTGGATCTCGATCAGCGGCGCGGTCCGCTGCGCGATCGCGTCCCGCAGCGAGTACGAGTAGTGCGTGAACGCGGCCGGGTTCAGTACGACGGGAGTCCGGGCGTCGGCCGCCTCGTGCAGCCAGCCGACCAGCTCCGCCTCGTCGTCGGTCTGCCGCACCTCGACCTCGAGGCCGAGCTCGGCGCCGGTCTTCTCGCACACCCCGACCAGCTCGGCGAACGTCGTCGTACCGTACTTCTCCGGCTCTCGTGATCCCAGACGCCCGAGGTTCGGGCCGTTCAGCACCAGTACTCGCTTGCTCACGCGGCTCACCCTAGCCGGTCGTGCTCCAGGGTGCGCCGGGGCCGCCCATGCGTTCGGCGTACGGCGTGCCGTGGCCGAGTTCGCCGCGGTGGACGGGCTTGTCGGTGAACGCGGATGCGTAGATGGCCGCGGCCAGTTCGAGGGTGTTGCGGGCCTCGGCGAGCGTGACCGGGGTCGGCTTGCCCGCGTCCTTCGCGTCGAGGATGGCGGCGAGCTGGGCGGTGTGGCCGCTCGCGACGTCGGGCAGATCCGTCGACCACGCAGCGGCGACCTCGTCGTGGTCCGGGGCAGGCGTGACCGTCCAGTTGGCGTTCTGGTAGCCGTACAGGTGCTCGAGCTCGACGGTCGCGTTCTCGCAGTCGAAGCGCAGTTGCGAGGTCTGGCGGGCCGAGACGAGCGAGTTGACGACCGACGCGACCGCGCCGTTCTCGAACGTCACCAGTGCCATCGACACGTCCTCGGTCTGCGTCGGGCGGGCCTGCCGCGCCGCGAGCGCGGTGACGTTGCGCCACGGGCCGAGGATCGACAGCAGCAGGTCGTACTGGTGGATGCCGTGACCCATCGTCGGGCCGCCGCCCTCGACGTCGAACGTGCCCCGCCACGGTACGGCGAAGTACTCGTCGTCGCGGTACCAGACAGTGATGCACAGGGCAACCAACGGCCGGCCGAGAACGCCGTTCGCGAGCAACTCACGCAGGCGGACGGCGCCGGATCCGAAGCGGTGCTGGAACACGCACGCCACCTGCGCGGCGGACTTCTCCTCCGCGGCGAGCAGCGCGTCGAACTCGTCCAGTGACAGCGTCGGCGGCTTCTCCATGTAGACGTCGACGTCCGCGGCCAGGCACTCGGCGGCCAGCGGGACATGCGACTTCGGCGGGGTGCACAGGTGGACCAGGTCGAGCTGCTCCGAGGCGAGCAGGTCGGTGAGGCTCGAGTACGTCGCCGGGATGTCCCACTTCGCGGCGAACTCCTTCGCGCGGTCCAGGTCCACGTCGACGGCGGCGACCAGTTCGGCCCGGTCCGCCAGTGCCGTGACGGCGCGGGCGTGCGAGCCGGCGATGCCGCCGGTCCCGACGATCGCGATCCTGTGCTTGCGGTCAGTCATATGGAAAGCCCTTTCCGAGGCGTTTCCAGAACCCTAACTGATCTCGCCGTATGCCGCGACCAGAAGGCTCGGGTCGGGCGCTTCGAGGATGGTGGGCTTGGCCAGGGCGTCGAGGACGACGAACCGGAGCCGGTCGGCGCGGGTCTTCTTGTCGAGCTTCATCGCGTCCTGCAGGTGCGGCCAGGCGTCGGCGCGGTAATTGACCGGGAGGCCGAGCGACTCGAGCACCGCGCGGTGCCGGTCGGCGGTCGCGTCGTCGAGGCGGCCGGCCGCCCGCGCGAGCTCGGCGACGAACACCATGCCGATGCTGATCGCCGCGCCGTGCCGCCACTTGTACCGCTCGACGCGCTCGATCGCATGCCCGAGGGTGTGCCCGTAGTTGAGCGCCTCGCGGCCGATCCGGCCGCCCGCGATCGTGGTCCGTTCGCGCAGGTCCGCGCCGACGGTGTCGGCCTTCACCTGGATCGAGCGGGCGATCAGCTCCTCGGTCGCGCCGTACGACGGACTCGTGGCCGCAGCGGGGTCCTTCTCGACCAGATCGAGGATCACCGGGTCGGCGATGAAGCCGCACTTCACGACCTCGGCCAGACCGCTGACGTAATCGTTCTTCGGCAGGGTCTCGAGGGCGGCGAGGTCGCAGAGCACACCGGCCGGCTCCCAGAACGCACCGACCAGGTTCTTGCCCTCGGCGGTGTTGATGCCGGTCTTGCCGCCGACCGCCGCGTCGACCATGCCGAGCAGGGTGGTCGGGATGTGCACGACCTTCACGCCGCGCAGCCAGGTCGCCGCGACGAATCCGGCCAGGTCCGTGGTGGTCCCGCCGCCTACGCTGACGACCGCGTCCGAGCGGGTGAAGCCGGCTTGGCCGAGAACCGACCAGCAGTAGGCCAGCACCTCGGCGGTCTTGGCCTCCTCGGCGTCCGGGATCTCGATCGCGTGCGCGGTGAAGCCGGACGCGGTCAGGTCGTCGCGGATCGCGTCGCCCGTCTCGCGCAGCGCCCGCGGATGCACAACGGCGACCCGCTGCACGCCCTCACCCAGCAGCCCCGGCAACTCGCCCAGCAGGTTGTTGCCGATGACAACGTCGTACGGCGCTGCCGCAGCAACCCGAATCCTCGTGGAGCCGCTCACCCCAGGTGCTCCAGGATCTCGTCGGCGATCTGGTCGGGGGTCTTGTTGTCCGTCACGACGGTCAGCTTGGCGACCTCGCCGTACAGCGGCCGGCGGGCTTCCATCAGGTTGCGCAGCTGGGTGCGGACGTTGCCGAGCAGCAGCGGACGCGCGACGCTGAGGCCGACGCGCTTGGACGCCTCCCCCAGGCTGACGTCGAGGAAGACCACGGTGTGGCCGGCCAGGTCCGCGCGGGTCTCGTCGTCGAGGATCGCGCCGCCGCCGAGCGACAGCACCTCACCGTCCTTGTCCAGTGCGGCAACGATCGCGGCGCGCTCGAGCTGACGGAAGTGCGGCTCGCCCTCGTCGACGAAGATGTCCGAGATCGGCTTGCCGGCCGTGGCCTCGATGTCGGCGTCGGTGTCGCGGTGCGTCACCTGGAGCCGTTGCGAGAGCACCGCCGCGATCGTCGACTTGCCCGATCCGGGCGGGCCGACCAGGACGACGACCGGGCTCACTCCCACTCCCGGGGCGCGATCGTCGCCGGCAGGTTCGCCAGGTACGACTGGTGGTTGCGCGCCGTCTCCGCGACCGAGTCGCCGCCGAACTTCTCCAGCGACACCTCGGCCAGCACCAGCGCGACCATCGCCTCGGCGACGATCCCGGCGGCCGGTACGGCGCAGACGTCCGAGCGCTGGTGGTGCGCGGCCGCAGCCTCGCCGGTGGACGTGTCGATCGTCCGCAACGCCCGCGGCACGGTCGCGATCGGTTTCATCGCGGCGCGCACCCGGAGCGTCTCGCCGGTGCTCATCCCGCCCTCGGTACCACCCGAGCGGCCACTCGTCCGCCGGACGGCACCATCGGAGGCGACGATCTCGTCGTGCGCCTTCGAGCCCGGGGTCCGGGCCAGCTCGAACCCGTCACCGAGCTCGACGCCCTTGATCGCCTGGATGCCCATCAGCGCGCCGGCCAGCTTCGAGTCCAGGCGCCGGTCCCAGTGCACGTAGCTGCCGAGGCCCGGCGGCAGTCCGTCGACGACGACCTCGACCACGCCGCCGAGCGTGTCACCGGCCTTCTGCGCGGTGTCGATCTCCGCGACCATCTGCTTGCTCGCGTCCGGGTCCAGGCAGCGGACCGGGTCCGCGTCCAGCTTCGCGACATCGCCGTACGCCGGGATCACGCCGTACGGCGCCTTGACGGTGCCGAGCTCGACCACGTGGCTGACGATCGTCACGCCGTACGCCTGGCGGAGGAACCGGGCCGCGACCTCGCCGAGCGCGACACGGGCCGCGGTCTCGCGGGCGCTGGCGCGCTCGAGCACCGGGCGGGCCTCGTCGAACCCGTACTTCTGCATGCCAGCCAGGTCGGCGTGACCAGGGCGCGGGCGGGTCAGCGGGGCGTTCCGCGCCAGGCCGGCCAGGGTCTCGGCGTCGACCGGGTCGGCGCTCATCACCTGCTCCCACTTGGGCCACTCGGTGTTGCCCACCTGGATCGCGCACGGGCTGCCGAGGGTCAGTCCGTGCCGGAACCCGCCGACGAACGTCACCTCGTCCCGCTCGAACTTCATCCGGGCGCCGCGGCCGTAGCCGAGCCGACGACGGGCCAGGGCGTCGGCCACGTCATCAGTCGTGACCTCAACCCCGGCAGGGAGACCTTCAAGTACGGCGACGAGCGCTTGTCCGTGCGACTCGCCGGCGGTAAGCCAGCGCAGCATGCCCCGATTCTTTCACGGCCATCCCAGCTCCCGGACGCCGGTCTCAAGCGAACGGATTCAGCAGCCGCACACCGGTCCGTTCGACGTCGGCGGTGTTGCGGGTAACGAGTGTCCAGTCGTGAACGAGAGCGGTCGCCGCCAGCAATCCGTCGACCACCGGCAGCGGAGTCCTGGCACTCAGCCGTCCCCAGGTCTCCGCGATGTCCTGGGTCACGGGGACGATCCGGTCAGAGAACCCACGAACAAGGCGCCCGCACCAGTCGTCGAGCGCCGCGGCCTGATTCGGATCCCGGCCGGCTAACCGCTCAATCCCTCGCCGGAGCTCGCCGACCACCAGCGCACTGACATACAACTGACTCGACTGAACCGAATCGAGCCATTTGACGGCGCCGGCGTCCGGCAGTTTCTTCCGATACTCCGAGACGATGTTGGTATCCAGCAGGTAGCTCACTCGAAGTCGACCGGCCGTTCCGGATCCATCGGACGCTCGATCTCGAGCATGCTCATGTCCGGCGCCGAGGCCAGGAAGCTCTTGAAGTCCTCCACGAACTCCACCCCGATCATCCGCCGGTAGTCCACGATGTCCAGCACGACGGCCACCTGGCGCCCGTGCTTGGTCACGAACTGCGGCCCGTCGGTCTGCACCGAACGGATCAGCTCACTGAAATGCTGTTTGGCTTCCTGCAATTGCCACTGCCCAGCAGTAACTGTCATCACCATCACCTCGGCAAACAGTCTAGACAGACTGGACAGAATTTCCAACTCAGTGGCAGGCGTTGGTGTCGTCGGTGGAGCCGGTGCGGACGGTGAGGACGGCGTTGAAGGTTTTGACGATGGCGGACTTCTCGCAGGTGGTGCTGGCGCTGGCTGCCTGACCGCCGGCGATCGCGGCGCCGGTCAGGGCGGTCGTGGCGAGGGCCGCCGCGGCCAGGCGCCCGGCGGTACGACGGAATGCGGGGGTCATCGGATGCTCCTTGGACGATCGGTTGCTTGTATCAACGACCGTACGATCGGAAGGCGCCGGACGAACTGGCTCCAGATCCCGTCCTGGGGGTAGCTCTGGCACCACCATCGATAGGGTCCTGGCATGAGGCAGGCCGAGGAAACGTGGCGGGCGCGGGTGCGTGGGTGCCTGCTGGGCGGTGCGATCGGGGACGCGCTGGGCGGACCAGTGGAGTTCGAGGACGGGCGTTCGATCGTCGCGAAGTACCCGGACGGGGTGCGCGCCTTCGTCGACGGCGGCGACGGTTGGCCGGCTGGAACGATCACCGACGACACCCAGATGACGCTGTTCACGATGGAGGGGCTGATCCGGGCGGGCGTCCGCACCGATCGCGGGCTCGGCTTCACCGTGGGCGTCGTCCACGGTGCGTACGACCGGTGGCTGGACACGCAGACGCTGCCGGGGCCGAGCGGTGAACGCAACGGATGGCTGCAGGGCGAGCAGTGGCTGTATGCGCGGCGGGCGCCGGGCAACACGTGCCTGACGGCTCTGACCGAGGCCCGGAAGGGCGGGCCGAAGATCCCGCAACTCGGTGGGCAGGCCGTCAACGACTCGAAGGGTTGTGGCGGGGTGATGCGGGTGGCACCGTTCGGGCTGCTGCCGCAGGACTTCCCCGCCGACTGGGTGTTCGACAAGGCCGCGGAGGCCGCCGGGTACACCCACGGTCACCCGACAGGGAAGCTCGCGTCCGGGACGCTGGCCGCGATCATCCGGGAGCTCTGCGACGGGGCAGGTCTCGACGAGGCGATCACGCGGGCGACGAGCCTTCTGGTCCGGCATGAGGGTCACGAGGAGACCAGTACGGCGCTCGCGTTCGCCCGGCACCTGGCCGCGACGGCGCCGGCCGGACCGGTCACGGTCGAGCGCCTAGGTGGCGGCTGGGTGGCTGAGGAGGCTCTCGCGATCGCCGTCTTCGCGGCCTTGTCCTACCCGGAGCCCGAGCAGTTCCTCGACGCTCTCGCGCTGGCCGTCACGCACTCGGGCGACAGCGACTCGACCGGTGCGATCTGCGGCAACATCCTCGGCGCCCTCCACGGCGAGACGGCTCTGCCCGCAGAGCTCGTCTTCGCCGTCGAGGGCCGTTCGGTGATGCTGCAACTCGCCGACGACTTCGCGCTGGAGTTCACCCGGAGCACGCGGCTGCACGGCGACTACGGGCCCTACACCGCGTGGACCACCCGTTACCCGGGCGGCTGAACCGAGAGCATGTGGTGGAACACGTTGCGCGGGTCCCACTTCGCCTTGACCTGCTGCAGCCGCGGGTAGTTGCCGAGGTAGTACAGGTCGTGCCACGGCACACCGGACTTGTTGTACGCCGGATCGGCCAGGTCCACGTCCGGGTAGTTGATGTACGACCCGGCGTTGGTCGCGTTCGGAGCCGGTACGCCGCCCGTGGCGCGATAGATGTCGGCGTACACCTTCCGGGCCCAGGCAAGGTGCTTGCCGTCGTCGGTGGCGGACGCCCAGGACGCGCTCAGCACCATCTTGGCGACCACGTCCCGCTGCGCGGCCGCGGTCGCGGTCGATGGGACAGTGTTGACCTTGCCGCCGTACGGGACGAGCAGGATCGACGACTCCGGTCCGCTGTACGACGGGTCGGTCAGCCCGCGGTACATCGCGAGGATCTGCTCGTCGGTGTACCCCTTCTTCAGGTACCCGGCCTTGTACTTGCCGCGCCCCGGCGTCGCCGTCTCGCCGATCGAGCGGTCCATCGTCAGGTGCAGGAACGGCCCGACCCCGGCGCCGATCTCCTGCGGCTTCGCGTCCACACCGGCGAGCATCGCGGCGTTGAACGCCTTCATCAGCTGCTCCGAGTTCGGCGCGGCGGCGTCGATCTGCGTCGACAGCAGGAACTGCCCGGCGCTGTTGTGGGTGAGGATGAACGGCGCGTAGAGCGTGGCGTACGGCGAGTCGGCGGTGTTGTGCTGCTCGAAGAAGTCGAACCAGTTCCGCACCGTCCGCACGAAGCCGGCCTGGGTGATTGTCTTCCAGTCGTACAGCAGGACGCTCGACCGTAGCGCGGCCGGTGCCTTCGGCAACGACTCCTCCGGTGTCCGGCCGGACGCCGAGTTGCTGCGCATCAGGTACCGCATGACGACGCCGAAGTTCCCACCGCCGCCGCCGGTGTGCGCCCACCACAGGTCGCGATGCGCGTTGTCGCGGGTCGCCACCAGCGAGCGCGCCCGGCCGCGGGCGTCGACGACCACGATCTCCACGCCGTACAGGTGGTCGACGACCGAGCCGTACTTGCGCGACAGCGGCCCGTACCCGCCGCCCGCGAAGTGCCCGCCGACGCCGACGCCCAGGCAGCCACCGCCCGGCACGGTCACGCCCCAGCCGAAGAACAGCTCCTTGTACACGTTCTCGAGGATCGCCCCGGAACCGATCGAGAAGGCCCGGTACTGCGCGTCCCAGCTGATCTTGGTGTTCGCCGACATGTCCAGCACGACCTCGATGTCGCTGCTGTCCACGAAGTCCTCGAAGCAGTGCCCACCGCCGCGCACCGCGATCCGCTTGCCGCTCCGCACCGCGTCCTGCACGGCCGCGACCGCGTCGTCGGTCGACCGGATCACGCGTACGTAGTCGGGCGTGCCGACGAAGCGCCGGTTCTGCCCGCGCGTGACGAGGTCCTGGTACCGCGGGTCGTCCGGGCCGATCCTGGGACCGGTGGCGCCTGTGGCGGCTGTGGCGGCGGTGGGCACGGCGGACGCCGTACCGGGGATGGCGAGTGCTGCGCCTGCGACTGCCGTTCCGGCCAACAGGCCACGACGACTGACTGGCATGAATTTCCCTCCCGAGTTCGAATGTCTCGACCCTAGGAAGTCGGCCGCCGCCCGCACATCAACCATCTGGTGGAGTCCAGGACTCCCCTATCCGGTGTACAACCGCTCCAACGGAGCACCGAGCAGCACGCCGCCCAGCGCCCCGACCAGCATGAACGGCCCGAACGGGACCATCTGCTTGCGCGTCATCACCCGGCCGGCGATCAACGCGATCCCGACCACCGCGCCGAGGAAGAATCCGCCGTACAGCCCGGACACGAACTGCCCCCAGCCGAGCCATCCCAGTCCCAGTCCGAGCAGGCCTGACAGCCGTACGTCGCCGAACCCGACGCCGCGCGGGAAAGCGAACCACAGCACGTAGAACACGCCGAACCCGATCGCCCCCGCGATCGCCGCCCGCCGGAGCGAACCCCACTCCCCCGTCGCCAGCGCCGCGGCCACGAGCCCTGCCCCGACCACGGCGTACGTCGGCCAGATGATCACCGACGGCAGGAATCGCGTGCGCGCGTCGATGTACCCGAGCACCGCGCCCGCTATCGCCAGCGCCAGCCAGGTGGGTAGTACTGGATCCAGCCCAAGCAGCCACCCCAGCAAAGCACCCGCGACCGCTGCAAGCCCACCGCACCAGTACGCCGCGCGCCGACCGGCAAGGGAGCTGTACGGCGTCTTGGTCTCGCCCTCGTCCAGCACCGGCTCAGGAATGCGCCGCATCAGCCAGGGACCGAGCAGGTACGCCGCAGGACCGCAGACGACCGCACCGATCCCGGCAGCGAGCAACGCGTTCTCAGCCGGCACGATCGAGCAGCCTAGCCTCTCGCCGCATGCCGTTTCGCCAGCACCCGCGCGAGAACCACCGCACCGGCGCCGAGAAGCAGGACGCCGCCGACCAGCACCCCGACGGTGCTCCAGAACCCGTCGTTGACCGTGACGTACGTGATCCGCTGGTACGCATCGTCGTTCGCCGCCGGCTCGAACGTGAAGTCGTCGGTGATCCGGCCCGGATCGCGGTACGTCGCCGTGTACGCGGTCAGGTAGTCCGCGGGCTTCGGCAGCGCCTCGTCCTCGACCCGGCCCGCGAACAGCAACTCCGGCTTCACACCGTCGTACGGCACGGTCGTCGCGTCGACGCGGTGCTCGGCGGCGACGTAGACGGTGACGGTCTGGGCCGTGGTCGCGCCTTTGCTCAGCCGCATCGGGTACACGATCCGCTGCGACGCGAATGTCAGCCGCAGCGGCGGCGTCGCTCCGGACAGGCCCTCACCGTCCCGCTTCGGCGCGAGCTTGACCGCGACGATCTCCCATTTCTCGGTCAGGTACGGCGTCAGGTTCGCGGCCAGCGTCGGCGGGACCACGTACCCGTTCGTGCGCAGCCAGTCGGTGACCGCCGTGCCGCTGGAGCCACCGAGGCGGGTGACCGCGAACGGGCCGAGCACCATCTGCTGCCGGACGTTCACCCCGGATGCCGGCGCGCCCGCGGCGGCCCGGTCGCCGGAACCGGCCATGATCCCGAGATTGCGGAACGGCCAGTAGGTCTTCTTCACCACGCGCTTCGGCCTCGTCATCCGGTCGAGCCGGTAGAACAGCTCGTCGTCGCCGAGCTCGACCTTGGCCGCCGACGGCACCGGCATGATCCAGGCCGCCTTCTTCGACGTACCGTTGACGGCCATCGACAGCGTGATCTGCTCGGTGCCGCGGGTGTACTGGACCAGTGCGTTCTCGCCGTACGCCCGGGCCCGCGACTGCGCGTCCGGCAGGTAGCCGCCACACGCACACGCCCAGGCCGGCGTCACCCCTGCCGCAACGAACCCGACCGCCAGCATGCCCGCAACCACCCGCCACAGCTTCACGGGCGGAACACTAGCTATCCAAAGGTGTACGGCGTGTGGAAGAAGCCGGACGGGTCGTACTTCTGTTTCGCGGCCTGCAGCTTCGCCGCGCTGCCGCCGTAGTACGAGCTGACCGCCCGGCCGGTCTCGAGGTAGTTCACATAACCGCCTGCCGACGCCGGGCGGACCGCGCGGTGACCGTTCGCGATGAAGGTCTTCGCGCCGCTGTTCTGCGACGAGGAGTACCACTGGATCACGCCGAGCGCGCTGCGCCACGGCCACGACGACCCGCCGGCCGGCTGCTTCGCGGCCTGTCCGCCGAGCGGGTCGAGGATCGCCGACGCCGGTGTCCCGGCCCGCGCCGCCGACTTGACCGCGCCGAGCAGTCCGGTGATCGTCGCCGCATCCATCGGCCCCTTGAGTACGTCGGAACCGGCGAGGAACCCCTGACGCGGACTCGTCGTACCGCCGCCGAGGTACTTCACGGCCGCCAGATGGGACTTCACCGAGATCGTCCGCGCCGAGGCCTTCGCACCGACGAACGACTCCAGTTGCGCGGCCGCCGCGCTCGCGTTGCCGGTCGTGGAGACGCCGAGCACGTGGATCGACAGCGTCCCGTTGCTCTTGGCATCGATGTGCAGATTGCCCCAGGACGTCGCCGGAGCGGTCTGCGCGAACTTCTGCCAGCCGCGTACGACGGCCGCCGCCTGCGACTCAGGCCAGGTCAGCCGGAAGAACCCGAGGTTGGCCGCGGGAATCGTCGCGAACTGGAACGACGTCACCACCCCGAGGTTGCCGCCACCGCCGCCGCGAAGCGCCGCGAACAGGTCGGCGTCCGAACTCGCGCTGACGTTGTGGACCTTCCCGTCCGCGGTGACGACACTCATCCCCACGACTCGGTCGCACGTCAGGCCGTACGTACGGGTGTGGACGCCCATTCCGCCGCCGAGCGTGAGGCCCGCGACGCCCACGGTGGGGCAGGTCCCGGTCGGGAGCGAGCGCCCGTACCGGTCGAGGAACGCGTGGACGTCGTACAGCCTCGCCCCGGCGCCGACCGTGAGGACGCCGTTCGAGTAGCTCATGGACTTGAGTCCGCCGACGTCGACCTGCAGGCCGTTCGCGATCGTCGACGCGCCGACGTACGAGTGGCCGCCGCTCTTCGGGACCAGGACCAGTTTGCTGGTGCGCGCGAAGTCGATCGCCTTCTGGACGTCGCCGGCGGTCGCCGCCTTCACCACGGCGGTCGGCCGGACGCTGTCCCAGCGCGGATTGAAGAGCTGGTGCGCGGCGGCGTACCCCGAGGTCGAGGCGAGGTACAGGCGGCCCTTCAGCGACTTCGCGAAGGTGTTCCAGTTCGGCGTTGTGGAGGTAGGCGCCGACGTACTGGGGGTGCGGCTCGGCTTCGTGGGCGGGGCGGTCGTGCTCGGTGGCGTGGTGGTCGGCGTGGAACTCGGGCTGGTGGTCGTGCTGGGCGTCTGCGACTGACTGGCCGTCGTACCGCCGGCGTCGTTCTTGGCATCCCCACAGCTCGCGACGGTGACGGCGGCGATCGCGCCGCCGGCCATCAGTACCGTCCGTCGGTCAAGCAGGCTCACGGTCCCCCAACTCCTCACGCGCAGCCGTTCTCATGGCCGCCAGAGGAGCCGGCGACCTCCCCGTCATCATCTCCACCTGGAGGGTCGCCTGATGCACGAGAAGGTCAAGTCCGTTCAACAGCTCGGTACCGATCCGGTGCGCCGCGATCGCGAGCCGGGTCGGCCACGGGTGGTACGCGACGTCGAACACCACCGGCGCGACGCCGGCGAAGTGCTCCGCCCACGGGTCGACCGCGCCGCCGGGCAGCGTCGACACACACAGGTCGAACCCGCCGATCTGCTCGACCTGCGAGAAGTCCGCGACCGACGTCCGCAGCCCCAGCTCCGCTGCCAGGTCCCGCAGCCGCTCGGCCTTCGCGGTGTCCCGGACGACCAGCGTCACCTCGCTGACCTGCATCCCGCGCAACGCCGCTAGCGTCGACGCGGCGGTCGCGCCGCCACCCAGCACGACAGCGCTCTCGGCTGCGGTGATCCCCTGCTCGGCGAACGCGTTCACCAGGCCCGGTACGTCGGTGTTGTACACCGCGCGGGATCCGTCGGGCTCGAAGATCATCGTGTTCGCGGCACCGATCAGCTCGGCGACCGGATCGACGGTGTCGGCCAGATCGAGCGCGACCCGCTTCAACGGCATCGTCAGCGACAGCCCGCGGACGTCCGCACCGAGCGATGCGACGAATCCGCGCAGCTCGTCCTCCTCGACCTCGAACGCGTCGTACGTCCAGTCCAGCCCGAGCGCGGCGTACGCGGCCCGATGCATCGCCGGCGACAACGAATGCGCAATCGGCGACCCGAGCACGGCACAACGTGTCATGTCAGCATTTGCCCTTGTGGGCCTGGCACCAGGTCTGGAGCTTCTTGACGTTGACCAGGTGTTCGGCGTACGTCGTGGCGAAGGCGGTCTCGCCGGTGTCCAGGTTGACGAGCGTGAAGTACTTCCAGGAGCCCTGCGCCGGGTTGATCGCCGCGCTCAGCTCGTCCCGCGTCGGCGAATTGATCGGCGTCGGCGGCAGACCCTTGTGGTTGTACGTGTTGTACGGCGAGGGGTTCTTCCGCTGCTCGGGCGTCGTGTACACGCCGCCGTCCTTGCCGACCACGTAGTGGATGGTCGAGTCCATCCCCAGGTACATCCCGGCGGCGAGCCGGTTGTAGATCACCCGCGCGACCTTGGGGTAATCCTCCTTCCGGTTCGTCTCGGCGCCGATGATGCTGGCCACGATCACCGCCTGGTACGGGTCCAGGCCCTTGTGGGTGGCGCTGTTCACCAGGTCCAGCGAGGCGGCCGTCTTCGCGTAGTTGGCCGTCATCAACTTGAGCATCGTGTACGCGTTCGCGTTCTTCGGCACGTCGTACGTCCCGGGGAACAAGAAGCCCTCCGCGCTGCCGTGTGCGTACGGCGGCAGACCGAGCAGCGCCGGCTTGCCGAGCGCGGTCGCGGCCGCACCGGGCGGCAGTTTCATCTTGGAGCCCTGCAGGATCAGCGCGACCTCGGCCTTGGTCTTGCCGGCCGGAACACTGATCCGCGCCACCTTGACCGACTCGGCCGTGTTCAGCATCAGGTCGAGCGCGGCCTTCGCGGACATGTGCTTACGCAGCGTGTACGTGGCCGCCTGGATCTGCAGCGACCGCGGGTCGTCGCGGGCCACCCGCTCGAAGGCGCGGGCGCTCTTCACGACTTCCTTCTTCTCCAGCGTGTCCGCGATCGAGGAGGTCGCCTGGCCCTTGGTGATCTCCACGACCACGGTGCCGGTGCCCTGGCCGTCGTAGTCCGGCGCGGAGAACACGCCGGCCAGCGCGTCCTTGCCCTTGCCGAACCCGATCACGGCACCGGCCACGATCGCGCCGACGACCAGCAGCGAGATCAGGCCCGCGAAGCAGCCGAACGCCTGCCGGCTGCGGGACCGCCGGCGGCTCGCACGCCGCTCGACGCGGGTCTCCGCACGCAGCCCGAGGCCGCTGCCGAGGTCGTCGGCCTGGCGTTCCTCGCCCTCGTTGAGATCTTCGTCCACCGATGCTCCGTTCACAGGGGCCTCCCGGGTGGGTTGCCGGTCTCGCGCTCGAGGTCGAGCGCATGCTGGAGAATCACGACCGCCGCGGCCTGGTCGACCACGGCACGCCGCTTGGAGCCCTTCTTTCCCCGTTCCCGCAACATCCGTTCGGCGGTGACCGTGGTGAACCGCTCGTCCACCAGCCGCACCGTCGTCCCCGTGTTCGTCTCGCGTACCTTGTCCCGCACCTGCTCCGCCGTCTCCCGGATCTTCACCGCGGCCGGCCCCTCGCCCCCGGACAGGGAACGCGGCAGCCCGACCACGATCTCGAACGCCTCCAGTTCGGCGGCGAGTTCCGCGATCCTACCCAGATCGCCCGGTCCACGACGGACGGTCTCCACAGGCGTGGCCAGGATTCCGTGCGGATCGCTGCTGGCGACGCCGATCCGGGCGTCTCCGATGTCCAGCGCGATCCGCACCCCGCGTCTCATCAGCGGTGCTCCATGGGTCAGCCTGTGACCTGATGACCGATGGCGTGCTCGACCGCGCTCAGCGCGTCGTCGGCGCCGGTCGCGTCCGTCCCGCCACCCTGCGCGACGTCGTCCTTGCCGCCGCCCCGCCCGCCGAGCTTCTCGGCCGCGATCCGGACCAGGTCACCGGCCTTCAGCCGCCACTCGCGTGCGGTGTCGTTGAGCGCCACGACCACGCCGGGCTTGCCGTCGTTCACACTCAGCATCGCGACCACGGCCGGCTTGTCGTTCGGCATCCGGCCGCGGACGTCGAGGGCCAGCTTGCGCAGGTCCCCGCCGTTCACCCCGTCCGGCGCCCGGTGGCCGACGTACTGGACGCCGAAGACGTCCTTCGGCTCCTTCGCCAGCTCGGCGCCGGCCTGCAGCACCTGGGCGGCGCGCATCCGCTCGAGCTCCTTCTCCGCGGCGCGCAGCCGCTCCGACAGGTCGGCGACCTTGGCGGGCAACTCCTCCGGGCGGGTCTTCAGGTTCTCGCTGAGCAGCCGGACCAGCGCCCGCTCCTTGCCCAGGTAGTGCAGCGCCTCCATGCCGACAAACGCCTCGATGCGCCGGACTCCGGCGCCGACCGAGGACTCACCGGTGACGGCCAGCGCACCGACCTGCGACGAGTGCTTCACGTGCGTGCCACCACAGAGCTCGCGCGACCACGGGCCGCCGATCTCGACCACGCGGACCTGCTCGTCGTACGTCTCGCCGAACAGCGCCAGCGCACCCCAGTCGCGCGCCTCGGGCAGCGACATGTACTGCGCGGAGACCGGGAGGTCCTGCCGTACGGCGAGGTTCGCGACCTCCTCGATCTCGGACCGGGTGGCCGGGTCGAGCGGCGACGACCAGGCGAAGTCGAGCCGCAGGTACCCGGGCTTGTTGTACGAACCGCTCTGCAGAGCGTTCGGGCCGAGCACCTGACGCAGCGCGGCGTGCACGACGTGCGTACCGGAGTGCGCCTGGCAGGCCGAGACGCGCCACTCGTGGTCGACCTGGGCGTGCACGTCGGAGCCGGGACGCAGTACGCCCTCGAGAACCTCGACCCGGTGCACGATCAGGCCCTTCACCGGCCGCTGCACGTCCAGCACCTTGAGCCTGAGGCCGTCGCCGACGATCAGGCCCTCGTCCGCGATCTGACCGCCGGACTCGGCGTAGAACGGGGTCTTCTCCAGTACGACCTCGACGGTCTCGCCCTGCTCGGCGAACTCCGCGACCGCGCCTTCGCGGAGCAGCCCGCGGACCTGCGAGTCGCTGGACAGCTCCTGATAGCCGGTGAACTCGGTGACGCCCTTCTCCCGCAGCTCCCGGTAGCCCGAGGTGTCCGCGTGACCGGCCTTCTTCGCGCGCGCGTCGGCCTTGGCCCGCTCGCGCTGCTCCTTCATCAGGGAGCGGAAGCCCTCGGTGTCGACGTTCAGCCCCTGCTCGGCCGCCATCTCCACGGTCAGGTCGATCGGGAAGCCGTACGTGTCGTGCAGCTGGAACGCCTTCGCGCCCTCCAGCTGGTGCGCACCGCTCTGCTTGGTCGCCTTGACCGCGACGTCGAAGATCGTCGTACCGGCGGTGAGGGTACGGCAGAACGCCTCCTCCTCGGCGTACGCGACCTGGCTGATCCGGCCGAAGTCCGTGACCAGCTCGGGGTACGACTTCTTCATCTGCTCAAGGCTCACCGGGAGCAGCTCGACCAGGCTCGGGTCCTCGTAGCCGAGCAGCCGCATCGAGCGGATCGCGCGGCGCAGCAGGCGACGCAGGACATACCCGCCCTGCTCGTTGCCCGGGGTGACACCGTCGCCGATCAGCATCAGCGCACTGCGGACATGGTCCGCGACGACCCGGAACCGTACGTCGTCCTCGTGCTCGGAGCCGTACTTGCGGCCGGTCAGCTCGGACGCCTTCTCGATCACCGGGTAGATCTCGTCGATCTCGTACATGTTGTCGACGCCCTGCAGCAGGTACGCGACCCGCTCGAGGCCGAGACCGGTGTCGATGTTCTTCTTCGGCAGCTCGCCGAGGATCGGGTAGCCGTCCTTGCCGCCGCCCTCACCGCGGACGTTCTGCATGAAGACCAGGTTCCAGAACTCCAGGTAGCGGTCGCCCGCCTCCCAGTCCCGGTCGGCGCCGAACTCCGGGCCGCGGTCGATCAGGATCTCCGAGCACGGGCCGCACGGACCCGGGATGCCCATCGACCAGAA
>DASXXB010000054.1:0-22951 GCA_036503355.1 Kribbella sp. | reverse complement strand
CCTCCGGCTGCATGCCGATGATCTCGGAGTGCGCGTGCTGCGCGATCTGCCGGATCAGGGTCTTGCGGTACCCGTCCGGCATCGCGTCCCGCGGCTCGATCCGGCCGTCGGCGTCGATGGTCGCCTGGAAGCTGTCCATGCCGACAGCATATGTGACACTTTTTCTCAGAATCAACAACAGGTGTCACAAAGGTGGGTCTGGACCTACCCCGGAAGGGGGTTTGGCGCTCTGGGGAGCCGGACGCGGCGGCGCGAGGATTCTTAGTAACAGCTCAATCCCTGCACAGTTCTCGGAGGAGATCCCCGTGACCACCACCCTCACCGCCCGGACCACGCCGGGCGCCGACCACCGCGGCCCGGTCACCGGCCGCGAGCGGGCGCTGGCGCCCGACCTGATCCGCGGCGCGATGCTGCTGATGATCGCGCTGGCGAACAGCGCGAACTTCGCGTTCGCCGGCCAGCCCGGCGTGGAGAGCGCGCCGCACGGCTTCGAACGGATCCTGAACTTCCTCAAGCTCACCTTCGTCGACGCCCGGGCCTACCCGGTGTTCGCGGTGATGTTCGGCTACGGCCTCGTCCAGCTGGCCCGCCGGCAGCGGGCGGCCGGCGCCACCACCGGCGGCGTACGGCGGATCCTGCTGAAGCGCAACGCCTGGCTGATCGCCTTCGGCGTACTGCACGCGACACTGCTGTACTTCGGCGACTTCCTCGGCGCGTACGGCGTCGTGGGCATCGTCAGCGCGGTACTCCTGATCAACCGCGGCGACAAGTTCCACCGGATCGTGCTGGCGATCTGGGCGTTCATGGGTCTCGAGGTCCTGTTCGTCGGCGCCAAGGCTGCGCTGGCGATCGTGAACAGCTCGGGCCCCGCGCACGCACTGACCAACTCCCCGAACCCGTCGCTGGCCGCGCCCTCGTACTTCGCAAGCCTGGTCGACCGTCTGCACGAGTACCCCCTGCACGCAGCCAGCGTCCTGCCGTTCATCGTGATCGTCTGGCTCGGTATCTGGGCCGCCCGCAAGCAGATCCTGGAGAACCCGGGCGCCCACAAGACCCTGCTCACCCGGGTCGCCGTCGGCAGCCTCGGCCTCACCGTCCTCGGCGGACTGCCGCTCGCACTGGTCGGCGCCGGCTGGATGCACGTCGACGAAAGCGCCGTCGGATCGCTCGAGCTCCTGTCCCACGTGTCCGGCATGTTCGGCGGCCCCGGGTACGTCGCCCTGTTCGGCCTGCTGGTGCTGCGGATCCGGAAGCAATCGCTGCCGGTCCGGGCGATCTCCGCACTCGGTCAGCGGTCGCTGTCGGGCTACCTGTTCCAGTCCGTGTCGTGGATGGTGCTGCTGGCCCCGTTCACGCTGGACCTGCGGTTCGGGAGTACGGCGTACACGGCGGCGCTGGTCGCGATCGGTGTCTGGGTCGTCTCGGTGGCCGGGGCGTACGCGATGAGCAGGCGTTCGTACCGCGGTCCGGCCGAGACCCTGCTGCGCCGGCTCGTGTACTGACTTGGGAGGATTGCGGTCATGAGTGACTTCGGCGTACCGGAACCCGCCAACCTCTCGGACCTGTCCGCCGAGAGCCCCGTGGCCGAGACGAGTGTCCGGCTCGCGCTCCCCGCGGAGGCGAACGAGATCGGCGAGATCCAGGTGGCGGCCTGGCGGGCGTCGTACGCCGGGCTGCTGCCGGCCGAGGTCCTCGCCGATCTCAACCCGGCGCAGTTCGTAGCCCAGTGGCGGGCCGCGCTGCTCGCCCCGGGCGAGGCGCGGAACCGGGTGATGGTCGCACTGGCCGGCCGGACGCTGGTCGGGTTCGCGGCCATCACGCCGTCCGACGACCCGGACGCCGACCAGCAGCGCGACGCGCTGATCGCCGAGCTCGCCGTCAAGCCGGACGCGACCCGCGCCGGCCACGGTTCCCGGCTGCTGAACGCGGTGGTCGACACCGTCCGCGCCGACGGCTTCCAGCGGGTGACCGTCTGGGTCAACTCCACCGACGACGTACTGCGCGCCTTCTACACCGAGGCCGGCTGGGCCCCCGACGGCGCGCACCGTGAGCTCGACCTCTACGGCGACGAATCCGTCCGGATCAAGCAGATCCGGCTGCACACCGACCCCGGCGCGGAGTAACACCGGCAGGCATGACAGATTGTCACGGACCGATCACGCGTGGCCATCTGTTGGAGTCTGCATGAAGTACCTCACCCTGGCCGTCGGCCTGGGACTGTCCGCTGCTGTTGTTCTCGTCGTACCGGGCTCCGGGGCGACCGCGTCGATGCAGTCCCCGACTGTCGTCGACAGGCCGCACCAAGTCGCGTCGAAGTACCTGAAGCAACGACCGCGCTGGGTCAAGTGCGGTGAGGAGGACCTCCGCACGTACTGCGCGAAGATCACCGTCCCCCGTGACTGGGCGAACCAGTACGCCGGGAACGACCTGCAGATCGCGGTCAGCAGGGTCGCGCCGGCGAAGGGCAAGCCCACCCGCGTCGTGTTCGGCAACCCGGGCGGTCCCGGCGCGGCAGGCCTCGGTATGGCGCCGTACCTTGCCGGCCAGGCTCCGCTCGCCAAGGATCACCTCGCGGTCGGATTCGACCCGCGCGGCACCGGTGGCAGCACGAACGTCAGCTGCGACGGCGCCCCCGGCTTCACGATGGACGCCCGCGACCGCGATCCCGCGACGCGCAACCTGGTCGCCGAGGCGTCGCAGCTGACCCAGCCGTACTGCGACCGGCAGTCCCGCGGCCTGCTCCCGTACATCACGACCGCGCAGACCGTGCAGGACATGGACCTGATCCGGCAGCTGCTCGGCTTCGACAAGATCGACTACCTCGGGTACTCCGGTGGCACCTGGCTCGGGGCGTACTACCAGACCTACTTCCCCGAGCACGTCGGCCGTTTCGTCCTGGACTCGAACACCGACTTCACCGGGACCTGGCTGGATACGTTCGCGGGCCAGCCGCAGGCGTTCGAGCGGCGGTTCCGCGAGGACTTCGCGACCTGGGCGGCCAAGTACGACGACCAGCTGCGGCTCGGATCGTCACCGGGCGAAGTCGTCCGGTTGTACGAACGGTTACGACGGGCCCTGAAGGCGCACCCCGCGACCGAGGAGTTCCTGGATGCCGGCGTGACGATCACCTACGACCAGAACACGCTCGACGAGATGATCAGCGGCGACCTGTATTCGAAGCTGGACTTCCATTCCCTGGCCGCCGATCTGCTTTTTCTGAACGACCTTTCCGAGGCGCAGGCAAAAGGCGGGCCCCGGGCCGCGCAGCGGCACGTCGACGCCCTTCCGGCCGCGCGTCAGCAGCAGTTGGTCCGGCAAGCCCACCGCACGCCGGCCGGGCTGCGGATGCTCGGCGACGACGGCGGCGAGGACGCCACCTTCACCGCGATCACCTGCAACGACACCCCTTGGCCGCAGGGGCGCGAGTACGGCGAGCAACTGTCCGCCCGGCTCGGTCCGCACTTCCCGCTGGTCGGCTGGACGATGTCCGAGATCCCGTGTTTCCAGTGGGACCGCCCGAACCTGACGATGCCGACGCCGACCGGGAAAGGCTTGCCCACAACGCTGATGGTGCAGTCCGTGCACGACCCGGCGACCAACTACGGCCTCGCCGTCGCGGCACACCGCCGGTACGCCGGCTCGCGGCTGGTCACCGTCACCGGCGAGGGCGACCACGGCGTGTACGGCGGCGTGAACCGGTGTGCGGACCGGATCGTCAACACGTTCCTCACCACCGGGACCGCGCCGGCCAACGACGTGAGTTGTGCCGGCGAGGGCATCCCCGCGCCGGAGCCGAGCGAGCCGGTGATCGACGAGGCACCGAGCGCGCCCTTGCAAAAGATCGCGCGATTCAGCAAAGCCGTTTCCGGATATCTGCCGTAACGAACGTTTGACCCGCCGCGGAATTCGTCTACCCAACGGCAACTGATGGTCACGATCGGCGAATTTCCGGCGAGGCTTTCGTTGTCAGGACATAGTTGTCAGGGGGATGTCAGGGTTCCGTCCCTGTGCGACAGAGCGTGATCACGGCAGTCTTGAGGCAGCGCGGAGGACCAGGGCGTCGACTGGGAGGGCTCGACGAACGGCCACCGCCGACGATGTGGCTTCGGCCGGCTGTGAGGGTGGGGGGACTGCCTGGGGGGTCAGACAGAAACACAGCCGGCCGGGTCACACAGTCACGTCCGCGCTTCCAGATCCCTCGCGGGGTACCGTCGATCCCCCAGGTCGTGGTGCTCCGCGAGGCACCATGTCCGGCGGCGTCAGAGGAGATCTCGCGTCCGTCCGCCAGGCTCCGCCGGGTAACCGTCGGCAACCGCCGCCAGCGGCGCTGCACGCCCCGCCGACCAGGCAGCCCGGAACGCCCGCCGTTCGAGAGATTCCTCGACCGCGGCCCGGGTGGCTTCCCGGTCGGCCTTCTCGATCTGTGGCACCGGCGCCCGGATCACCTCGCGTACGCCGTCCGCCGCCCCGAGCAGGAAGGCCGCGTACTCGCTGCGCCCGCGGAGCTGCGCGACCGCCGCGAGCTCCTCGAGCACACTGGCCGACCGCCACCTATCGCCCAGGTCACGATGCTCGGCGAGACTCTCGTCCAGCAGATGTACGGCGCGCTCGGTGACACCGCGCCGGCGTTCGATGACGCCGAGCTGGTTCAGCGACCAGGCGACCCCTTCGCGGTACCCGAGCCGCTGGGACAGCGCGAGACTCTCCTGCAGCAGATCCTCGGCCTCGACGAGCTCACCGTCGTACTGCGCGATCGCGCCGAGGCTGATCAGCGACCAGGCGAGTCCTTCGCCGTCGCCGACCACCCGGAAGCTGTCGCGGGCGCGCCGGCACCGGCGGGCGCCGATCTCCAGGTCACCGCGCAGCCACGCCACGAAACCGAGGTGGTTGTGCGCCCAGGCCATGCCGGCCCGGTCGCCGAGACTCTCGTACAGGTCGTAGCTCTCGCAGTGCAGGTCCTCGGCCGCGCCGTAGTCGCCGCGCTCGCGAGCGACGGCGCCGAGCCGTTGCAGCACCAGCGCCGTACCGGCCTTGTCCTGGAGTTCCTTGTACTGCGTGAGCGCCGTCTGCAGCCGTTCGGTCGCGACGTCGTACTCGCACTGCAGGAACGCCAGCGTCCCGGCGCCGAGGTTCGCCTTGGCGTACGCGGGCGCGAGGTCGGCGGACGGCGAGTCGACGAGCTGCAGCGCGCGCTCGAGCCACTGCCTGCCTTCGGCGTAGTGGCCGCGCAGGTTGCAGAACTGCCACAGCCCGCCGGCCAGCCGCAACGCCTCGGCGGTCGAGTTGGTCCGCAGTGCCCAGGTCATCGCGGCGCGCAGGTTCGCGAGCTCGGCCTCCAGGCGGTCCAGCCACTCCCCCTGGTCCGGTCCGCGCAGCTGCGCCTCGGCCTGTTCGGCCAGGCTCAGGTAGTACCTCGCGTGCCGCTCCTCGGCCGCCTCGACCCCGCCGGCGGCCTGTAGGTGGTCGGCCGCGAACTCCTTGATCACCGCAAGCATGTAGTACCGCGCGACGCCGCCGCGCCTGGTCACCTTGATCAGCGACTTGTCCGCCAGCCGGCCGATCAGGTCGAGGCCCTCGACGCGGGTCGCCACGCCGCTCAGGACGCTGGTGGCCGCACCGAGTGTCCAGCCGCCCGCGAACACCGACAGCTGCGCGAACATATCGCGCTCGGCCGGGGTGAGCAGCGCGTGACTCCACTCGATCGCGCCGCGCATCGACTGCTGACGTGGCGACGCGGTCTGCGGGCCGCCGGCCAGGATGCTGAACGAGGTCTCGAGCTCGTCGGCGAGCTCCTCGATCGTCATCACGTTCGTCCGCGCGGCGGCCAGCTCGATCGCGAGCGGCATACCTTCCAGCCGGCGTACGACGCGCGCGACCTGGGCGAGCTCACCGGTCGGGTCGTAGCCCCGCGCAGTCGCCCGATCGACGAACAGCCGGACCGCGTCCGACGCTTCCAGGTTGTCCTCGTCGTGCGGCAGCCCCAGTGCGGGCACGACGTACACGCTCTCGCCGGTCAGCCGTAGCAGCTCCCGGCTCGACGTGAGGATCGACAGGTTCGGGCAGTTCTCGAGCAGGGTGGCGCAGATCTGGCCGACCGTCGCGACGACGTGGGAGCAGTTGTCGAAGACCAGGAGCAGGCTGCTGCGGCCGAGCTGCCCGGCGATGTCCTCGACCTTCCGTGAACTCTCCAGCTGGTTCAGGCCGAGTGCGGCCGCCACCGCCGGCACGACGGCAGCCGGGTCGGTCAGCGCAGCCAGCGGGACCCAGCAGATGCCGTCCTCGAAGCTGTCCCCGACCTCGCTCGCCAGGGCCAGAGTGAGCCTGGTCTTGCCGACTCCGCCCGGTCCGGTCAGGGTGAGCAAACGTGTGATCCGCTGCTTGAGCAGGCGACTCGTCGCGGTCAGCTCGGTGGTGCGGCCGATCAGCTCGTTCGTCGGCGCAGGTGGTCGCCGCACCGCGAGCCGCGCCGTCCCGGCCTCCTTGCGGGCCGCGGCGGTGAGCAGCAGACGCTCGGGATCACCCAGTCGCAAGGCGTCGGCGAGCAGGCGCAGCGTGTGCGCTCGCGGCGCACGCCGACGTCCCCGCTCCAGTGCCGCGATCGCGTCGACGCTGAGACCGGCGAGTTCGGCCAGACCTTCCTGCGACAGCCCCGCCTCCCGCCGGTGCTTTCGCAACAGTCCGCCGAACCCAGCGCCCTGCACGTCGTCCGAACCGCGGCGAGCCCCGTCTGACGGCACAGGACGGCCCACCCAGTCTCCGACCTTTGACGTGGCGGCTGCCACGTCACCCTCCTGAAAATAGCCCGAACTGCACCGCGTTGCCAGGCACCTTGCCCGCTTCGGGCCATCTGGCGGCAATCCGGGGCAATCGGGGGGCCGAAGGTCACCCGGCCGCGTCGTGCTGCCCGATGGCCTTCCGCATCGCCTCGCGGGCCCGTTTCCGGTCCCCCGCGGCGTCGTACGCCGTCGACAGCCGGAACCACACACGCCAGTCGTCCGGCGCGGCCTCGGCCTCCGCCTTGTACCGTCCGAACGCCTCGTCGGCGGCGGCCCGGTCGATCCGCCCGGACGGCCGCCGCGGCAGATCGTCGACCGGCAGACCGCCGGCCGCTTCCAGCTCCCGCGCCAGTACTTCGGTCCGCCGGCCGAACTGGAGCTCCCGCCAGACCAGGTACGCGCCGACCAGCGGGATGACCAGCACCGCGAGGCCGAGCACGACCGAGACCGCCGTACCGACCTTGATCAGCAGCACACCGCGCCAGCCGATCAGCCCGGCGTACGCGACGAACACGAGCGCCAGGACGAACGCGGTCTGCTTGGCCCTCATCTACCCAAGGTCCATGAAGTGCTCGAGACCGACAGTCAGTCCGGGAGCACTGCCGATCCGCCGGACGCCGAGCAGTACGCCGGCCATGAACGAGACCCGCGCCATCGAGTCGTGCCGGATGGTGAGCGTCTCGCCCTCGTCGCCGAACAGCACCTCCTGGTGCGCGATCAGGCCGCGCAGCCGGACGCCGTGCACCCGGATCCCGTCGACGTCGGCGCCGCGGGCGCCGTCGAGCGCGGTCGTGGTCGCGTCCGGGATCGGTCCGGACCCTGCCTCGCGGCGCGCGCCGGCGATGAGTTCCGCCGTACGCCGGGCTGTGCCGGACGGAGCGTCCACCTTGTCGGGGTGGTGCAGCTCGATGATCTCGACGGACTCGTAGTACCGGGCGGCCTGGGTGGCGAACTGCATCATCAGCACCGCGCCGATCGAGAAGTTCGGCGCGATCAGGACGCCGGTCGACGGGGACTTGTCCAGCAGGCCGCGGAGCGTCGCGAGCCGCTCGTCGTCGAAGCCGGTGGTGCCGACGACCGCGTGGATGCCGTGCTCGATGCACCAGGACAGGTTGTCCATCACGACCTCGGGACGGGTGAAGTCGACGACGACCTCGGCACCGGCCGCGGTCAGCGCGTCGAGCGCGTCGCCCTGGTCGAGCTGCGCGACCAGCTCGCAGTCACCGGCCTCGTCGACCGCGAGACACGTCTGGGCGCCCATCCTGCCCTTGGCCCCCAGCACACCGACCTTGATCATCCGCACCCTTCCTCCAGCTCCTGATCAGGACCTACGGGGTCAAGGTTCTCATCCGGTCGCGACGGCGGGCCGCTCGGCCTTCGGAACCCAGACCTGCAGCCCGATCGTCTGCTGTGCGGGCGCCAGCAGCTCGTAGTCGGTGCGGAAGTCCAGACCGCAACTGCGCAGGGCCGCGATCTCGGAGTCGCTGATCGCCCGGTTGAGGATCACCAGCGGCGGCCGCGACGGATGGGCCTTCCGGCAGACCTCCTCGATCCCGGCCGCTGTCCGCGCGCGTTCTTTCGGCGCGATCCACGCCTCTCCCACCGGCCTGCCGCCGAGCATCAGCACCAGGCCGGCCATCTTGTCGAAGGCCAGCATCGGGCGCCCGGACGGCTCCGTGTAGGGCTTGAGGTCGTCGGCCAGGAGGCGGTAGTTCTGCTCGGCGGCCAGCGCGAGATGCAGGCCCTTCAGCGCGGGCAACGTCGCGGCCGCGGTCAGCTGCGAGTGCCCGACGGAGCGGTACGGGTAGCGGAACAGGCCGGTGTAGGCGATCGTCGCGGTGGCGATCAGCGACCCGATCAGCACGATGCCGACCGTCGCGCGGGCGGCGACCGGCGCCGCCCAGATCCCTGTCAGTACGGCGATCATCACCGCTGCCCAGGCCGCGAACGCGTTGAAGCCGATCGTGTACAGCCCGGTGTTGGTCCCGAACGCCTGCACGAACGGCAGCAGTAGGAGCAGCGTCAGAATCACCCAGGTACGACGGTTCTCACGGCTCAACCGCGAGCAGGCCGTCACGCCGACGCGGCCGGCGATCAAGGCTCCGGCGGCGGCCACGACTGCGACCAGTACGGCGCCCAGCAGCGTCTCGGCGTACATCGGGATGTGCTGTGAGCCGCCCAGGGCGCCGTCGTCGACGACAACCCGGCGTACCGAGAGGATGAACGCGACCAGCGCGAGGACCGCGGCCGCTATCCGGAGACGGCGTCGGGCTGTGACGACGGCGACCGCGGTTGCGAGCAGCAGCAGGCCGTGCGCGACGAGTGTTCTGCCGATCAGCTCGATGGTGCTCGACCAGTAGAGCTTCAGCAGCTCGGCCGGCGAGTACGACGTACCCGCGATGAACTTGTTCACGGTGAGGATGCCAGGCACCGCGACGTTCAGGCGGACGACGAACAACTGCACGACGAGCGCGGCCAGGGCCAGGCCGCCGAAGGCGAGAAGGATGCCGCGGGCAACGGAGCGTGCGCTCTGGCCGGCCAGCACGACGACCGCGGTGACGACGATCAGGCCGATCACCACGACCGAGGTCCATTTGGCCAGCAGCATCACACCGATCACGACACCGAAGACCAGGAAGATCCAGAACGGCACCGGCGTCCCGCGATCCACCGCCGTGGCCATCCACAGCACGCACGACACCAACGTCAGCACGCCGAGCAGGACGACGTCGTTGTACCCGGGCGTCTGTGGCAGCCAGCTGTAAGACATCCCGCCCGCTGCCAGGATCACCGCCGTACCGGCCGCCTCCCACAGCCTGGTCGACGGCATCCCCGGACGCCGGCCGCGCAGCCAGCGCATGAAGCTGTAGCCGAACAGGAGATGCACCACGATCACGGTGCAGAGCCGGAAGATCCGGAGCTTGACGATGTCGTACCCGAACCACTCGAACACCGGTCCGTACAGGTACTGCACACCCGTCAACGCCAGCGGATTGCTGTCCCACCAGCGGTACGAGAGCAGGTAGTAGCCCTCGTCGGTGATGTCGAACCCCTCGTTGACGGCCCGGCCCGCGGTCAGGATCCACCACGCGGCCAGCCCGCCGGCCACGACGATCACCCCGGCGAGCAGCACCAACCGCCCGCGCGCCGAGGTCACCGTACTCACGGCCGCCACCCTAGGGCATGAGCTGTCTCAGGCTGTGGAGTACGCCGATTGGGCGTCCTCTGCGAAGTGACAGGAGACGGTCTGGCCGGACGCGAGCTCGCGGAGCTCCGGTACGTCGGTGCTGCACTTGGGTTCCGCCCGCAGGCAGCGGGTGTGGAAGCGGCAGCCGGACGGCGGCGACACCGGCGACGGCGGGTCGCCCGCCAGCACGATCCGCTGCCGGCCCTGACGCGCCAGGCCGGGCTCCGCGGACAGCAGCGCCTGCGTGTACGGATGCGCGGGTACGTCGTACACCTGCTGGTGCTCGCCCAGCTCGGCGACCTTGCCGAGGTACATCACCGCGACCCGGTCGGAGACGTGCCGGACGACGGACAGGTCGTGGGCGACGAACACGATGCTCAGGCCGAGCTCGCGCTGCAGCCGCATCAACAGGTTCACCACCTGCGCCTGCACCGACAGGTCCAGCGCCGACACCGGCTCGTCGCACAGCAGTACGTCGGGGTTCAGCGCGATCGCCCGCGCGATGCCGATCCGCTGCCGCTGGCCACCGGAGAACTGGTGCGGGAACTTCGTCTCGTCCTCGGGCCGCAGCCCCACCAGCTCGAGCAACTCGCGGACCCGGGTGCGGATGTCGATACCGCGTGAGACGTCCGGGTGCACCTGCAGCGGCTCGCCGACGATCTCGCCGACCCGCATCCGCGGGTTGAGGCTCGAGTACGGGTCCTGGAACACCACCTGGACGTTGCGCCGCCACTGCCGCAGCTCGCGGCCCTTCAGCTTGCTGACGTCGACCCCGTTGTACGCGATCTGCCCCTCGGTCGGCTTCTCCAGCGCCGCGAGCAGCCGGACCAGCGTCGACTTCCCGCAACCGGACTCGCCGACGATGCCGAGCGACTCACCCTTGCGCAGCGTCAGGTCGACGCCGTCGACGGCCCGGACGAGGGTCTTGGTCCCGAAGCTCAGCGCCGGACTGATGTCGTAGTGCTTCACGACATTCGTTGCCACCAGCAAGTCGTCGGCCATCACACGGCCTCCCTCTGCGCGAGCGTCGTACGCCGGATGCACGCGGCATCACGTCCCGGCGCAACGGTCAGCAACGGCGGTACGTCGAGAGCGCAGTCGTCGATCGCGATCGGGCACCGGGTCCGGAACGCGCAGCCGGACGGGATCGCCCGCAGCGACGGCGGCGTACCGGGAATGGTCGGCAGCTCGCGGCCCTTCAGGTCGGCGGACGGCATCGACCCCAGAAGCCCTTCGGTGTAAGGGTGCACGGGATGCTCCAGCGCCTCCGCGGTCGCGGCGCGCTCGACGACGTGACCGGCGTACATCACCACGACGTTGTCGGCGACGTCCGAGACCACACCGAGGTCGTGGGTGATCAGCACGACGCCCATGTCCCGCTCGGCCTGAAGCTCCGCGATCAGCTCGAGGATCTGCGCCTGCACGGTCACGTCGAGGGCGGTGGTCGGCTCGTCGGCGATCAGTACGTCGGGGTCGAGCGCGAGCGCCATCGCGAGCATCACGCGCTGCCGCATTCCGCCGGAGAACTCGTGCGGGTAGTCGCGGACGCGCTTCGACGCGGCCGGGATCCGCACCCGGTCGAGCATCTCCGCGGCCTTCGCCATCGCGTCCCGCTTCGACATCCCGCGGTGCACCCGGTAGCACTCGGCGATCTGGGTCCCGACCGACTGCACCGGGTTCAGTGACGACAGCGAGTCCTGGAACACCATCGTGATCCGGTTGCCGACGATCTTGCGGCGTTCCTTCACGCTCATCGAGATCAGGTCCGCGCCGCGGTACTCCGCCGTACCCGAGAGGATCCGGCCGGGCGGCATGTCCAGGATGCCGGTCAGCGCCTGGGTCGAGACGCTCTTGCCCGACCCGGACTCGCCCAGGATCGCCAGCGTCTCACCGGCCCGCACCTGCCAGGACACCCCGTCCACGGCCCGCACCGGGCCTCGCGGCGTGTCGAACTCCACCGAGAGGTCGTCGACCTTCAGCAGCACTTCGCCTGTAGCAGTCATCGCATCAACTTCGGGTCGAGGGCGTCGCGGATCGAGTCGCCGATGATCATGAACGAGATCGTCATCGTCGAGATGAAGATCGCCGGCCAGATGAACAGGTGCGGGGTGTCGCGGTACGACGCAGCCACGCCGAACTGTGATCCCCAGGAGATCGACGGCGGCTGCAGCCCGACCCCGAGGAACGTCAGCGCGGCCTCCAGCCCGACCATGCCGCCGATGCCGAGCGTGGTCATCGCCAGCAACGGCGCCATCGCGTTCGGGAAGACGTGCTTGCGCAGGATCCGGAGCGGCGGTACGCCGATCGACCGCGCGGCGAGCACGTACTCGCGGTTGCGGACCGAGAACACCGTGGCCCGCATCAGCCGCATCCCGCCCGGCCAGCCGATCAGGAAGATGACGCCGACGATGATCCAGATGCTCCGGTTCTGCACCGAGTTCAGGATCACGATCAGCACCACGATCCCGGGGATCGAGAACAGCACGTCGGCGGTCCGCGAGATCAGGCCGTCGACGAAACCCGGGAAGTACCCGGCCAGCAGGCCGAGCGAGCCGGCCAGCAGGAACACGCCGAGGCTCGCACAGATGCTGACCAGCACCGACGGGCGAGCGCCGTAGATCACGTTCGCGAAGTAGTCGCAGCCCTGGATGTCGAAGCCGAACGGGTGCCCGGGACCGCGGCCCTGCCGGCTCTTGGCGAGCTCGCAGAACCGCGGATCCGTGGACGTGAACAGCTTCGGCACCGCTGCCATCGTGAAGAACGCCAGCAGCAGCAGGCTGCAGAGCACGAACTGCGGCTTGCGCAGCAGCGCCCGCAGCAGCTCGCGGTTGGACAGTGTGCGGCCGTCGCCGAGCTCCTGCGCCTCGGCGCCAACGGCCCCGGCGATCTGTTGGACGTCAGACATTGCGCACCCTCGGGTCCAGGACGCCGTA
Source organism: Kribbella sp. (assembly GCA_036503355.1). GTDB lineage: Bacteria > Actinomycetota > Actinomycetes > Propionibacteriales > Kribbellaceae > Kribbella. The sequence goes on along the minus strand of DASXXB010000054.1, from coordinate 10,055 downwards.
CAGCACGTCGACCAGCAGGTTGATCAGGATGAACGAGATGAAGGCCAGCGTCGACAGCAGCACCACGACCCCGCCCTCCTTCAGCTTGATCGCCTGGAACATGAACTGACCGAGCCCGGGCAGGTTGAAGATGGATTCGGTGATGATCGCGCCGCCGAACATGCCGGCCAGGTCGAGCCCGATGAACGTGATCACGGGAAGCAGCGCATTCGGCAGGATGTGCCGCCACAGCACCCGCTGCTCCCCCAGCCCCTTGGCCCGCGCGGTCTTCACGTAGTCGGCGTTGACCGTTTCCACGATCGACGTCCGCAGCAGCCGGGCCAGCCCGGCGAATCCGAGGACGCCGATCACCAGCGCCGGCAACAGATACGACCGCGGGAACCCTTCGAGCACACCGGACACCGGGAACCACTTCAGCTGCACGCCGAAGAGGAACTGCGCCGCGAAGTACGCGACCAGACCCGGCACCGCCAGCAGCACGAGGGTTGCCAGCAGCAACGACTTGTCGATCAGGCCGTTGCGCTTGAACCCGGCGTAGATGCCGAAGAACAGGCCCAGCGTCCACTGGAAGGCGTTCGCCAGCAGCGTCAGCTTCAGCGTCACCGGGATCCGCAGCCGGAGCTGGTCGGCGATGTCGGCGCCCGCGAACGTGGTGCCGAAGTGGCCGGTCAGGATGTCCTTCATGCTCAGCAGGTACTGGACGATGAACGGGTCGTCCAGGTGGTACTGCGCCCGCTTGGCGGCCAGCACCGCCGCCGGGATGGGTTTGTCACCGGCCAGTTCGCGCAGGGGGTCCCCGGGCATCGCGAAGACGAGCGCGAAGACCCCCAGCGTGACGACCAGGCCGATCGGAATCGCCGCGATGATGCGGCGGAGGACGAAACGAATCACTTGAACGTGGCCCACAGAGCCGAGACGCCGACGTACTTCGACACGCGCGGCTCGATCTTGGCCGAGTGCAGGTACGCGTTCGACTTGGTGTACAGCGGGATCAGCGGCATGTCCTCGAGCGCGATGTCCTCGGCCTGCTGGTACAGCTTGATCGCCTTGTCCGGGTCCGGCTCGGCGTCACCCTTGGCGAGCACGGCGTCCAGCGCCGGGTTCGCGTAGTGGGCGAAGTTCGCGTCACCGTTGGACTTGAACATCGGCGTCAGGTAGTCCTCGATCGACGGGTAGTCGTGACCCCAGCCGCTGAACCGCAGACCGTCGAGCTTGTGCGAGTCCGCCAGCTCGGTGATCTCCGAGCCCTGCTTGCCGGTGTACTTCACCTGCAGGCCGAGGTTCTGCCGGAGCATGTTGCCGATCGCCTCGGCGAAGATCTGGCCGGTCGCCGACGTGGTGCTGTAGCTGATGTTGACCACACCGGAGAAGCCGCCCGCCTCCTGCAGCAGCTGCTTGGCCTTGGTCGCGTCGAAGTCGCAGTACTTGCAGGCGTCCGCGCGGTAGCCGGCCATGTCCGGCGCGACCAGAGCCTTGGCCGGCTCGGACAGCCCGACCAGGTCCGCGAAGGCCTTCCGGTCGATCGCCTCCGAGAACGCGTGCCGCAGCTTCGGGTTCTTGTACCGCGGGTCCCAAGCGGGGAACACCAGGTAGTTCGCGCCGGAGCTGACGCTGGTCACCCACTGGTCGGGAGCGTCGGTCTTGAAGCTCTTCACCTTGGTCGACGGCACGTCGGTGAAGTCGACGTTGCCGGCCAGGAACTCGTTGTACGCCGTGTCCGCGTTCGGGATGAACCGGTAGGTGATCGAGTCGGCCTGCGGGATCTGCGGGCCCTTGTAGCCGTCCCACTTGGCCAGCTTGATGTCGTCACCGGCGTTCCAGTCGGCGGCCAGCTTGTACGGGCCGTTGCCGATCGGCTTGCGCTTGTAGGCGTCCGGGTTCTTCCGCACCTCTTCGGGTAGCGGCGCGAGACCCAGGTACTGCAGGGTCAGGCCGAACTGCGAGAACGGGACCTTGAGCTTGACCGAGAAGGTCAGGTCGTCGATCTGCTTCAGGCCGCTCATGGTCTTCACCGCGGTCGGCTTCGGGGTCGCGCCGTCCGGGGTCGGCGGGTTCAGCGCGTCGTACCCCTCGACCTTGGAGAAGAACCCGTTGTTCTTCCAGGCGTTCGAGCCCATCGCGGTCATGTTCCAGCTGTCCACGTAGTCCTTGGCGGTCAGCGGCTGGCCGTTCTGGAACGTGTTGCCGGCCTTCAGCTTGATCGTCCAGGTCTGGCTGGTCTTGTCCGGTGTGACCGAGTCGGCCATCACGTTCTGCAGCTTGCCGGTCTCCGGGTCCGTGGTGACCAGCGGCGCGAACATCGCCATCGCGATCTGGATCCCCGGGCTGCCGTTCTCGTTCAGCGGGTTGATGTACTCGAGCGGATCGGCAGCGATCGCGATGACCTCGCTCTTGCTGCCGGAGCTGCTGCTGCCGCTGCTCTTGCCGTCGCCACACGAGGCGAGCACCAGCGCTAAGCCGAGTGCCACCCCAACTACCCCAGTCAGACGTCGCACGGTCAAACCAACTTCCTCGGCGGGAGGGCCGCTAGGCGGATCAAGCGTCATGGTGGCTGGTCGAAACTGCGCATGTCAACGTTGTCAGGCGCAAAGCGGCGGCGCGTAACGTGAGCGTTACTTTGCCAAGACCTCAGACGACCGGCCCCTGGTTGTGAAGCGAGCCCCCACTTAATCAGATCAGTCCACCGGAGTCATCAGATGACAGCGCAGTTTGTGTCGAATCTCGCCTCTGCGCACAGTTGCGCACTCCATGCCGATTCGAACAACCGCAGTGCGTGCTGACGACAGTGCCCTGGGTCACCGGTAACCGGCTGCTTGCAGGCGGTACAGCTCCGCATACGTTCCGCCGTACGCCATCAGCTCGTCGTGCGTCCCGCGTTCGGTCACGCGGCCCTTCTCGAGTACGACGATCAGGTCCGCCGCGCGTACCGTCGAGAAGCGATGTGAGATCAGCAACGTGATCCGGCCGTCGGCGCGTCCCGCCCTGGCCTCGGCCACCAACTCGTCGAAGAAGGCGGCCTCGGTCTGCGGGTCCAGCGAGGCGCTCGGCTCGTCCATGATCATCAGCAGCGGCGCCGGCCGGACGAACGCGCGCGCGATCGCCAGCTTCTGCCACTGCCCTCCGGAGAGCTCCACGCCGCCCACCCACGACGTGCCGAGCGGGGTGTCGATGCCGTGCGGGAGGTCGTCGACGAACGTCGCGTCCGCCTTGACGAGCGCAGCCCGCACTTGTTCCGGCGGCTCCGGCAGGCCGCCGACCGCGACCGCCTCGCCGACCGTCAACTGGTACCTGACGAAGTCCTGGAAGCCGGCGCTCAACCTCTGCCGGTACTCCTCGAGGTCCATCGTCGCGAGCTCGACTCCGTCGACGAGCACCTGACCGGACCTCGGGCGGTACATGCCGGTGAGGAGTTTGACGAGAGTCGTCTTGCCTGCGCCGTTCTCGCCGACGAGGGCGACTGTCCGGCCGGCGGGCAGGAAGATGTCGGTGCCGGGAAGCGCCAAGCCGTCCTCGGAGCCGTACCCGAAGGTCACGTTCTTCAGCTCGATGCCGTGCTCCAGACGTTCCGGGACCGGCGCGGTGCCCGGAACGTGGCGCGCCTGCTCGGCGAGCCAGAAGTAGTGCTCTGCGGACGTCCGAACCCGCAGTACCGAACCGGCCAGATCGAGGATCCGGGTCGCAGCACTCACCACGGCGCCGGCCAGCGCGAGCGCCAGCGCTACGTCGCCTGGAGTCACGCGTCCAGCCGTGGCTTCGTGGAGGACGATCAGCAGCGCGCCGACGTACGCGATCGGGAACACGGCCCACCCGGCCGATCCGATCGCGACGGACCTGAAGAGCGCCGAGTGCGCGATCCGGTTGGCGTTGCCGGCCGCACGGCCGTGCAGGCGCAGCAGCTCGTCGCCCAGCGACGCGACGTGCAACTCCTGCGCGGAGGATGGTGCAACCGACAGCATGAACAGCTGCTGTGCGAGTCGCCGCTGCGGTGCCGCGTCAAGCTCCGAACGCCGACGGAGCTGTTCGGCGCGGCGGCTCAGCCAGAGCGCGGGGATCGCGACCAGCGGCAGCACTGCCAGCACAGGCTTGAGGTTCGCCAACAGGACTGTGCTGATCACCAACTGCGCGACGACCAGCGGGGCGATGAAGGGCAGGGTCACGCTGTCACCGAGCTCGGAGGCCTCCCGGCGCAGCGACTGCAGGCGGTCGAGGAACTCGGGCCGCTCGAAATGCGCGATCTGCGGCGCGCCGGCGGCCAGTCTCAGCACCCGCCGCTCGGAGACGAAGCTGGAGCGCTCGCGCATCCTGATGGTGGCCCAGCGGTACCCGATCGGGGCCACCAGCACCAGGCTCAGCGCGACGGCGACCCCGATGCCACCGGCAACTATTTTGCCGGAGTCACCGGACACCACGCCGTCGACCAGTGGCCGGACGGCGAGCGCGAACAGCAACGGGCTGACGAAACTCGACATCGTGACGACGGTGTAGAGGAGGAACAGCCCAGGCCCGATCTCCCATCCGAGCCCGACCAGCAGCCTGGCGGTCGCGATCCATGACTTCATTCGGGACCTCCGAACCGCGCGGCCTGCAGCCGGAAAAGGTGCGCGTAGGTGCCGTCGCGCTCGAGCAGTTCGTCGTGCGACCCTTGCTCGATCACGCGGCCCTCGTCGAGTACGACGATCGAGTGCGCCTGCCGCACGGTGGAGAAGCGGTGCGAGATCAAGACGGTCGTCAGCCCGGCGGTCAGGTCGAGGAACCGCCGATACAACTCGGCCTCGGACCGTGCATCCAGATGCGCGGCCGGCTCGTCCAGCACCAGCACGGACGCCCCTTGCTGTACGGCGTACAGCGCCCGCGCCAGGCCCAGCCGCTGCCACTCTCCCCCGGACAGCTCGACGCCTCCCTCGAACTCGGAGGACAGGATCGTGTCCCAGCCGTTCGGCAACGCGTCCACCACGCTCCTCGCACCGGCCCGCTCGACGGCCACGTCCGGCGAGGCATCGGCACGACCGAACCGCACGTTGCTGTACGCCGACATCGGCAGCCGCAACGGCTGCTGGAAAACCACGGCCAGCCGGCGCCGCCAGTCGTCGAGGTCGAGCTCCGTCAGCTCGGTGCCGTCGATCGTGATCGACCCGCGCGTCGGCTCGTACAGACCGCAGAGCAGCTTGACGAGACTGGTCTTCCCCGCGCCGTTCGCGCCGACGACCGCGAGCGACTGACCCGCCGGGATCACCAGTTCGAGGTCACGCAGTACCTCTCGATCCGATGCCGGGTAGGCGAAGGACACGGCGCGGAAGGCGATCTCGCGTTCGGGCATCCCTTTGGCCTGCCGCGTCCCGCGCTCGGCCGCGTCGTCTGCGGGCGCGACAGCATGCATCGCCGCGTCGTACCGCTCGAGGGTGGCCAGGGCGAGCTCGGTCTGCAGCCCGGTCCAGGACGACTGCTGGATGCCGCCGAGGGCGACCATGAACGTCTGGACGTACGTCGCCGTTGCGCCCGCGTCGATCCGGCCGGCCATCGCCTCGCGGACCACCAGCACGATGCCGCCCACGACGACGATGCCGAGGAACGCGGTCGCGAGCAGCGGCCGGCGGCCCGGGCGGCTCAGGACCCGTTGCATCGTCTCGGCCCAGGTCTCTCCGTGGCGCGCAACGACGTACTCGGACAGCCCAAACAGGCGGATCTCCTTGGCCGCGGGCGGTGTGGTGCCGAGCTCGTCGAAGTACCGCATCCGGCGCGCGGATTCCGTCGCACCGTAGTGGTGACCGGCCTCGATACGCGACGCGACCTTGTCCTCGTACGCCGCCCAGACGCCGGCCACGAGCAGACCCGCGCCGAGCCACCAATGGAACCCGGCGAGAATGACGCCGGACGCGAGGAGAACGACGCGTCCGGTGGCCAGCCCGCCGACAGTACTGGCGAGCCGCCCCGGACGCGCCCAGTCCGCCCGCAACGTGTCCCGCCCCACCTCCACCAGAGCCGCCGTCGCCGGATCCTCCAGATGCCGTACGCCGCTGGGCGCCGACACCGCCCGCATCAGGTCGTGCTGTAGCACCGCGTCGACCCGCTCGCCGAGCGCGGTCGCCGACGCCCGTTGCAGAGCACCGGCGAGCCACTGCAGCAGCAGACACCCGGCAGCGACGACGGCCCAGGTGACCGCGCCGCGACCTGCGACGATCCCCGCAACAACCCGGCCGAGCGCCACCACCATCCCGATCGGCGCGGCAGCCGACAGCACAACGGTCAGAGCCGTCAGCACGAAGAGCCCGCGCCCCGCCCGCCACGCAACGGACGCGAATCCCCGAAGTCCGGCCACCGGCCTAGTTAACCGGACTTCAGCCCGGTGAGCCACGCCAAATCCACCCTCGAGCTGTCCGGCAGTCGCTGTGCGCGGACACTACTGCTGGGCTGCGAACAGCCTGGCGAACCGGCCGTTCGGTTGGGACATCAGCTCGGGATAGGTTCCTCGCTGGACCACCCGACCCTCGTCGATGACGTAGATGCGGTCCATCTCGCGCAGGGTCCAGGCCCGGTGTGACACCACGATCGTGATCCGGGAGGCGCTGGTACGGCGGAGTTCGGCGAAGATCTCGTGCTCCGCCTCGGCGTCGATCGCCGACGTCGGCTCGTCGAGGATCCAGACACCGGCGTCCCGCAGCCGGATCCTCGCGAGTGCGAGCCGCTGCCACTGACCACCGGAGATGCCGGTCCCGCCCCACTGCTGCCCGAGCTGTGTGTCGAGCGGGAGGTCCGCGGCGAAAGTACCCGCCAGCGCCTCGCGGATGTCCGCGTCACCAACCGGGCCAGGCGCCCCGAGCGCAACCGCGTCCCGCAGCGTGAACTCGAAACGCCCGAACTCCTGCACCAGCAGGCCGAAGTGCGCGAGCCGCTCATCCTCCGTCAGCGCCGACGCATCCGCTCCGTCGATCAGCACCCGCCCGGTGCGAGGCTTCAGCGAACCGACCAGCAGGTTGATCGCCGTCGACTTCCCAGCCCCGTTCACCCCGACCAACGCGACCAGCTCGCCTCGGCGCGCCTCGATACAGACGTTGCTCAGCGTTGAGTCGGCGCCCGGGTACCGGAAGCTGACGTTGTCCAAGGCAATCGAATCCACCTTCCGAACCACTTCCCGCCGCGAAGCCGCCGGAACGCTCCGCACGAACCGCCGGTAGATCGTCGCCTGCGGCGCCGCGGTGACAATGCTCCCGAACGCATACCCACACTGCCGAATCGCGTTCAGCCCCGAGATCGTGCCGACGACCGCAGCGGCCGCCCCTCCGGTCGAGCCGCCGAGCGCCACCAGGGCACCACCGAACAGCAGCACGGTGCCGAGCGCCGCGCCCAGCTCGTACAACATCGCCGTACGGACCATGCCGTCGAGGACCCAGGTCGCCGCCGACCGGGCGCCGGCGACCAGCTCCGCGACCTTCCAGCCCGAGCCGAGGACCGCCAACTCGGTGCCGGGGCGCTGCTGGATCAACTGCTCGGTCGCGTATGCCGCTCTCCGTTCGTGCTGGGCCACTCGCGGCCAGCCCTTTGCTTCCATCCGCGAGATCAGCGTGAACGCGAGGACGGTCGGCACCAGCGCGGCGAGCACGAGCAGTCCTGACAGCAGGTTGATCGACGAGATCGCCAGGCACAGGACGACCGAGGTCGCCGCCGCGCAGAGCAACTGCACCGGCTTTCCGGCCACGTCGCCCATCGGATGCGTCGCCGCCTGACTCGCCTCCAGGTCTCTGACCACGTCCGGATCGGCCAGCCGACTCGGACTCAGCCGGGACGCCGCTCCGGCAAGCTCGACCCGGAGCGCGAGCCGGAGGCGGAGCGTCATCCGCTGCCCGACAACGTTCGAGACCTGAGTGAGCGGATACATCGACCCGACCACGACCGTCAGGCCCAGCAGCGGCCACCACGACCGGCCCGGCTCGAGGAGACTGCGGATCAGCACGACCTGTGCGCCGGGGAGAATCGCCAGCAGGAGTTGAAGAACGCAGTACGTCGTCAACCAGGCCGGGGTGAGCCGGACGGCGTCGATCACGGAGTCGCGGGCAGTACGCAAGGCATCGAGCACGAGGATCCTCTTTCACGCAAGGCAGGCCGGAGCCGCGCCGGGTCCCGGCGCCGCTCACGTCGGCCGCAAATTGCGTGTCATCCCAGCAAGCAGGCCCAGCCCGTGCATCCAGGGATCCAGTGGCAGATCACGTGACGTGTCCCGATCAACCTATCGCAACCGGCGGCCGACCACGAGCGTGAGCAGCAGGGAGGCGGCGTGCCCACGACGAAGCCGCGGCGGACGCGCCGCAACCGTGTCCTGGACCCGCTCGGGATCACAACGTGAACGCGGTCGTGTCTTCCTTGAAGGGGCCCATGACGGTCAGGGCGGGCGTGCCGGCGTAGAGGTCGGCAGCCAGGCTCGTGACGTCGTCGAGGGTGACCGCGTCGATGCGGTGCAGGATCTCGTCGACGGTCGGGAGCTCGCCGTAGACCAGCTCGGCCTTCGCGATCCGGGTCATCTTGGCGCCGGTGTCCTCCAGCCCCATCACCACCGAGCCACGCATCTGGCCCTTGCCGCGGAGCAGCTCGTCCGGCGTGATGTTGCCCTGGGCAATCGCCTCGAGTTCGCCGCGGATCACGTCCAGGACCTCCGGGGCCTTCTTCGGCAGACAACCCGCGTACACCCCGACCATGCCGGCATCGGCGTACGCCGAACCGAACGTGAACACCGAGTACGCCAGGCCGCGCTTCTCCCGCACCTCCTGGAACAACCGCGACGACATCCCGCCGCCGACGATCCCGTGCAGCACGCCGGCGATGTACCGCCGGTCGTCGCTGCGAACCAGCCCCGGCATGCCGAGCACGAGATGGGCCTGCTCGACGTCGCGATGATGCACCTGCACCCCGCCGTACGTCGGAACTCGCCTGGTCCCGCCCCGCCGGACAGCGGCGGGCTCGGCCTCGGTCGTCACCCAGTGCCGCTCGAACGCCTTGCGGACCAGGCGGACGACGTCTGCGTGGTCGACGTTGCCGGCCACCGACACGACGATGTTCGACGGCTTGTAGCGGCGGCGGTACCAGCCGACCACCTGACGGCGGGACAGTCCGGCGACCGATTCCGGCGTACCGGTGATCGATCGGCCCAGCGGGGACCGGCCCCACAGTTGCTCGGCGAACAGGTCGTGGATGTGGTCCGACGTCTCGTCGGCGTGCATCGCGATCTCTTCGTCGATGACGTCCCGCTCGCTCTCCACGTCGGCCTCGGTGAGCGTGGCGGAGGTGATCATGTCGCAGATCACGTCCACCGCGAGCGGCAGGTCGGTGTCCAGCACCCGCGCGTAGTAGCAGGTGTACTCCTTGCCGGTGAACGCGTTCATCTCGCCGCCGACCGCATCGATCGCGGCGGAGATCTCCAGCGCGTCACGGCGCTCGGTGCCCTTGAACAGCAGGTGCTCGAGGAAGTGCGTCGCACCGGCCGACTGCTCCGGCTCGTCGCGCGAGCCGACGCCGACCCAGACGCCGAACGTGACCGAGCGGAAGCCCGGCACCGACTGGGAGAGAACCCGAAGCCCGGAGGGCAGGACGGTCCGTTTCACCGGACCGCCCTCCTCCGGGCTCAGCAGGGTGCTCGTGATTGCGCGAGTCACTCGGCGGCTTCGGCCTCGTCCTTCTTCTCTTCGCCCTCGATCACGGGGATCAGCGAGAGCTTGCCGCGGTCGTCGATCTCGGCGATCTCGACCTGCAGCTTCTGGCCGACCGAGAGCACGTCCTCGACGGCCTCGACGCGCTTGCCACCGGCCAGCGGACGCAGCTTGCTGATGTGCAGCAGGCCGTCCTTGCCCGGAAGCAGGCTGATGAACGCGCCGAAGTTGGTCGTCTTCACGACCGTGCCCAGGTAGCGCTCGCCCTTCTCCGGCATCGTCGGGTTCGCGATCGCGTTGATCGCGGCCCGGGCGGCCTCCGCCGACGGACCGTCGGTGGCGCCGATGTACACCGTGCCGTCGTCCTCGATCGAGATGTCGGCGCCGGTGTCCTCGGTGATCTGGTTGATCATCTTGCCC
>DASXXB010000053.1:0-31849 GCA_036503355.1 Kribbella sp. | reverse complement strand
CAACTCCCTCCAGGCCTCAATGGCCAAAGCCAAAGCCGGCCGCACCGCCAACGACGTCACCCTCCGCTGCGTAGAACTCACCAGCACCCTCGGCTACTCCGAACACCACCTCCTCGAAAAGTGGTCCCGAGACAGCAAAATCCTCGACATCTTCGAAGGCACCCAACAAATCCAACAGCTGATTGTGGCGCGCCGCCTGCTGGGCAAGACCTCCGCCGAGCTGAAATAGCCTTATACATAAGGGATACACGCCGACTCCTACGGCAAGTCGGGCCCTCTGTCAGGGGCCTCCAACTCAGGGCCCAGATCGGCCCTGCTCCGTGACTGCTCCGCAGCCGCCGGGCCGGTGGGATGACTCCGGCTGCCGCCAGTGCGGGCTTCCAGACGAGCTCGTCGTACAGGCGTGCCGTGTGGTGCATCCCGTCGGGCCAGCTGAAGATCAGATCGTGATTCTGGATCTCGCCGTCGAGTCGCTCCCACGGCAGCGAGACCGTCCTCGTCCCGAAGCGCTCGATGTGCTCCTTGCCCGCCTTGGCCAGAACCGGCGACATCGGTACGAAGCGTTCCTTGTCATTCTTCGGGAGCGCGAAGACGAACTCCTTCCCGAGTCGTTTCACTTGGCGCCGGACTCTGATCAGCATCAGGCCGAAGTCGAAGTCCTCCACCGACAGCCCGAACAGCTCACCCTGGCGCAAGCCGGCCGCCGCCGCGATCGTTGGAAGCAGCCTGAACTGCTCAGGATGCGCCTCGACGATGCGCTCCACCGTGTCGTCAGACCAGGCAACGACCTTGGAGAACCGCCGGCTCGGCTTCTTGACGATCTTCGACTGGCCCGGGTTGCGCTTGATCAGCTCGTCAGCGACTGCGAGTTCGAGACACCCGTTGAGCACCAGGAACGCGCTCCTGGCCGTGGACGGACCGTAGGCACCCATGAGATCGGTCAACCAGACGGCGATCTCCGACGGCAGAATGCTCTTGACCATCCGCCGCCCGAATACTGGCTCCACGTGCAGCCGCCACTTCGACTCGTACTGGATCTCACTGGCCGGGTCGATAGTCCGCGACTTGATCCACCGCGGCCAGATCTCGTCCAGCCGCACCTTGCCGGCAGCCGGATCGAGTAGTCCCCCAATCTCGATCCGTCTCCTTCCCGTTGGCGTACCGAAGCGCCTCGGTCTTCGTGTCGAACGCTTTCGACCGCTCATTCCCATGGGATCGGTCCAAGCCGGCAAGGTTGCCTTCGGACTGACCGTCGAACCCGGCGGGGGCCATCGCGCCCACTCTTCCGCTGGCCCGGATGATCCCATCAACTAAGCATCAACCGACCCATCCGGGTGCGGCGGGCACAGTCGAACGGTTCATGTGGCGGACTCCGAACGTGGCCCAAGCCACGGACAGTGGCTCCGGTTGCGCGACGGCGAGATCCGCCTCAGCGCCTACGACATCACAGCGAAGACATCTGGACCGATCCGGCAGCTGGTCGGCGTCGAAGTATCTGCATGAGCTTTGATGTGGCGACGTACGCGCGAACTGCCCGGGCGTTGCGTTGGGACGACATCGACCTGGAGATATTCCGGGCCCGGCCGTTGTCGGAGGGGGCGCTGCGGTGTTTGCGGTATATGAGCGATGTCGAGACCCACACGGTGTGCTATCTGCGCGATCTGCTGGTCACGCCGTCGCACCGTGATCCGGAGGTGACGACGTTCCTGACGTTGTGGAACTTCGAGGAGTACTGGCACGGTGAGGTGCTCGACGAGGTCCTGGAGATCCACGGCGTACCCACCGGGGGCGAGCACACGCAGGCGTTGCGCAGCCGGCTGGGCTGGCGGGACCGGGTTTCGCCGTTGGTCCAGTCGGTGCTGGCGAATCTGATCGGGCCGGACTTCGTCGCGACCCACATGACGTGGGGTGCGATCAACGAGTGGTGCACGCACGCCGGGTACTCGAGGTTCATCGCGGTCGAGCAGCATCCGGTGCTGACCGAGGTCCTGCGGCGGATCGCCAAGCAGGAGACGCGGCACATCGCCTTCTACAACAGCCAGGCCCGGGCCCGGCTCACCGGGAACCGGCGAGCACAGCGGATCACCCGGTTCGCGCTGCGGCACGGTTGGGGCATCGTCGGGTCCGGCGTGATGCCCGACGACGAGGTCCGCCACCTCCTTACCTACTTGTTCGGCGGCGCCGACGGACTGGCCGCGGCCCGCACCATCGACACCAAGATCGACACCCTGCCCGGCCTAGGCGGCCTGCACCTGGTCGAGCGCGAACTCCGCCGCTACGGCATCATCGAGGCACGTGCCACCTGAAGCCGGATTCGCCGATCCTGCTGGAAGGCGTAGCGTGTCCGGATCGGTGCGACGCCGCATCGCCGGGGGATGAGCCGCAGGACACCGAGACTCCAGGATTCGTCACCTCGGTGTCCTGCTTCATGATCTGGTCGGCCGTTCATCAGTCCCCACGGCGAGCAGTACGACGGCGAGCAGGCCGATGATCGCGGCCTCGAACGGTCGCTGCCCGCGTTTGGACTGGTAGATCAGCCCGAACGACACCACACGGCACAGCTGGGGCAGGGTCCGGCCGGTGGCGATGCTGGCCTTGCTCGGCCATGTCGGCGGTGACCCGGAACGGTTCGGCCGTGGCGAATGGTCGTGCTTGCGCGTCCGTGCTGCCGGTGCCGCAGGTTTTCAGGCGCCACTGCTGCCAGTTGGCCAGCAGGACCTCGCCGACCTCGTCGAGTTCCGCACGTCTGAATCGGCTGAGCACCACGCCGAGCTGATGTGGCAGTCGCGGGGACAGTTGCCGGGTCACCGCGTCAACGTCGGTGGTGGCGACGACGAGGACTTCCTGATCGGCGGAGGGCGGGAAGATGACCTGGTGGACGAGCGCACCGGTCGATTCCAGGTCGCCGATATCCAGATCCCACGGCAGTGCGTCGTGCCGCCAGCCGCCGGGTGGTGGCGGGCACGGCGGGTCCGTCGGATGCGCAGAGACCGCTCCCGGGCGGGGATTTGTGGGGAGTGGTACTCCACCTCGATGCTCTCGTCGCGCCATGTGCCGATCGCCGAGACGCAGCCGAACTTGATTCGGTGCCCAATCGGTAGGTACAGCCTCGGCGTCGGCCTCGATGTGCCGGTCGACAGATGTGACTTCCAGCCCGGCGGTCTGAAGAAGTCGCGGAGTGATGCGGTGGTTCAGAACGGAACGTGGGTGGCGAGTGGGGCGGGGATCGGTTCGCGTCCCGAGAGGGACCGGCAGAATTCGATTGCGTCCATCGTGATCGCGTCGCCCGCTGTACCGGCGCTCCAGGTCCCGCCTGCCGGACCGGTGAGAGTGAGGCGGTAGGGACGGCCGTGCCGGCGGGACCATTCGGTGACGACATCGGCGACGATCACGCCGTCGTGGTCGGCGGTCAGTTCCATCGGGCGTCCGGTGGCCAGGGCGAGATCGCTGCGGTGCATCCAGGGATCGCGGGTGAGGATGATGTCCAAGAGGTAGCCGATCGTCCAGTCCTCGACCACGCCGTCGATCTCATGAGACACCGGCATCACGCGCCGGCGGATCAAGTACGGCGTGAATCGTCGGGCCCGGGCCGCTCTGGGCCCGAGCGTGCGGGCTTCGTTGATCAGATCGGCGGGCTCCCAGTCGGCCCGCTCCTGCACCTGCAGGTCGGTGAGCGCATCGATGTACACGACGCCGTCGCGCTGCGCCGCGATCGTCGCCAGCTTCTGCAGCCGGGCGGCCTCACGGGGCCCGGTCGCCATCTTGACCATGCCGGTGACGTGGCAGGCCAACTGGCGGACATCCCAGGCCGGGCACGAGGTCGGCTTGTCCCAGTCGTCGATCGGCAGGCCCGCGAGCAGGTCCGTCATTCGCCTGTATTCGGTGGCAGCCAGGCGCATCGCCAGCCTGCGTTCAATGAGCGGTCGGCGCGGCGCGCGCCGCGGGGACTTGGTGGTCGTTGTCATCTCTCCTCCTGGCTCCTGCTGGGCGCGGCCGAGCAACGGGCCGTGCTCTGTTGTTCGCGGAGTTCCCGGAACTGTGGGTCGGCGTGGCTGGTGGACACGTTGCGGGCGAGCGGTGTCTGCCATACCTTCTCCATCAGCTCGGCGAATCCGGCGGCGTCGCCGCGGGTCGCGAAGTCGAGGTCGATGAAGACGGAGTGCCCGTCGTCCGCGGGCTGGCTGATCCGGTACGCGAGGACGTGGTGCTCCTCGCGGGCGCGGCCGTACTTGTCGAACGCGGCCTTCCATGCGTCGTAGTCGTCGATCTTGTTCTCGAGATGGAGCGTGATCATGATGTTCCTCCGTACGTGATGTGGTGCTCGCCAGCATGCGCCGGACCCGAGACGCGTTCCCATCCCCGGTTTTGGGGATCTTTCCGGCGGATCGTCGTACGCTCGCTGTGTGCTGGATCAGGTGCAGCGACTGTGCGCCGGCGCTCTGGATGCCAAGGCGCTGCGTGAGCGGACGCTGGCCGTGTTGCGACGGGCGGTGGCGTTCGACGCGCACGTTTGGACTTTGACCGATCCGGTGTCGCGGGTCGGTACGTCGCCATTGGCCGACGTACCCGGGTTGTCGTGGGAGGACCTGCCCCGCTTGGTGCGGACCCGTTATCTGAGCCGGGGGACGCGGTGGACCGACCTGATCCAGGCGGGGGCCCGGGTCGGGTCCTTGTACGAGGCAACGGGCGGCGATCTGAATGCCTCGCCGGCCTGGCGTGAGATCCAGCGACCGCTCGGCGTGGTCGATGTCCTGACTGCGGCATTCTGGGATCGATTCGGCTGCTGGGCCTGGCTCGATCTGTGGCGCCGTACGCCGGGGAAGCCCTTTACACGCGCCGAACGAGCTCTCGTCGCATCCCTCGTGCCCGCGCTGACCACTGGTCTGCGAGCGGCTCAGGCGCGTACTTTCTCCACAGCTCCCCGCCGGGCCCCGGCCGGTCCGGCGGTCTTGGTGTTGAGTCCGGAACTGGCTGTGCAATTGCGTACCTCGGCGGCCCAGGACGACCTGCAGCGGCTCAATCCTCCTGACGATCCGACGGTAGCGACGATGGCGATACCGGCCGCCGCTTACAACATCGCGGCAGCGCTCATCGCGCAGGAGCTCGGTGTCCCCGTTGGGCCGCCGTGGTCACGTGTGCATCTCGGTGCCGGCCGGTGGGTCACTCTTCGCGCCGATCGCACATCGGCTGGAGAGATAGCGGTGAGCATTGAAGACTCGGCGCCCACGGAACGTCTCGAGGTCTTCGGCCTCACTCACGGCCTCAGTCCGCGTGAACGCGAGGTGCTGGTGGAACTGTCGACCGGCGCCGACTCGCGGCAGTTGGCACAGCGCTTGACGCTGTCCGAGCACACCGTCAACGATCACATCAAGGCCGTACTGGCGAAGGCAGGCTCGCCCAGCCGCACAGCCCTACTCGCCCGCGTAGCCGGCACGGGCTGACGCCGTCCGGCCGCGGCAGGTCGCACAACCGCACACCGATTGCGTATCCAGCTCCTCAGTTGCGATGGGTGTCTCAGTGGGATGTGCCGATGGTCAGTGTCGCGGGCCCGCAGGTGAAGGTCGCTGCTGCGCGGCGATCGCGGATCGTGTCGTCCGGGTGCAGGCGCGCGAGCCGAAGCAGTTCGGCGGAGCACTCGAGGCCGACTGCGTGGCCGGGCAGCATGGTGCCGGTCGGGATGCCGTGTTCGACTCGATGCGACCGGGCGGCGTGCAGAAGGCTACGCAGCCGGTCGACCTCGGTTTCGGTCTCCGGATCGAGCCGACTCGGACGGGCAGCCGGCCATGCGTGTGCGTCAAGTGCGTCCAGGCTGGAGCTTCCGGTTCCGGTGAGGGATTCCCACAGCTGCTCGGTGCGGAACGGTGCGATGGGATGCAGCAGCAGGAGGAGCTCGGCCAGGGCCGCGGCGAGCGTGGCGCGTGCGCCGGGGTCGTGGCGGAGCGAGGGTTTGCGGGCTTCGAGGTACAGGTCGGACAGCTCGTCGTTCATGAACCGTGCCAGCGCATCGGTCGCGCCGGCCAGGTCGAGGTCCTCGAAGCCGGCGGCGGCGAGTGCGCGGGTCCGTTCCAGGCGGGAGGCCAGCCACCGATCCAGCGGGTGCGCGGGCTCCTGCGGTTCCGGAAGAGTGTCTGACGAGAGTTCGATGCCGTACGCCGCGGTGAGCCGCGCGATGCTCCACAGCTTCTTCAGCAGCGCGAGGGCGCCGGTGAGGTCGGTGCGGCCGAAGGACAGGTCGGCGCCGGGCCGCGCCCGCCGGCACAACGCCAGGCGCAGTGCGTCGGTTCCGAACTCGTCGGCGTAGTCGAGCGGGTCGACGGTGTTCCCGAACGAGGACGACATCTTCTTGCCGTGCTCGGTGCGGATCATGCCGTGCAGGTACAGCCGCTTGAACGGCGCGGTGCCGGTCAGGTGCGTACACAGCATTGCCATTCGGATCGTCCAGAAGAACAGCAGGTCAGACCCCGTGACGAGCAGGTCGTTCGGGTAGTAGCGGGCGAGGTCGTCGGTCGCCTCGGGCCAGCCGAGCGTCGACAGCGGCCACAGTCCCGAGGAGAACCAGGTGTCGAGGGTGTCGTCGTCCTGGGTCCAGCCGGCTGGGATTGCCTCGTCCGGTCCGAACGACCGCGCCTGGCCGTCGGCGCCGTACCAGATGGGGATCCGATGGCCCCACCAGAGTTGCCGCGACAGGCACCAGTCACGCATGTCGTCGAGCCATCGCAGGTACTCGATCGCCAACTCGGGTGGATCGATCCGAAGCTGCCCGGATTCGAACGCGAGGCGTGCGGAGGCGGCCAGTGTCATGGTCGCGAGATACCACTGTGGCGTGGAACGGATCTCGATCCTCGACGAGCAGCGGGTGCAGATGCGGCCGCCGTCGGTCTCGGTGGTTTCGATGTCGGACAGGCCGGTCCGGCAGCCGGTGCACCACGGCGTGTCTCGTTCGGCGCGGTAGATCAATCCCTGCTGGAACAGGAGGCTGAACGCGGCATGGGTCGCGCGAGCCGGGCCGGGATCCAGGGTGTAGGTGGACCGGCCCCAGTCCGGGGACATACCGAGGCGCCGCATCTGCGCAGCGATCGTGTCGCCGGTCGCGTCGCGCCAGGCGCGTGTTCGAGCGAGGAACGCGTCACGGCCGAGCTCGTGCCGACTCGTACCCTCGGCGGCCAACTGCCGCTCCATCAACGCCTGTGTGGCGATGCCGGCGTGGTCGGTACCCGGCAGCCATAGAGTCTCGGCGCCCGCCATCCGCCGGTGCCGGACGACAGCGTCGGAGATGGTGTGCTCATACGCGTGGCCGAGGTGCAGGCCGCCGGTGATGTTCGGCGGCGGCAGGATCATCACGAAACGTTCGGCCGCCGGGCGTGGCCGGAACAGGCCCGCTCGCTCCCAGGCGGCGTAGCGGTCTGCGTCGCGGGCGAAGTGGTGCGCAGGGATGTAGTGAGTGTCGATGGTGGACATCGCGGTCTCCCAGGATGGTCGTCGTGGACGCCGCGGACCTAGCTGTCCGGGGCGTGCAAAGGCGCCCTCGCCGCGAGGCGAGGGCTACCGTACGGCGACGCGACCACCCGGCAGGCAGAATCCACCGAGAAGCGGGGCTGCCTGGCTGGTCATGACATCTACTGTGACCGATCCATCCCAAGATGCAACAGATTTCCGTCGTCCAGCCCTTCGAAGCTCACTGTCGCCGATCCACCGGAGAGTAGTGAGGACCGTGCTGGTCGCCTTGATTCGGGCGAGGGCATCTGCCGGCGCCTCAGCGCTCACCACGACGCTGATACCAGAGTAGTTGGGGTTGACTCGGTTCACGTTGGATGCCGGCTATTGAGTGGGCAGGCCCCATTGGCGGAACTCGTGGCGGAGGCGCGCGCCGGCTTGCTTGCCGAGTGTCATCCGCACGATGAAGACGAAGTTGGCGCGCCAGGCGTGGTGGTGCCCGCGGCTGCTCTG
Source organism: Kribbella sp. (assembly GCA_036503355.1). GTDB lineage: Bacteria > Actinomycetota > Actinomycetes > Propionibacteriales > Kribbellaceae > Kribbella. Next base: position 23,902 of record DASXXB010000053.1, on the reverse strand, counting down.
GTCTCCGTCGGGAGACTCGCGCAGTGTGCCGTCCGGTCCTCGGTCGGGGGTAAGGATGTGGGCGAGCTCGTGAAGGCACGCCTGCTCGCAGCGGTGCAGGCTGTGCCGATCCTCGGTTCCGATCTTGATCAACCCCATGTCTCGGTCGGCGGAGCTTGTGCCGCGGCCGCCGACAACGGTCAGCGGCTTGGTCGTCTGTCGCGGAAAGGCGGCGGCGAACCAGGACGAGGCGCGAACGGCCTCGATGTAGGCGCGACATCGCTGGATCTCTATGAGCTCCCCACGACCGCCCAACAGCGCTTGCCCGACCCCGCTGGTCGGTAGCGCGGCGGCCCACTGCGCGTCGTACGCCGCATCTTGAAGCCTGGTCGTCGTCCGCCTCTGTGTCCTCGTCGGTCCCCGACCATCATTCTGCCGTGCCATGAGCAGGGCAATTGCGAACGTGGTTCTATTGACAGGTGACCAAATGGTCACCTATTTTGGCTGGTGATGGACGACTCTGCGGTTTTCAAGGCTTTGGCCGATCCGACCCGCCGGCTGATCCTCGATCAGTTGCACGAGCGGGACGGACAGAGCCTGACCGACCTGGAGGCAGCCGTCGCGAGGCGCACTGACATGACGCGGTTCGGGGTGATGAAGCACGTCAAGGTGCTTGTCGCGGCCGGGTTGGTGACCACCCGGCCCGACGGCCGGACGACCCGTCACTACCTGAACCCTGTCCCGATCCAGTTGATCCACGACCGGTGGATCACGAAGTACGTGGAGGCTCGCGTCACCGCCCTCACCGAACTCAAGCATCACCTGGAGTCCTCATGACCGAGACATCTGTCAGCTCCGGCACGCTCGTCTTCCAGATCTACATCAGGTCGACGCCCGAGCAGGTGTGGGAAGCGATCACGTCCCCGCAGTTCCGTGCCAAGTACTTCTACGGGTCGACCGTTGAGTCCGACTACAAGGTCGGGTCGCGGATGCGCAGCCGCGGCCCGAACGGTGAACTGTGGGGCGACAACCTCATCCTCGAGTCCGACCCGCCACGCCTGCTGTCACACGAATGGCGGAGCCTGTACGACCCCGAACTGGCCGCAGAACCCATCTCGAGAGTGACCTGGACCGTCGAGCCTGCCGAGGCATACGGCGAAGGCGTCACCAGCCTCACGGTCGTTCACGACAAACTCGACGACTCGCCGAAGACGGCTGCGAGCGTGAGCGGCGGATGGATGTTCATCATCAGCGGTCTGAAGACGGTCGTCGAGACCGGCTCCCCGTTGGCCGGTGAATGATGGCCCACTACCTGTATCGGCTGCTGCCGCATCGCCTCGACTTCGCCACGACGATGACCGATGAGGAGCGCGCGGTGATGCAGCAGCACGTCAGCTACTGGCGCGGGCATCTCGACGACGGCAAGGTTCTGATCTTCTCGCCTGTTGCGGACCCGGCACGTAGTTGGGGTCTGGCCATTGTCGAGGCCGACGAGGAAGGAATGAGCACGCTGCGGGCAGGCGATCCGGCTGTGCTGGCGGGCATCGCCGACGCGGACTTCTTGGTCCTGCCCGCACCGACCGTTCGCGCGCCCGTCACCCCGGACCCGGCCGCGTGAACGGTCTACCTCTCACGCCACCGAAGCGATGCCACCTGAGACTCGTCAGCGGGCTGGATGCGCGGCCAGGTAGGTGACGCGGTTATCGGTCGGTGGGTTGGGTGGTGGTGACGAGGATTGGCGGGGTCGCCGACGGAGCCGGGGAGTGCGGTTGTCTCGTGCGGTTTCTGCTGACCCGGGCGCCAGGCGCGGACGGCGCCAAGCATGAGTACACGCCCGTCACACGAACTACTTTCTGCCGCACGGACCTGTCATGGCAGCTGCGCATCAGACGGCGGCGTGGTGGTTGCCGTCTCGTTCCCTCCAGCCGGTGTCATCAGACTCGGCGCCGACTTCGGCCACGTCCCAGACGACGTTGCGCACCCCGGGCTGCTCGGTAGCTCCTTGGTCGATCATGTCCTGGTGATACCGGCGGGTGTTCGCCTCGTCGGCGAACACCTGGATCATGTGGCCGTCGAGCGTCCAGGGTGCCGTGCAGGAATCCAGGCCTCCCCACGCTGTCGTCCTGCTGATCTTGTTCTTAGCGTGTGGTGCACGGGTTGCCGGTCGGGTGGGCTGAGGTGGCTTGAGTGCCGGCGCTGGATTCGCCGAGGACGACGTCTCCCAGGACGGTGTGGAGTTCCACGGCGCGCTGGACGACGGACGTCGGTGTGGTCGTTGTGCTGTTCAGTTGAGCGTGCCCACAGCAGGCGGGACGGTGACCGGTCCGCTGCCGATCGGCACGATCAGGCCGTTGACTCGCAACGAGGCGATTGTCGAGTTGCCGACGTACGACGGCGTGGGGGAGCCGCCAGAGGCCACACAGCGAGCGGTAGCGCGGGAGCTGATGGCGCCGAGCTCGATCGTGACACCAGCGCGGAGATGCGTGCCGAGGACAGGTCGGCAGCCGCGGTCGCGTTGTCGGTGCGGGCCGGTGCGGTGGTACTCAGGTCGTCAGGTGTCTGGTCCGTGCGGGGGCCGCCGGCTACCCGGACGCTGAGCAGCAGGGTCCCGAGTTGCGTTGCCGTGATGGTTCGGGCGGCGTCGACGCACGCTGCGCCGGTCGGGTTCGCGACCGCAGGCTCGCTGCCGAGGAGTTTCAGCGCGCTGGCGCGGCAGGTGAAGGCGCCGTTGCGGTCGTTGTCGAGAACAGTGCCGATTCCGGTGCCATCGGCAACTGTTGCCTGCCATGTCGATCGCGTGCGCATGCACACCACCCCCACCTGTTGTCTACGAGTATCGACCCACGCAAGCCACGAGGACAGGCCGCCGGCGGCTGTCATCTCGTCCCTGTATCGCTCGCCCGCCGCCGTACGGCTGGAAAGATCCCCAATTCGGGGGATGGGAACGGGGCGGCTGCGGACGCACGCTGGCAGCCTGGTCATTCGAAGGAGATCATCATGATCACGCTGCACGTCGAGAACACGATCACCGACGACGCCCCGAGGCGCCTCGAGCAGGCCGTTGCCGTCAGCCACAACGTCCCGGAGTTCCGAGAACTCCACGACCAGCAAACGCTCCGCTGAGGGGAGGCGACAATGTCTGGTTCGTACCTCGTCCGTCCGCGGCGAGTTCTTCTCGCTGTCAGCCTCGTCATCGCCGCGTGTGGCGTCGCCCAGCCGATGGCTGCCGGTGCAGCCGAGCGCTGCGACAGTGCGCCGACCGGCGTCAGCGTCAGCGACCACTTCCTGTCCTTCATCGTGCCGACGGGCCTGATGCCGGACCCGAAGTTCGCAGGGCGGCCGGCGGAGATCGAGGTCCACCAGGTCCGGCCCGTGTATGCCCACGGCAAGTGCAGCGCCGTGCCCAACCGGGCCGCGGTACTGGTGCATGGCAGCCGAGTTCCGGGAACGCCGTCGTTCGACCTGCGGCAACAGGCCCCCGACGGCGGAACGCTCAGCACGCAGCGGGCGCTCGCCGCGGCGGGCATCGATACCTTCGCACCCAGCTTGCTCGGCTACGGTCGCTCGACGCGGTTCGCGGACGGGCTCGACGACCCCGCCAACGCGAGTCTCAGACCGTACAACGCTGACGGCAGCTGTTCCCATGCAGAGGGGTGCGACCGCGCACACCTTCCGATCTTCCCCCTCGATCAGCAGGGGACGCTGCTGGTGAACAACCCACTCGACGGGCAGCGGCACGCGCACTCCACCAGTGAACGCTTCGCCCGCACCGACGTGTTCGTACGAGACATCCGCCAGGTCATCAACTACGCCATCGCGCGTGCGAAGCCGTCGGACGGCAAGGTCACTCTGATCGGCTGGTCGTTCGGCGCGAACTACGCCGCCCGGACGCTGTACAGCTCCCCGGCGTTCGCCAAGAAGGTCAACCGGGTCGTGTTCCACTCGTCAGGCTTCGACACACCGACTGAGGAGGTCGCTCCGCCGGCGGGTTTCACCAGCTTTCCGACGAGCCTCGCCACGCGAACGTCCATCGTCTCCGGCCCGATGATGCCGCCCGGGCGTGCCGAGGTCTGCACCGGGCACCGGATTCCTGGCGCGCAGGAGCAGTTGTGGGCACAGATGATGGAGGAGGATCCGCTGGGAAGCACGTGGGGAGGTGACCGCGCCAACCCGGCCGGCCTCAACCGCTCACCGACTTTCTCTCTGTACGGCTGGAACGCTGAACTCGCTGCCCGGGTGACAACGCCCTCGCTGGTGATCCACGGCACTGACGACACAGTCGCGAACCCAGAATGGGGCCCCGCCATCTACAACAGCCTCGGTACGCCGAACAAGGTGCTGGTACAGGTGCAATGCGGCAGCCACCTCCTGCACCTCGCAGGCTGCTCCGGCCCGCGCTGCATCCCGGAATCGGGGACGCCGTACGGCGGTCGCGCGGGCGAGCCATGGGCCGGGCCGTACTCCACCTACCAGACTGCGCTGATCGAGTGGATCAAGCACGGCACGTTCGACGGTGCGGCCAACGGTCGGTTCATCATCAACGAGAGCGGCGTGGCGAATCCCGCCGTACCGCTCACCGAGCCGGGTAGCTGAGCTCTTGCGTACCACTCAGCATCTGTCCCCGAATCCGCATCGGGGACAGCTGCCGAGCCACGGAGGAGGTCAAGGTTACATCGCGACCACCGCGCGCTGTTCACACGGCAACCCCGACCCGACCGCACCGCCTGTTCAGCGGGTGACGGCGGGGCTTGGGGCTGTAGTCTGTCGCCGGCGCGGTGAGCGTGCCTTGGTCGTCCGCCGTACCGCCGACAACCGCGTCACCGACTTGGTCTTGGTCAGCGAATAGCCGGACAGTAGCTTGACCGGCATTACCTGGTGCTTCCAATTCAGAGCCGGCCGCTCGGCTTCCAGGTTTCGGTCGCCCCGAGACCCGTGAAACCGAAACGCGACATGCGTGTCTGGCCCGCTCAGCACAGCTTGTGCGGCACCGCGAACGAGCAACTCCAGGCTGTCGCAGCCTCCGCCGGACCAGAACCCCGGCGACCAGTCCGGTCGCCGCTGCGCGGGTGCCAGGTCGTGGCGATCGTTGAAGACGGCGGCCCGGGGAGTATGCCCCCCTCCGGCATACTCCCCGGGCCCGATTCGGCTATGGAAGGCACGAGGGCTCTTCGAAGTGGCCTGGTGTTGTGGGATAGGCGCGAGCGGAGTTGTCGCCTGCGTCGTTGGGATAGACCAGCGCGAGTTCGCGGAAGGCGGACGTCGTCGGGTCCTGAACTGCATTGAGCGAGGCGCCGACGCCGGTGCCGTAGGCCAGCCGCTGGAGGAAGTTCTGCATCGCTGGGCTGTGCTGGCGGACGTCGTTGAACCCGCCGTAGGCCGCGTTGCAATGCGTGTACAGGTTGTACGCGCCGTTCCAGTCGAGCAGCCGGTCGCCTTGGTTGGGGCCGTTGTCGGCGACGTCGGCCTGCAGCACGTCGCGGTCCCAGCCGCCGTAGATCCAGTCAATGCCCTGGTGGTGTTGGTGGTCCTCGGATGAGTTGGTGTCGGTGGCCTCGAACCAGCTCTGCGGGTCGATGCCCGGCCGTGGCCGGTAGTCCAGTACGTCGGCGCCGCCCGTGACGATGCCGTTCGCCGACGTGTTGGTGCCGCCGTACCCGCCGAACAGGTAGTCGACGTAACTGTCGCCGGCGCCGCGGTCGTTGGGGTTGGCCGGGTCGTCGCTGCCCTTGCCGCCCCACATGACGTCTGCACCGTCGTCGCCGTACAGGATGTCGCCGCCCGAGTCACCGTTCATCAGGTCGTCGCTGTAAGCGCCGTGCATGGTGTCGTGGCCGGGGCCGCCGCGCAGGTAGTCGTTGCCGCCGACCGTGAGACCGGGCGCCTCGACCGGGTTGCCGTCACCGTTCATGTCGCCGTCGCCGTCTGCGAGCAGGTCGACCCGTCGGTCGAGGGTGCCGGTCTGGAACGCCGTGTAGCTCACGGCGGGCGGCTGCGTGAGGTTGACGGTGAACGACGCGGGATCGCCGGGGCTGCCGTCGATGCGCCGGTCGACGATCAGACCGCGGTCGCCGATCATGGCATCCTCGTCGGCTTCGCCGAACATCCGGTCGTCGCCCAGTTCGCCGTACATGTCGTCGTTGCCGTTGCCGCCGTGCAGTTCGTCGTTGCCGTCCTGGCCCCACTGGTAGTCGTCACCGTCGTCGCCGGACAGGTAGTCGTCGCCGTGCGTACTGGACGGACCTGCGACGTCGAACCGGTTGGCTTGGCGGACAATCGTGGTGGGGTTGGCCTCCACGTAGGCGGTATAGGCCCCGTTGGCGACCGTGCGCAGAAGTTGGCCGTTGTCGGCGAGCTGGAAGTCGGCAGCTCCGTCGCCGAAGATGACGTCGTTGCCGTCGCGGAATCCGCGCAGAGAGCTGCCGCCGAGCTGGTCGTCCTGGCCCGGTGCGCCCTGCACGCCTTCAAGGTCCTCGGCCGGGCTGCGCGCACCCGCGAGGGAGGTAGGCATGACTGGCACACCCTGGGGAAGCTGTACAGACGGGGTCACCGCGGACAGCAGCGTGTCGCCCCATTCGTAGTCTCCAGCGCCGTTGCCCTCCATGTAGTCGTCGCCGCTGCCGCCGGAGATGTAGTCGGTGCCGTCCTGGCCGAACAGTACGTCCACGCCACTGCCACCGGAGACCTGGTCGCCACCGTAGTTGGCCGGTGCCGGCGCGGCCTCCTTGTCCAGCAGCCGCAGCGAGCGCTGGTGGGTGATGCCGAGTTGCAGGGTCCGGTAGTCGCCGGGCGTTGCCGGTTCGGGTGGCACGCGGGTGATGATGCCGTTGTCACCGAGTACGACGTCCGCGCCGTCGCCGCCGTACACGAAGTCGGCGCCGTCAGGATCGCCGACGCCAGGTGCGGACTCCAGCGTGCTGCCGCCGATGAGGTCGTCCTCGCCGGCGTTGCCCTCGATCAGGTCGCTGCCCTGGTTGCCCTGGACGAAGTCGTCCGCGGCGTTGCCCTTGAGTACGTCGTCGCCGCCCTGGCCGAAGATCCGGTCGCTCGCGTCGTTGCCGTACATCCGGTCCGGGCCGCTGACCTGCGCCAGGGCAGAGCCGGTCCGGGTCCGGTCGAACAGGGTGACGGCGCGCAGAACGCCGCCTGTGTCGGTGTCGGTGCGCCACTGTCCGGCGTCGTCGGTCGGCCGGTCGATGGCGCCGTTGTCACCGATCATGACGTCCTGGCCGCCGTTGCCCTGCATGATGTCGCCGTCGTCCGGCTTCAGGTCGGACGGATGCACCGTCGAGCTGCCGCCGATCATGTCGTCCTGGTCGACGGAGGTGCTGGCCGCGTCGGGGGCCAGCCCGGACAGGATGTCCGGGCCTCCGTTGCCCTCGATGTGGTCGTCACCGAATCCGCCTTCGGCGGCATCGGCACCCAGGCCCGCGTAGAGGGCGTCGTTGCCGTCGTCGCCGTACAGGTGGTCCGCCCCGCCGATCGTGTCCGCGTCGAGCAGGCCGACGACTCGCTCGGCGTGTCCGTCGGCTGTGCTCGTGGTGCCGGTGCGGACGATGCTCCCGTTGTCGCCGAGGATCACATCGGCGCCGTCGCCGCCGGAGAGCACCGGGTCGCCGATGTCGTCCGAGGACGAGGTCGGCGCGCCGGCCACTGCGTCCGGAGTGGTGCCGCCGGCGATGTCGTCCTGGCCGGACATGCCGTACATCCGGTCCGCGCCGGCGTTGCCCTCCAGGTGGTCGTCCCCGGCGTCGCCGTACAGTTGGTCGTCGTCGGTGTTGCCCTCGGCCACATCGTCCCCGGGACCGCCGTGCAGTACGTCCGCTCCCGCGTTTCCGTACAGGTGGTCGTCGCCGTAGTCGCCGTACACCTGGTCGGCACCGGAACCGCCGAACGTCGTGTCGGTGCCGTCCTGGCCGCTGATCACGTCGGCTCCGCCGTGGCCGCACAACAGGTCGTCACCGGTGCCGCCCTCGAGCACGTCGCCGGCGCCTTCACCACTGATCGTGTCGGTGCCGGAGCCGCCGACGACCCGGTCGCTGCCGTCGAGAGTGTCCGAGTCCTCGGCCGGCGCGGTCGATCGCGCCTGGTCGGACTTCGGTACGGCGCAGTTCGCGGCGCCGGCGTCGCCGTACACGGTGTCGTCACCGCCGGCGCCGTACACGGAGTCGCTGCCGTGGCCGCCGTACACGTGGTCGTTGCCGTCGGCAGGCGACCCCGGCTCGCTCGACGCAGCGCGCTGCCCGATCGTGCTGCCCGGAGCGTCGCGGTCACCGAGGACGATGTCGTTGCCGTCGCCGCCGTAGACCCAGTCGTCGCCTCCGCCACCGCGGACCGCGTGCAGCCCACTGGCGTCGGTGAACCCGTCGTCGCCGGGCCCGCCGTAGACGAAGTCGTCGCCGTCGCCGCCGGACAACTCGTCGGCACCGCCGTTGCCGTACAGATGATCGTGCGTGACGCCCTTGGCGGAATGGCCGGCGACGTTGTCGTTGCCGTTGCCGGCGTACACGGTGTCCTCACCGGCGCCCGTCTCGATCGTGTCCGGGCCACCCTTCACGTCACCCGCGTCGTCGGCGCCGAGGTTGACCTGCTCGTCGCCGTAGACGGTGTCCTTGTCCGGACCGCCGGCGATGTGGTCACCGCCGAGGCCGCCGACGAGCGTGTTCTCGCCAGGACCGCCGCCGATCGTGTCGTCGTTGCCGTTCCCGTTGGCGATGTCCGTGCCGGGGCCTACGTCGATCGCGTCCCGGCCGTCGCCGCTGTCGTTGTCGTCGTGCGACGTGGGCGGGGTGGCGGCGTACGTGGCGTTGATCTGCAGCGGCGCGTCACCCCAGACCCGGTCATTGCCGGTCAGGGTGGTGATCGTGTCCTGGCTCGCGCCGCCGCTGACCAGGTCGTCGCCGCCCCCGGTGGTGATCGAGTCCGCGCCCGGGCCACCGTCGGCGATCACCGGTACTCCGGCCTTCGCGTCGACCTTGATCTTGTCGTCGCCGTTGCCGCCGAGCACCACCGCGGGCAGGTCGAACTGGTGCACTGCGGCCTTCTGGCCCGGTTCGACGCCGCTGCCGTCGCCGAGCAGGTTGACCGTCTCCGCGCCGCCGTACCCGCGGGCGTCCACGATCACCCGCTTGGCGCCGGGGAAGTCGTGGTGGTAGCGGAGCAGGTCGACGCCGGCGCCGGTAGGATTGCCGGCCGCGTCGCGCAGTACCCGTACCGTCACCGACTCGTCGGCGCCCTTCTGCGGGTCGCGGTCGTTGCCCCAGCCGCCCCCGCGGAACGACTCCTTGCCGAAGGCACCGGCGTGCACGATCAGGTCGCCGTTGCTGCGCAGGGTGGCAAGGACCGGATCGGGCCGCGGTTTGCAGCTGTGGCCCAGATCCAGCAGTGTCGCCTTGAGCAGGTTGAACGCCCAGGTGCCGCCGACCAGTGGTACGTCGATGCTGAAGAACGCGAACACGTCGGCAGCGATCTCCCCGTTGGCGTCGAACAGGCAGCCGACGTCGAAGTTGCCGGCCGCGTCGCGGCCGATCTCGGCCAGCCGGACCTTGCCGTCGCCGTTCCCGGCGCCCGCCTGGTCGGACTTACCCGGGCTGTCGGTGTCGTGCAGGTCGAGGCTGACCGTGAGCTTGATGTCCGCGCCGACGCCCGCGCTGATCACGCCGAGCGTTACGCCGGCCTTGACGAACGGTCCGCCGGCGATGGTGATCTCGGGCTGCTCGGTGCCGTTGTCGTCCCAGTCCTGCAAGTAGAATCCGTCGGCGAATCGTGGTGCCTGCTCGCCGGCTTGCAGCGCCTTGCGGATGCCCGCGGTGTCGAACCCGGCCCGGAAGCGCAGCGACACCGAACCGCCGGCGCCGATCTGGATCAGTACCGGGATCGGGCCGATCGGGATCGGGCCGATCGGGATCGAGAACGCGAACCCCTTGGTGAACGGGCCGCTGTCGTAGCTGGCCAGCGGGATGTCCTGGCCGAGTAGCAGACCGATCATGCTCTTCGGGTTCTCGATGATCGGCAGGTGGAAGCCGTAGCTGCCGTTGTCGACGGCGAGGGCGCGGAGGTCGTCCAGTTGTTTGCCGCAGGCCGAGCACACCTGCCGGATCTTGTCCTGCGCGTCGGCCAGGTTGCCGATGGCCAGGTCCTGGATGTGGTCCGGGGTCGGGACCGTGTTCAGCGCCTTCTGCGAGTCGATGGTGAACCCGCCGAGTTGCACCCGGCCACTGCCCGCGAACGTCAGACCGGACCCGGCCAGGCGCAGAATGCGTGCGAGCGCGTTGAAGTCGTTGTTTCCGAAGGTGCCGTAGAGCTGCATCAGGGTGAGCGTGGAGAAGTCGCCGCCGCCGACGAGCCGGCTCACGTCGGACAGACCCGGGATCGGTGCGTTGATCGCGTCCACAACCGGCTTGAGCGGGCCCGTGACCTTCTTGATGTTGTTGTAGATCGGTTGCAGCACGCCGTCGAACAGCGGCTGCAGATCCAGACCGACGTTGCTGAAGGCAATGGTTGGCAGGCTGCCGCTGCCAAGGTTCCAGTGCACACCGAGGGTGGCGAAGACGCCGGGGAGGTTGGAGTCGGCGGTCGCCTCGAGTTTCCAGTCGATGTTGACCTGGCCGGACAGCTTGGCGTCGAACAGCGCGCTCGGGTCTGCGGCCGCGGCCAGCTGGTCGAGCGTCATCCGGTCGCCGCTCGGGGCCTTCAGGTCGAGGCTGAACGATCCGGCGAATTCGGGGCCTGCGCCGGGGTCGGCGTCGCTGGCGTGCACCTTGACGAAGGCGATGTTGCCGTCGAAATCGGGCACTGTGACGCCGACGCCGAGCTTGAACTCCGGCCCTGCCGAGTCGGGGCCGCCGGTGACAAGGGTGAGTCCGTCCTTCTTGTCGAAGCTCAGCGCCAGGTGCAGCTTCCAGCCGATCCGTGCATCCGGGGGAGACGTGGCAGACAGTTGCAGTGCGGGGATGCCGATGGAGAACTTCGGTTTGTCCGTCGGAGCCGGAGCGCACGGGTCGCAGCCCTTGGCGTCGTCGGCAGTGCCTTGCCCGAAGTCCATCAGCAGGGTGACTCCGGTGATCGTGGTGGCCTGGGCGTTGTCGTCGGCGCACACCGCCGTACCGCACATGACCTTGGGCGTGATCGTGGTGGCACCGTCCACCTTCTGCTGGATGCCGTTGAGCGCGTTCTTGACAGTACCGACGGTGCCTGCCTTGGTGTCGGGCAGCGACTGGAGCGCGCCGCGAAGCTGGGTCTGCAGGGTGTCGAGGAACTTGGTGCCTTCCTGCAGGTCGGTGCCGACGAGCGGGATCTTTCCGTCGAGGCTGGCGGTCTTCAGGCCTGCCTTGAGATTGCCTGCGAGTGGGTCGACCGCGGCGGACATGGTGCCCAACGGCAGGGTGGTGGCGTTCTGCGCGGCGCCGATGTCGCTCGGCGCGGAGGGCGGCGAGCCGGTGCTGCCCATCAGCGACTTGTCGGCGGCCAGGTTGGTGTCGAACGATCCGTTCAGTGCGGTGCCGTCGGACTTTGCGGCCGGAAGATGTGCGCAGACGGCGTTGCCGCAGCTGGTGGTGCCGGCGCCCAAGGTGCCGGTGAGGCCCTTGAGCCAGTCGGCCAGCGACACGGTGCCGTCGGCACTGTTGGCGAGGGTGAGGGTCGGCTTGGCGTCGATGGTTGCGTTGTGGCTGGGCCCAAGGGTGAGCGCGAGCGCGCCCGCGGTCGCGGCGTAGCGGCCGTCGTCGACGGTGACCTGCGGCTTGATCGTCACGGTCGATCCGGCGCCAACCTTCACCGTGGGCGGCGTACTGGCGTTGCTGGTGTCCAGCGGCACGACCAGATCGATCTTGACGGTGCTGGTTCCTGTAACCGGCAGCTGGCCGTCGTCGCCCGTGCCGGTGAGTCGCTGAGTGGCGCCGCCGTCGGTGAACTCCAGGCCGAGCGGGCTCTTGGAGCCGGTGAGGTCGTGGTTGTCGGTCAGGTGCAGTACCAGGTTGTCACCGTCGACAGTGAAGCTGACGTTGTCCTTGCCGAGCCGGTTGGTCAGAGCGGCAACCAGGGTCTGCAGGCTGTCCGGTGGCGTGGCCACGATGTCGGCCAGCGCGCCCTTGAGCTCGGGCGACTGGGCGAACCGGGCGAACGGTTGGCCGATCACCTGGATCGGCGTGGTCAGTTCGGCGGAGGCGTTGGTCGCGTTGGCAGGCAGCTGATCCAGGGCTGTGGCCAGCGTGGTCAGCGAGTTGGCGATCTTGCCGCGCAGGGAGGCCGGGTTGCCCGGGTCGAACAGGAAGGGCTTGAGTCGATCGGTCAGGCCCGCGGCCTCGACCACGGCCGCCGACGGCTGGGTGATGTCGGCCTGGCTCGCGCTGACTGCGTCATTCGTGCCGGTGAAGAAGTCCGGCGTACCGGGGACGGACGCGTGCATGCCAGTGGCTGACGCCTTGCCCTGGGTGACGTAGTCGAGCAGCGTCGTAGGACTCGTTGACAGCTGGGTCACCAGCGTCGTGAGGCGAATCAGGCCTTGGTCCTTGAGGGTGATCTGAATCATCGGGGCGGTGGTGCTCTGCTGGATCCTGACCTCGCCGCCGTTCAGCGCCGCCTGAAGGAAGCCTGCGGTCCCGGCAACGTCCTTGACCGGGCTGGCGATCAACGGGTTGGCAACGAGCAACTCGCCACCGGTACCGACCAGGATCCGGTCGGCCGGAGTGGGCAGGCTGTCGACAGGGTTGCGCGCCAGCACCGTCGCGGGGTCTCCGGGCGGGTGAACGGCGAGCGTGTACGGGCAGGCCAGACCGTCCGGATTGACCTTCGGCTCGCTGGTGTCCGGGTAGGTCTTGCAGGCCTCGCCGCGCACCGGCGGGCGCAGGTCGAGAACGACCGGGATGGACAGGTCGTAGCGCGGGATCACCTTGGTGAAGGACGGCGAGTCCTTCGCGGCGTTGGCGCCGACCAGCCCGGCCGCCTTGAACGTATCGCCGAACCGGACGGTAGCGTCGGCGACATCGAGGGGCGTATCGGCGTGGTCGAACGCGCTGAGCGTGAACGAGAACCGCGAGGTCGCGTCGTCCCAGTGCACGTCGCCGATGCCGAGACCGGCACGGTCGTCGACCGTGGTTGCGTTGAGCCTGTCCAGAAAGTCCTGCAGCGTAAGGAACTTCGCGTGGCCCTTGTCGTCGGTGTTGGCCGTGACGAAGGCGAGCAACGTCTCGTTGGCGCGTACTGCGTCCGACAGGGTGCCGTTCAGCCACGGCAGATCGACGTCTCCGTGGCCCGGTGTGGTCGACCGCTGCTGCTGGACGGCCCGGACCGCGGCAGCCAGCCGGGCGATCGCGATGTCGAGGTCGTCGGCGGTCAGGTTCTGGAACTTGGCCATCGTGTCGTCGATGCCGCTCGTACTCACGGCTGCGGTGTCGTCGGCCGTCGTGGTCAGGTCGTCGTCGACGGTGATCGTGGCGTCGGCGACCGGAATGACCAGGCCGGGATGGCTCGACGCGCCGACCGTGATCGTGCCGCGCGCCGTGCTGGCCTGCGCGGTGTCGTAGTGGGTGCGGACGACCTCGCCCGGCAACAGTGTGGCGAGTTCGCCGGCGACGGGCCCTGCCGCGGTCGGTTCGGTGAAGGCGAGCCGGCCGTCTCCGTTCGGGTCGTCGAACGTTCCCACCAGCTTGGCCGTGTACTGGAACGACGAGCCGTGTACGCCGACCTTCAGCAGGCCGATGGCGCCGTCGTCGGTCGGTGACGGCGGGATCTCGCCGACCGCCGCGATGGTCATCGCAGGTGTGGTTGCATTGCGCACCAACCAGAACGACTGGGCGACCGTGTCGTAGGCGAAGGTGAACGAGGCGTCGAATGCGAGACTGGCGTGGACGCCCCTGGCCAGCCGGAACGACACCCGTGGTTCCGCACGGTCGATCGTCAGTGGCGCGTCGATCGTGCGGAAGACGCGCAGTTGCAGTTCGAGCGTCTCGATCGTGGAGCCGTCCGCAGGTGCGGTGGTGTGCGCGGTGACGCCGCCGGTGCGACCGTCGCCGAGAACGAGGTTGCTGCTGGTACGCAGGTCCTCCAGGTCGGCGAACTTGGTGGCGTCCGCGGGGATCCGATCAACGATCAGGCGGTCGAACAGGTCGCCGAGGCCGATGCCGTCCGGCGAGCCGGGTGTGATCCCGAGGTACGGCAAGGGTTTGCCGAACAGGCCGGTGTCGGCTAGCCCCGTGGCGAACGTGCCGAACTGCCGCAGTCCCTGCGTCGTGGCACTGACGTCGGGGTCGGCAGTCGCGGCCGCCACCGGCAGCGACGGCAGACTCAGCGCGGCCACCAACATCGGTACGAACAGCACCAGCAGTCCGCGGGCAGACTTCCGCAACCTCGGCATCGTTTCCCCCTCGCAGTACGCCTTGATCCGGCGACCCCCGAGGCACGGTCAAGGCAGAGCCAGGACCCGGTAGAGGGCCCTTACGACAGGGTGCGGCCGGCCGAATGCAGTGTCGCGAGTAGTCGACTACCTGTTTCGCCGCCGAACACCGGACCGAGCTCGTCGGTGGGTGCGAATCCTGCATCGTCCGTCAGTCACCGCGCAGGAGGGCGGCGAACTGGCTGCGGTCGGAGGTGCCCAGTTTCGCACCGGCTCGGTAGAGGTGACCTTCGACGGTGCGCAGCGATATCACCAGGCGCTCGGCAATGTCGCGGTTGCTGAGTCCGGTCGCGGCAAGGGCAACAATCTCGCGCTCCCGGTCGGTGATGGGCAGCGGATGCAAGGTGGCCGCCAGGGCGGGCGTCATGATGCCGTCGCATTCGGACTGCAGGCGGCGGGCGCGCGAGCACGCTTGCATGTGCGCGGCCCGAGCTCCCTCGATCAGGTAGCACTGCGCAGCCTGCGCGGCCGCATCCGCTGCGCCGGACAGGTCGCCCATGTTCTCGAATGATTTCGATGCCTCGAGCAAGCCTTCGGCGTCGGATGCGGCGAGCGCGACGGCCTGCGTGGCTGCGGCGGTGACGAGCGGGCCCTGCACGCACCGCTCGAGCCCGACCAGCCGGTCGGCGGCGGTGAGGTCACCGAACCTGACCGCAGCCGCCAGGGCAAAGGCCTCGAATCCCCACTGGCCGTGATCTGCCGCATGGGTCGCAGCCTTGTGCGCATGGTCGACCGCGCCGGTGGTGGATCCTTCGGCCGCCTCGACCCATGCCCAGGTGAGAAGCCGTTCGGTCTCGAGAACGGTGAAACCGGGGTGCCGTTCGCGTTCCATCTCTTCGGCGGCGGCCCGGGCCGCGGGCCCGTCGCCCGCCATCGCGCAGGCGTTGGCCAGGGTCATCGCGGTCACGTAGAGCCAGCCAGAGGTATCGCGTCCACGCAGGCCGTCGAGACAACGAGCGGCGACCTTGCGGGCAGCTCCTACTCGTCCGTGGGCCAGGTCGGCTCGACCGACGACGCTCTCGGCCATCAGGGAATAGACATCGGCCGTGTCGCGTACGTCGGGGCGTAACGTGCGAGCCAGGTCGCCGGCCTGCCGAACTCGGCCCGCGACGCACAACGCCCTGACGTGCTGCTCTCCATAGCCGATTCTCGGCAGGCTGGAGTCGTACGACGCGGAGGCCGTCCGATGCTGGCGGTCCTCGGGTTCGCCGATCTCGTCCGTGCGTCCGATGGCCCCCAGGCTGGTGACCCGCGCCCAACGAGCACACAGTTCCACCTGCGGGGGGAGTGGGCCGGCCGCGAGGACCTCGGCGGCCAGCCGTAACGCCGTGTCGGCGTCTGCGGACATGGCCGCGAACATCGCGCGCATGCCGTCCACCAGCGGCCGCATGGCCGCGTCGTGGATGGCCAGTCGCGCCTGTTCGAGTACCTGCATCGCCTCCGATATGCGGCCTTGCATGTAATACAGGTGACCAGCTCTGGGGGCGCTCGCTCGGACCAGCTGCAGGTCGTCGCCGGCGGTGTCGACCAGGCGCTCCAGCGTGCGGTCTGCCGCCAAGGGGTCCAGGCCGAATCCGAGTGCGTACGACAATGCCAGAGACGCCTCGAACCCTCCACCGGCCTGGATCGCCGCATTCGCGAGACGCTGCGCGAGCCGCCAGTCGAACAGCCGAAGGGCCGCCTGGGCGGCTGCGGTGAGTAGCTCGACGTCCGGGGGAAGATCGGAATCCAGCTGAAGCAGCGCTTGTCGCAGTGTGGTTGCCGTCGAATCGGCCGGGAGCTCGGAGAGTGCCGTGGCGATGGCGCCCCGGAGCCGGCGGGCGCGAAGTGTTCCGAGCTGGGCGAGCCGTACCTCGCCGTACAACGGGTGATCGAGCCGAACCACTGCTTGGTCGGCTTCGATGCCGACCCTGACCAGTCCGAGTGCTTCGGCCTTCTCGACAATCGACCGAGGCGCCAGCTGTACGACAGCCTTCTCGTCGAGCGGACCGGCGAGGGCGAGCATGTCGAGGAGTTCGGTGATTTCGCCGGGGAGCCCGACGAGCCTCCGGCCGACGAGCTCGGCCAGCTCCGCTGAGACAGTGACGCCGCCGCGCCACCGCCACTCGCCGGCGTGTTCGCCGAGGTGACCCGCGGCCAGCTCACCGGCCACGATGTGACGCAGGAACAGCACGTTGCCGTCGGACAGGTCGTACATCCGGTGGGCACTGGTTCGCTCGAGTGTCCCGCCGAGCACGGCCGTCACCAGAGCGGCGGTCTCGTCGAAGGACAGTGCTTGAACTTCGATCCGGTCGAGATACCCGTCCTTCCACAGCGACTCGACCGCGTGCGGCGCGGGTTCGCCGCTGCGCACGGTCACCACGACGCTGGCCTTCCGCTGGACGACAAGCTGCTGGACCAGCGATGCGGACAGGTCATCGAGGAGGTGTGCGTCATCGACCACGAGCACGGGTTGGTTGTCGGCCGCAACGGCGAGCAGCGCATCGGCCGCGCGCTGCAGCATCCACCTCGGGTCGCCGCCGACGTCACCGACGAGCAGCGCCAGCGCCCCCAACGGGAGGTGCCGCGAGGATGCTGTGGCCGCGACCCAGGACGTGGGCCGCCCGTTGCCGTCCGCTCTGGCCAGCGCTTCGCGGGCCAGTCGGGTCTTCCCGACCCCGGGCGCGCCCGCGAGCACCACTCCGCGCGCGCCTGTTTTGCAGCTCGTCGCCCGGTCGATCGCCGCGAGCTCCTCGTCACGACCGGTGAGCGGCCAATCGCTCATAGGTGAAGCGTAAACGCCGCGCCCGTTCCCGGGAATCAGTCATGCGCAGCCATTGTGCAGATCCCGCTCCGGCCGCCGGATCGCCGCCAGCTTGGCCTCGGCCAGGGCCAGCAGCGCCGGCACCGAGACCACCTCGATCCCGAGCGCTGACGCGATGACATCATCGACCGCCCCGGCGTCCCGCAGTCGCAGCGCAACGGCGTACGACGTCGGAAGCCGGTCGATCGCCCGGGCCCGGGCATCCTTGCTGGACTCTCCGGTCACGAAATCCACCTTGCCGGACAACCCGCCCGCTTGGAACGAGTAACCCTCCACTCCACTTCGCCGGCGAACGAGTACCTGCCGCTGACCAGGGTGCGCGCCGGCCCGGTTTTCAGCGGCCCTAGCTGGTCAAGGCCTTGATGAGTTGGCCGATGTCGGGGACGCCGAGGCCGGTGACCTCGTCGTAGCCGACACCGGCGGTGAAGGCGCCGTTCGTGCCGGATGTGACATCGCGGAAGCATGGGCTTGCGCCGAGCGGGTAGAGCTGCGGGTTGAGGAAGCCGAGCGGTTCCTTCCCGGCTTTGATCCGGGCCTCGTTGATCAGGGCACAGAAGCCCGCCCAGACCGGCGCGCTCCAGCTCGTGCCGCCGATCTGGGTCGGCGTGCCGTTGAGGAACAGCAGGGCTCCGGTACTCGGATCGGCAACCAGGCTGACATCCGGAACCAGACGATGCCGGCCTCGCTTCTTGATACCTAGGCCCTGCTGCCAGACCGGTTTGCCGAAGAAGATGCTCGCGCCGCCACCGCTGCCGGCCCAACCGGTTTCGGATTCCACCGTGCCCTGCGGTGTCATCCGCAGCGAGGTCCCGCCGACCCCGACGACCGCGGGATCCGAGGCCTCGTACTCAGCCTGGAGTGGTCCGTGGTTGCCGTGCCCGGTCTGATCGGGATTCGACCCGGCGTCGCCGCTAGATACGAACACGTTCACCCCCGCCGCCGCGAGCCGGAGAAACTTCTGGTGCTGCGTGGCGACCTCGCCCTGGGGGCTGCCCCAGAACTGCTCGCCCAGGCCGAGGCTGATGGACAGCTGGCGAAGTCCCGGAGTGCTCGGCAGATCGGCGATGATCCGGTCGAGGGCTCGGTCGAGTGCGACGAAGGACAGCGAACCGCTCGCGTACACGCGGACGGTGGCACCCGGCGCGATGCCGCTCGACCAGGCGACGTCGAGTGTCTCCTCGCCCTCGGGCGCGGGCAGGACGCCGCCGCTCACGTTGATCTTCTTGATCCGCGCAGGTTTCACGCCGATCCCGTTGGCCTTCCAGAACGCCGTGATGTCCGCCGCCTTCGGAAAGGTGTCGATCAAGATCGCGATGCTCTGTCCGGTGCCGTCGACGTCGAGGCCGTCGGCGCCGTACGCCCGAAGGATCTCGGATACCAGGTACGGCGGTGCGTTCGGGGTCCGGGTGGCCTGGGTCGCTGCGGGCGGGATCATCCGCAAGTGCTTGTTGGCACGCCGGAACGGCTGCAGGCCGATGATCGCCTGTACGCCGTCGCCGACGGTGGACGGCAGACTTGGCGCGTTCCGCGCCGCGGTGGTGGTGATGCCGTCGCGGGTCACCCGCACCATGTCTACCTGGAGCTGCTTCGAAAGGTTGTCGACGGTGGACGTCGCATAGACGCTCGTTCCGTCGTCCGACACGTGGTCGATCGAGAATCCATGCTCCGTCAACCACTTCTCCAGTTTGCTTCGCTGCTGGTCCGAAGCCTGGATCGACGCGAGCTCAGCGGCCGGTACCACGTCGCCGCGCGCCACCGCGTCCTCCAGACTTTGCGTACCCTCGTCCGGCAACGCGAGCGAGAACATCACCTCCATCGTCTCGCTCGCGGTCCGAGCAGTCGCGGCCTGCACCAGCAACCCGTTCGGCACCCGGTCGTCCCCACGTGGCAACGGCACAACACTGTCGGCGAATACTTTCCTGGCCATGCTTCCCCCTTGATACGTCCCCCAGGACGACTGCTCGTCCTGCCAATCGACGTTCCTCCTGCCGCCACCCGAGGTCAATCCCCTGCGATGGCACGACGGACAATGTCGGCAGCCGCGCCCCCGGTTAAGAGCTCAGGGTCAGCTTGCGCGAGCTCGATGCGCCAGCAGCGCACGGGGAATCCGCTTGTGCCGGCAGGCATGAAGTTGGCGCTGTGATCTTTACGCGCCCTGCGGTTGGTCAGACGTCGGGCCCTTGCCTGACCTGACGCACACAAAGCCCTTCACCGCAAGGAGCCTGGGTCGTGATCACCACAAAGCCCACGCGAACTGTCAAAGGCACTCGACGCCCATCCCTGACGAGAACTCTGCTCGCCAAGGCGCTCGGTGAGACCGTCCTCAACGTCGTCGGATTTCTCACTTTCGTCCTGGTGCCCGCTCGGCGAGCCGCTCCTGCTTGTCGCGCTCGAGCTGATCTTCTGGGTCGTCATGTGCCTGGCAGCCTCGGCTCTCATCGTGGCCGTCGGTCGAGGGCGATCAGGGGTGGTTGGCGCGGTAGAACATCTCGAACTGGATGCCGTCGGGGTCTTTGAAGGTGAGCACCGAGCCGTAGTCGCGGTGCACGGTCGGCGTGTGTACGACGCCCTTGGCGCGGAAGTGCTCCTCCCAGTCGGCGAGTTCGGCGGGATCGCGGACGAGCAGGCCCATGTGGTCGAAGCCGGTCCGGGTCGGGTCGAAAGGCTCGCCCCGGTTGGCCTCGTGCTGCTGGAACTCGATGATCGTCGCGCTCGCGCGGTGGAGGAGCAGGATCGCCTTCCAGCCGTCTCCTGCGGTGCGGTCCAGGTCGTGCAGACCGAAGATGTCCTTCCACCATGCGGCGCTGGCCTCCGCGTCCCGTGTGGAGAAGGAGATGTGGGAGATCTTGTCGAAGGTGAGTGCCATGGCTGTATCCTCCTGTCAGGAGTATTAGATACTCCCGACAGGAGGATGTGTCAATGGCGTCTCTGACCACCACGTCGTATGCGATTCTGGGACTGCTGGCGATCCGGCCGTGGACGACGTACGAGCTCGCCCAGCAGATGGAGCGCAGTTTGCGGCACATCTGGCCGCGCGCGCAGAGCCGGATCTACGAGGAGCCGAAGCGCCTTGTCGAGCTCGGATTGGCCGACGCGGTCAAGGATCACGTCGGCCGGCGGCCCCGTACGACGTACTCGATCACCGGCAAGGGACAGCGTGCGTTGAACGAATGGCTGCAGGTCTCGGGCGGCGGGCCGGTCGTGGAGTTCGAGGCGCTCTTGAAGGTGTTCTTCGCCGAGTATTCGAGCAAGGACGGCGTAGAGGCCAACCTTGCCGCGATCCGTGCCTGGGCAGAGGATCAGAACGCCGAGAACATCGCCTTCGCGAGGCTGTATCGCGACTCGGGTGGTCCGTTCCCGGAGCGCATGGCAAGCATCCTGCTGGTCGGCAAGTTCATCACCGACTTCACCGACATGCTGACAACCTGGTGCGACTGGGCCGAGGAGACCGTGACCCACTGGCCCGACGACGGACCGCCCACGCCACCCCACGACGTACTCGATTCGATCGCCAACCGCCCCGGACCTGCAGGACCACTGCCTGGATAACGACCGCGCCGGTGGCGCCTAGGGGAGTGGCTCGTGCGGCGGACGTTCGGTGGTAGGACGGCGCCTGCGACGGCTTCGGCCGGGTGCCGTGTGCGGCAGATAGGAGTCGAGGGTGTTCTCGCTGACATATGCGCCGTGCGGCCAGCCGGTGGCGATCAGGTCGTGGCGGCGTACGACGTCTCCGGGTGCGGACATCAGCCGGCCCAGCAGCTGGAACTCCGTCAGCGTCAGCGGCTCACCGGCATCGCCCCAACGGACCTCGTGGCTCGCGGGGTCGAGCTCCGCTGACCCTGTGCATGCCGCCCAGAGAACGTCCTGACCCTTACTGGGTGTCCAGCACTTGTCATGATGCCCTGCCGCAATCGACAGCCAAGCGCGATCCTCGGGAGCAGCCGGGGGGAGGCCTCTCAACCGAGGATCGCGCACCCGCCCGGTACCCCTCCGTGACGGAACACGCGCTGGGGCACAGCAGTGGCCCTGTCGATCCCATGATGAACCGACACCAGTTCGAAGCCGGAATTGTGAAACGCTGCGGGCCTCTGACGCGATGACACCTTTGGGGAGGGGCATGGCGCGGATACACCGCTGCCGTTACACGAGGGCAGCAGACGGCACGGGCGACGACCGGGTGGTCGTCGCCCGCCTGTTGTCGCTGCTCGCAGCGCTCAGGACCCCTCCGCCGACCGGCCCTCACGCGATACTCGAGGACGATGCCCTGCTCGACCGCATCGCTGCCGGACCAGCGTCCAACCGCGGAGGCGCCATGATCCGGCCGGTCCGTTCAGTCGTTCCCCGTGCGGCTGGGCGGATCGGTCGTCCCAACGGGTCCGGCAGGGCACGTCCGCGTGCGATCTTGGGCGAGGAGACTCCGCGACCAAGGACCGGTCGGTGAGGGACAGCCGGCCTTCAGTGCTTCTGCCGCAGTGAGGTTCTGGCGGCATTCACGGCGACGCAGTTCCTGAGGGAGGGATTGCGAACCGCGGTGACGTGGCGGCGCAAAGCCTGGACCAGGTCCGACGCTGCGTAAGAGGCTCGGGTCGGTCGGCTTCAGCCCGAGCATCTCCGACAGCGGGGTGCGCGAGCCCCTGCAGGCATCCGGTCGGATTGCCCGGTGTTCGGCTCATGGTGAGGTGTCTTGTCGTTTGCGTTGGCGGTATTCCTTGGCCTTGGCGCGGGATCCGCAGACGGCCATTGAGCACCAGGTGCCGGTTTGGTTCCGGCTGTGGTCGTAGAACGCCCAACCGCAGTGCTGGCCAGGGCATGCCTTGAACGCGGTCCAGCGCCCGGCGAGCTGGGCTCGCGCAATGATGCCGGCCAGTACGGCGAGGGCGCTGTCGAGGCCGGGGTGGAGTGGGACGAGGACTGGATCAGCGGGGTCGAGCCGGATCGTGACGGCTGCGTCGGCTGTTGCGCGGTTCAGGCGGTCGATCGCGTCGCGGTCTTCTGTACAGCCGTTGTTCACAAACAGAAGGGCACGGATCCCTTCGCGGACGTCGATCGCTCGCGTGAGGTCGCGGCCGGTCAGCTCGATGGTTGCGTCGAGCAGTCCGTGTGTGTGCAGCCATCGGGCCAGCGCCGGCGGGCTGTCCAGTTGTTCGCGGTGACGGTCGTCGAGGTTCCAGCGTGAGTTCACGAAGGACTGCACGAGGGCGAGGTCGCCGGGCGCGGGCTGTCTGCCGCCTGGTTGGGCGTCTGGCTGCACGTTCGTCGTGATTGGTCTCGTCCCCTTCATCATCACCAGTAAACCATCTACAGTGGTGACGCCAGGATGGGAGTGGGACCATGTCTTCATCGGTGCTCGAGATGTCGATGTCTGTCGACGGATACGTTGCCGACCGCAACAACTTCCTCGGTGACCAGGACGGCGGGCGGCTGCATAGCTGGGCCGCAGCGGACGCACGCTCCAGACCGGCGGAGCAGTTCCGGAGCAGGGGGAACGCGGCGGGCGCGGTCCGGGCCGGTCGGCGTACGGCGGCGTACGGCGGCCGCCGGATGTTCGAGGTCATGCCTGCGGGGATTGACCTGGAGGTCGTTCGGGCGGTCGGGACGCCGCTGGCGACCCACCTGCGCTACTGCGTTCGCCGCTGAACCCAGGATGCGGTCCAGCTCGAGAGGAGTTCACCGATGGAAGCCTCGGTCCGGCCGTTGGTTGCCCAGCCGAACACGCTCAAGCTCGGAGGCCTGCTGGTCGCCGGTGGCGCCGTCGTCTTCGGTGGTTTCCGCGTCTTTCATGGCGACATTCCCGCTGACAACGCCGAGGCTGCGCTGAACTTCCTGCAGGCCCACCCGGCGTACCCGGTGATCCACATCGGGTCGATCCTCGGTGTCTTGGTGTGGGCCGCGGGGTTCGTGGTGTTGCTCGGCATGTTCACCGACCCGGTCACGGTGCTGCTCGGCCGGCTGGCGACGGCCTGCGTGCTGACGGGCGTCGCGGTGTATGCGGTCGACTTCACCATCGACGGCGTCGGCGGACACGATCTCGGCGAGCAGTGGGCCGCCGCCTCGGGCAGAGGCCGCGACGACCTGATACTCGCGGCGCACACCGGATTCACGTTGTTGCGTGGGGTGTCTCTCGTGGCGATCGTCATCTTGTTCTGCCTGCCGCTGATCTTGTTCGGTGTCGCGCTCGGCCGGAGCGGTTATCCGCGCTCGCTGTCCGCCGCGGGGATCGGCGTGGGTGCGGTCACCTTGGTGGCTGCGGTCGCTCTGATCTTCGACGGCGACCTGTTCGCAGGTGTCATCGTCTATGGGCTGCTGGCCTCCATCGCGGCGCCACTGTGGAGCATCTGGCTCGGCGTACTCCTCTACCGGCGGTCCACCGCGAACCAACCTGACCTGCCTGACTGACCCGGGCGCTGCCGACGGAAAGGAACCGCGATCATGAAGCTGACGACCATCACGCAGGTTTCAGTCGATGGTGTGATGCAGGGAAACGGCCCGTCGGAGGAGGACCGCAAGCGTGGATTCGAGCGCGACGGCTGGGCCATCGGGTACTTCGACAGCGAGGCCGTGGCGTACGTCGAGCAGTTCTGCCAGCGCGCCGACGCGTTCCTCTTCGGCCGGCGGACCTACGAGATCTTCGCCCGCTACTGGGGCGCGATGGATCCGGGCAGCGGCCCGGTCGCAGACGCCTTCAACACCAAGCCGAAGTACCTCGCGTCGAACACGGTGACCGACCCGCG
>DASXXB010000052.1:0-2326 GCA_036503355.1 Kribbella sp. | reverse complement strand
GACAGCGCGATGCTCCGCAGTTGGCCGGCGGTGCTGCCGACCAGGACCAGTAGGGCGAACGCCCAGAACCACGGTCCGTGCCAGTCGGTCAGCTGCCGACGCGCGACGAGGTACAGGCCGCCGGCGAGCGCGGACGCGACCCCGGTGATCGACGACGACAGCGCCATCGCGGTCTTCTTGCGGTGTACGTCGACCACCGCGCCGAAGTGCGTGCCGGCCGCAGCGCTGGTCAGCATCGAGAGACCCGACACGACCGACGCCGCGAGCACCGAGTGCGTCACCAGGTACACCCAGAAGGCGAAGCCGAAGCTCAGGAACGAGGTCGTCACGTTCGCGACCAGGGTGTTGATCAGCAACCGCCGGAATGTCGTGTCCATACTTCTACGTCGCACCGGACCTCACGGAATTGACATCGCCGCCCGCAGAATCTCGAAGTCCTCAGATGTCAGGGAGACCAGTCCACGGCGGAGTTGGTAGCCCCAGTTGGGGTTTCGGGTCAGTTCGAGGTCGAGTTCGCGGATCGGCGCGCGGTGGACCTGGAGGAACTCGATCCGCCGGCGCCAGGGCTGGACGGTGCCGCGGTCGCCCATCGACATCGGTTCGGCCTGGTACGGGGCGTCGTCCGCGACCACCCCGAGCGCGGTGAACGCCCGCAGCGGGCGCTTCTCGAGGTACCGCTCGGTCGGGGAGTAGATCGCGAACCCGTCACCGCGCTGCAGGCGTGCGACGCCGTACCGCTTGCCGTGGTTGAGCTGGATGAAGCCTCCGGAGACGGCGCGCTGGGCGTGCTCCGCGGAGACCACACCCAGCCAGGCCTTCTGTACGTCGTTCATGCACCTACTGTCAGCCCGAAACTATGACATCTTTCGTCATAATTCTCCGCCGGAGTTTCGCCAGCAGCGGCCAGGCGATCATCAGCAGGATCACCACGTAGATCACGTACGCGACCGGCCCGCCGACCAGCCCGGACACGTCGCCGTTCGACAGTTGCAGCGCCATCCGGGCCTGCCGTTCGGCGATCGGTCCGAGGATCACGCCGATGATCAGCGGCAGTACCGGCAGACCGAACCGGCGCATCCCGAACCCGAGCAGGCCGAGCAGCAGGAGCAGCAGCAGGTCGAGCGGCTGCGCGTTCACCGCGTACGCGCCCATCGAGGCGAAGAAGATGATCCCGGCATACAGGTACGGGCGTGGGATCTGCAGCAGCTTCGCCCACGCCGGCGCCAGCGGCAGGTTGAGCAGCAACAGGAACAGGTTGCCGATGAACAGGCTCGCGATCAGCGCCCACACCAGCTTCGGCTCGCGCTGGAACAGCAACGGCCCGGGCTGGATGCCGTACGACGTGAACGCCGCCAGCATCACCGCCGCCGTCGCGTTCGTGGGGAGGCCCAACGCCAGCATCGGCACCAGGGTCCCGGCCGCCGACGCGTTGTTCGCCGCCTCCGGCCCCGCGACGCCCTCGATCGCGCCGTTCCCGAACTCCTCCGGGTGCTTGGACAACTTCTTCTCGGTCGCGTACGACAGGAACGTCGGGATCTCCGCACCACCGGCCGGCAACGCCCCGATCGGGAAGCCGTACGCCGTACCGCGCAGCCACGGCTTCCACGACCGTCGCCAGTCCGACCTGCCCATCCACGGGCGGCCGACCGGGATCACCGTGCCGGGGTTGCGCCGCAGGTGCGCCGCGACCCAGAGTGCCTCGCCGACCGCGAAGATGCCGACGGCAACCACTACGACGTCGATGCCGTCGG
The DNA here is from genome assembly GCA_036503355.1 of Kribbella sp. Lineage (GTDB taxonomy): Bacteria > Actinomycetota > Actinomycetes > Propionibacteriales > Kribbellaceae > Kribbella. Next base: position 575 of record DASXXB010000052.1, on the reverse strand, counting down.
CAAGCTGTGGGATGCCGAGCGTCAGCCGCTGCTGGCCGGTCACCTTGTCGATCCCGACCAGGCCGATGACCAGGCCGAGCAGCAGTGCCGCGAACCCGCGGATTCGCGACGACCCGAGCACCGACGTGGCGCCCGCGAACGCGAGCAGCATGATCGCCAGGTAGTCCGGCGCGCCCAGGCTGATCGCGAACTTCACCACCTGCGGCGCGACCAGCACCAGCAGCATGGTGCCGATCGTGCCCGCGACGAAGGACCCGATCGCGGCCGTTGCGAGCGCCTGCGCGGCCCGCCCGGCGCGGGCCATCTTGTTGCCCTCGATCGCAGTCACCACCGACGACGACTCCCCGGGCGTGTTCAGCAGGATCGACGTGGTGGAGCCGCCGTACATGCCGCCGTAGAAGATGCCGGCGAACATGATGAACGCCTGCACCGGCTCCAGCCCGTACGTGATCGGCAGCAGCAGCGCGACCGTCATCGCCGGGCCGATCCCGGGCAGCACGCCGACCGCCGTACCGACGGTGACGCCGAGCAGCGCGAGCAGCAGGTTGACCGGGGTGAGCACGTCGCCGAACCCG
>DASXXB010000051.1:0-29717 GCA_036503355.1 Kribbella sp. | reverse complement strand
ATACCCGGGGGAACTCGACAGCGAGTAGCTGCGTACGGCGCCTGGCAGCCGAAACGTGAGGTACTGCCCGGCGAGCGCCGCAGGCAGCTCGTCACCTGACAGCCGGATGGAGAAGACGTCGCTGGTCTCCGCAACAACCTCAGCGACCTGCAGCTTTCGAAACCCCTCCCAGGCCGGTTTCGAAGCCACCGCGTCCTCCAGCAACTCCCGGAAGGACCCTTGCCAGCCAGGACTCAGAGCCGGGATCTGTACGGCGGTACGCAGCTTCTCAAGGTCCTTGTCAGGCAGGTAGAGCAGGGCGTCCGTGTCGGAGACGCTGAGCGCTCCAGGACCGGTAGCTGTCTTGACGATCGAGTCACCCGCCGAGATCTCGCCCTCCGTGATCACCCGGCAGTAGAACCCCGGCCGGTGATGGCTGACGAGCAGCGCCGGCAGCTGCGGCTCACCCATCCGCAGACCGACCCGGTAGCACGTGACGCGCGGCTGGGTCACCTCCAGCTCCGCGCCACCGATCCGGTACCGGTCACCGATACACACCTCGTCGTCGGGCAGACCGTCGACCGTCAGGTTCTCGCCGAACTGCCCGTAGCCGAAGTCGTCCCGCCCGAAGTGCTTCTCCCAGTACCGGTACGAGTCGAGCTGGTACACCAGTACCGCACGCTGCTCACCACCGTGGCCGGCCATGTCACCCTGACCGTCGCCGTCGAAGTTCAGCCGACGGAGCATCACCGGCCCGTCGACGGGGTACTTCCAGACGCCGGTGTAAACGGTCCGCCCATTCCACTCGACGTCCTTCGGCAAACCTACGTTCACGGACAGCACGGCCGCAGCACTCATCCCGACATCCCCCTCCACAGTCACGTCGCAGTCGACACCGTGCCGGGCTGACCCGTCAACGTCGAGCGGCTGTCCAGGGTGTTGATCGCGGTGAGGGCGGTGCGGTACCAGCGGGGGCTTTGCTGGAAGACGGACTGGAACAGGTTGCTGAAGACCGAGAAGCGGAAGTCCCAGCTGCACTGCTCCCAGCTGTACGCCGGTACGTCCAGGGCCTTCCAGTAGTGCCGCAGCAGGTCGGCGGCGTCGCGCTGTCGGGCGGGCAGTGCGCTGAGGGAGTACGCGACGTCGTGCGGTCCTAAGCCTGGTTTCAGCTCGGACCAGTCGATCACCTTGGGGCGCGGATCGCCGTCGGCGAAGAAGATGTTCCCGAGGAAGTGGAAGTCGCCGTGGACCAGTGTGAGGTCCCGGCGCCCGGCGACGCGTGCCTGGAACTGCTGCGCCCACGCGTCCAGCACCTCGTCCAGGACGGCGCGCTCTGCCGGCTCGAGCTCGGTCGTCCTGGCGAAGAACGTGCCTGCCGCGTCACGCACGGCCCTGGCGTGGCGAGAGATCACCTCCGGCGGCCAGGCCTGTGCGGAGCTTGTCACTGAAGGCTCCGGTGTGACCGCGGTGTCGTTCCAGAAATGCGCGTGTACGCCGGCGATGACCTCGATGGCGCCGTACAGCTGCTCGTCCGAAACGTCCGCGCCGACCACGCGGTAGCCGCTCGCCCCGAGGTCCTCGGTCAGCAGCAGTACGGCGTCACCGGTGTCGTGCGCACCGAGGTACCGCGGCGCCGGATGCTGCCACCCCGTCGTGAGCTGCTCGAAGAAGAGCACCTCACGACGTGCCGCAGCCAGCCCGTCACCACGCGCCAGCTTGGCAACGACAATGAGGTCGCCGCCAGTTGTACGCCGTACGCGCAGCCGCGCGACGTCCGCCGCCGAAGCTGTGAACGTCTCGACGACCTCCACAGCGCGCACCGGCGTACCGAGGGCCGCACTCACCTCCGGGGCCAGGAACGTCGGCATCGGTCCACGGTAATGCGTTGAGACCGGATGTGGACACCGCTTTCCTGGGGGTGCGTGGTGGGCGTAGGTTAAGCGCTCATGGCCATGTTCGACCTTTCCCTCGACAAGCTCCGTGAGTACCGGCCCGACGTGGCCGCTCCCGCCGACCTCGTCGACTTCTGGCGCCGCTCGATCGAGAAGACGCGCACCGACGACCTGTCCGCCACGTTCACCGCGATCGACAACAAGCTCGCGCTGATCGACACCTACGACGTCACGTACGCCGGATTCGGCGGCTCCCCGGTGAAGGGCTGGCTGCACGTCCCGGCCGGCGCCGAGGGCCCGCTGCCGACCGTCGTGCAGTACCACGGCTACAGCGGCGGCCGCGGCCTCCCGCACTCGACCACGCTGTGGGCGCAGGCCGGCTACGCGCACTTCGTGATGGACACGCGCGGCCAGAGCTACAGCCAGGGCGGGTTCGACGCCACGCCGGACGACACGCCGTACGCCGGGATGAACCACACCCCGGGCTTCATGACCGCGGGCATCACCGACCCGGAGACGTACTACTACCACCGCGTGTACATCGACGCGGTGCGCGCGCTCGACGCCGCGCGGACGTCGCCGTTCGTGGACCCGGACAAGATCATCGTGAGCGGCGGCAGCCAGGGTGGCGGCATCTCGATCGCCGCGGCCGGCCTCGCGCCGCTGGCCGGCATCGACCTGGTCGGCTGCGCACCCGACGTACCGTTCCTGTGCCACTTCCAGCGGGCGCTGCAGATCACCGACAAGGACCCGTACGCCGAGATCACGCGGTACCTGAAGGGTTTCCGGCAGAACGTCGACACGGTGCTCAACACACTGAGCTACTTCGATGGCGTGAACCTCGGCCGGCTGGCCACCGCGCCGGCGCTGTTCTCGGTCGCGCTGATGGACGCCACCTGCCCGCCGTCGACGGTGTTCGCCGCGTTCAACCACTACGGGAGCGAACAGAAGAGCATCGAGGTCTACCAGTACAACGAGCACGAGGGCGGCCAGACCTACCAGCAACTCGCCCAGCTCGACTGGTTCGCCGGAATCTTCGGCTGAAAGCCGGCCGTAAGCCTGCCCTTCGCCGCGACGGCCGCCTGACCCCCTAGTGTGGTCCGCATGCTCGGACTACCTACGGGGATCCAGGCCTGTTTGTTCGACCTGGATGGCGTGCTTACCGACACTGCTGCCGTCCACGCTGCCGCGTGGAAGGAGATGTTCGACGAATTCCTCCGCGCGTACGCCGGACAGCACGGCATCGCGTTCGTGCCGTTCGACGCGCGCGCCGAGTACGACGCGTACGTCGACGGCAAGCCGCGGGCCAGTGGCGTGCGGGACTTCCTGACCGCGCGCGGCATCACGCTGCCGGACGGTACGCCGGAGGATGCGCCGTCGGCGATGACCGTGAACGGCCTCGGGAACCGGAAGAACGAGGCCGTTCAACGGCGGATCCGGACCGAGGGCGTGCACGTCTTCGAGGGTTCCCGGCGCTATCTCCAGGCGGCCGAACAGGCCGGGCTGCGCCGGGCGGTGGTGTCGTCGAGCGCGAACACCCGCGAGGTGCTCGACGTGACCGGGCTGGCGCAGTACGTCGAGGAGGTCGTCGACGGGGTGACGATCCGCACCGAGGGACTGAAAGGCAAGCCGGCGCCGGACACGTTCCTCGCCGCGGCCAAGCGCTTCGGCATCGAGCCGACCGCGGCCGCCGTGTTCGAGGACGCACTCGCAGGCGTGTCCGCCGGCCACTCGGGCCATTTCGGCCACGTGATCGGAGTCGACCGCGTCGGTCAGGCCACCGACCTGTTGTCACACGGCGCCGATGTCGTGGTCAAGGACCTCGCAGAGTTGCTGGAGGACAAGTGATCGATCGAGGACACCATCCGGTCGAGCCCTGGCAGCTGCGGGAGACCCGGCTCGCGCTGGACAAGCTGGCCCAGTCGGAGTCGCTGTTCGCGCTGTCCAACGGGCACATCGGCCTGCGCGGCAACCTCGACGAGGGCGAGCCGTACGCGATCCCCGGCACCTACCTGAACTCGTTCTACGAGCAGCGTCCGCTCCCGTACGCCGAGGCCGGCTACGGGTACCCGGAGTCCGGCCAGACGCTCGTCGATGTCACCAACGGCAAGCTGATCCGGCTGCTCGTCGACGACTCGCCGTTCGACATCCGCTACGGCTACCTGACCAAGCACGAGCGGACGCTGGACTTCCGCACCGGCATCCTCGAGCGCGACGTCGACTGGACGTCGCCGGGTGGCAAGCGGATCAAGGTGCGCAGCCGCCGCCTGGTGTCGCTCACGCAGCGCGCGGTGGCCGCGATCGAGTACGTCGTGGAGCCGGTCGACCAGCCGGCGCGCTTCGTGATCCAGTCCGAGCTCGTCGCGAACGAGGCACAACCCAGGCTGTCCGACGATCCGCGCGTGGCCGCCGTACTGGACAACCCCTTGCACCCGGTCAGCCACGACGGCGGTGAGCACGGCACCGTCCTCATCCACCGGACCACGCGCAGCCAGCAGCTGATGGCCGCGGCGATGGGGCACGAGGTCGACACCACGGTCCGGTACGCGATGGACCAGGACGTGCGCGAGGACTGGGCGCGCACCACGGTCATCGCCCAGTTGCAGCCGGGCGAGAGCCTGCGCGTGGTCAAGTACCTGACCTACGGCTGGTCCAGCCTGCGTTCGGAGACGGCGATCAGGGATCAGGTCGCGGCCGCGCTCGCGAGTGCGCGGTTCTCGGGCTGGGACGGGCTGACCAAGCAGCAGGTCGAGTTCCTGGACGACTTCTGGGACGGCGCCGACGTCGAGGTGCAGGGGCACCCGGAGCTGCAGCAGGCGGTGCGGTTCGCGCTCTTCCACGTCCTGCAGGCCGGTGCGCGGGCCGAGCGGCGGGCGATTCCGTCGAAGGGGCTGACCGGTGCCGGGTACGACGGGCACACGTTCTGGGACACCGAGGGTTTCGTGCTGCCGGTGCTCACCTACACGATGCCGGACTCGGCCGCCGACGCACTGCGCTGGCGGCACTCCACCTTGCAACTGGCCAGGCAACGCGCGGAGGAGCTCGGGTTCAAGGGCGCGGCGTTCCCGTGGCGGACGATCCGCGGCCAGGAGTGCTCCGGGTACTGGCCCGCGGGTACGGCGGCGTTCCACATCAACGCCGACATCGCCGAGGCGGTGATGCGCTACTACCGCGCCACCCTCGACGAGGACTTCCTCGACGAGGTCGGCCTCGAACTGCTCGCCGAGACCGCCCGGTTGTGGATGTCGCTCGGCCACCACGACCGCGACGGCCGCTGGCACCTGCCCGGTGTGACCGGCCCGGACGAGTACAGCGCCGTTGCCGACGACAACGTTTTCACGAACCTGATGGCGGCCCGTAACCTGAGGTTCGCGGCCGAGATCGCGGCGAAGCTGCCGGCCCGCGCCCGCGAACTCGGGATCGACGCGGAGGAGGAGGCGTCCTGGCGGGACGCGTCGGCCGCCGTCTACGTCCCGTACGACAAGGCGCTCGGCGTGCACCCGCAGTCCGAGGGCTTCACCGGGTACGCCGTGTGGGACTTCGAGGCCTACAAGGACAAGTACCCGCTGCTCCTGCACGCGCCGTACTTCCAGCTGTATCGCACCCAGGTGGTCAAGCAGGCCGACCTGATGCTGGCGACGTACTGGTGCGGTGACGCGTTCACGGCCGAGGAGAAGGCGCGGAACTTCGACTACTACGAGCGGCTGACGGTGCGGGACTCGTCGCTGTCGGCGTGTGTGCAGGCCGTGATGGCGGCCGAGGTCGGGCATCTCGACCTGGCGTACGACTACGCGTACGAGGCTGCGCTGATCGACATGCGCAACCTGCACCACAACACCGGCGACGGCCTGCACATGGCGTCGCTCGGCGGTGCGTGGAGCGCGCTGGTGGCGGGCTTCGGCGGCCTGCGGGACCAGGGCGGCATGTTGTCGTTCGATCCGGCGCTGCCGCTCGGGCTGTCGGGGTTGAGCTTCACGGTCCGCTGGCGCGGCGTACGGCTGAAGGTCGAGATCGATCCGGTGGCGGTGAAGTACACCGTGCATGACGGGCCGGACGCGTCGATGACCGTCAGGCACGCGGGCGAGGAATTCACGATCACCGCGACGCAGCCGGTCGTCCGGACACTGCAGAAGCGCCGCCCGTTGCTGCCCCGGCCGCCGCAGCCGCCGGGCCGTGAGCCACGGCCGGCGATGGGCGTCAACGAGGAAGCCTGACAGGCGACGCTCGGCAGGACGGTTGTCAGTTCTTGTGCTTGGCGGCCAGCGACTCGGCGGTCCCGACCAGCATCACCGACGAGATCACGGCGACGACGAAGCCGAGGATGTTCAGCTCGAAGATGCTGCCGGTGCCGAGGATGCTCGCGATGACACCGCCGATCACCGAGCCGGCCAGTCCGAGCAGCAGGGTGGCGAGCAGTCCGAGCTTCTGCTTGCCGGGCGTGAACAGCCGGGCGAGTGCTCCGATGACGAGTCCGGCGATGATGAAGCCGATCATGGCTGAGGTCCTCCGAGGGTTCGAACGGTAGGACTCCAGTCTGTCGTCGCGGGGTCCGTCGCGGCAGTGGAGTTTCCCCTGACCGGACCCGGACACGACCCTGGGGAGCACTCGGGTCAGGGGCTTGCGGTGGTGCTGAGCAGGGCGCTGTTCGGGAGCAGCCGGGGAGCGCTGCCGAGCTGGGTGAGGACGGTCGCGCCGAGCTGGCCGGCGGCGCGTTCGTCACCGTGCAGCAGGGACTTGTACCCGGAGCGGCAGGCGGACCGGGGGCCGAGAATCTCGACGTACAGCTCGATGTCGGGGAGTTCCGGGTTGGCCTTCAGGGTGTTCGCGGTGCCGCGCGCACAACGGATCAGCGTCGTCCGGCTACGGCCCGGGCTGATCTTGAGCAGCAGTTGATCGGCGACCGCCTTGGTGACGAAGTACTGCGCGCTCGACACCCGGTCCTGGACGTAGCGAACGCTCGCGATCTCCCGGACGTCGTCGGTGAGTGCGCAGATCGCCCACTGCGGGGGCAGCGTGATCACCTGGGTCTTCGGCGCGTACGGCGGAATTCCGGGCACCGGCGCGCCGCCGCTGTTGTTGACGGCGATCAGCGCGGCCCGCGACGCGGCGTCCTTCGGGTTGGCGTACGACGCGGCGGTCAGGCGACTGCTGAAGTCGGCATCCGGTACGACGACCACCGTCAGGCTGCCGGTGTTCTTGAGCAGCAACGACGTACGGCTCGGATCGGTACTGGCGGTCAGCTCGACGCCGTCGGTGCCGGCCTCGACCGGCAGCGGGACCTTGGACTGCGCGCACCCGGTCGCCGGTTTGAGCGCCGTCGGTGTCTTCGACAGCACGATCGGCGTCGGCGTCGGCCCGGTCGCCGGCGCATCCGAGCCGTTGGCCGCCGAACATCCGGCCACCAGCGAAGCTGCGAGCAGGATCCCACAGCGCATGAACGCCCGACTACGCACTGCCACGAAGTACCCCCTGAAGTCCCGAGCCCAGGTCCCCACCCGCTCGGCTGTTGACCCCCAGAATACTGTCCCCGCGATGCCTTAGCCTCGGATCGTGACCGTTCATCAGTTGTCGAGGCGCGATGCCAGGCGATTGGCCGTGCGGGCGCAGCTGCTGACCAGCGAGCGGCCGGCGGACCTGTTCGAGGTCGTCCGCGGGCTCAACGTGGTGCAGCTCGACCAGACGGCGTACGTCGCGCCGAATGCGGACCTGGTGGCCTGGAGCCGGCTCGGGTCGTCGTACGACCCTGCCGAGCTGGCCGACGCGCTGGCGTCGCTGGAGCTGATCGAGCTGCGGGGGTTCGTCCGGCTGCCGGAGACGCTGGCGCTGTTCCGCGCCGAGATGGCGGCGTGGCCGACGGACGGCGAGCCGCTCGACTGGCAGGAGTACCGCCGCGACTGGGTCCAGGCGAACGAGGGTTGCCGCGTCGACATCCTCGAGCGGCTCCGCCAGGACGGTCCGCTGGTGATGCGGGACCTGCCGGACACCTGCGTGCGGCCGTGGAAGTCGAGCGGCTGGACCAACAACCGGAACGTGTCGCAGATGCTCGAGTTCATGATGCAGCGCGGCGAGGTGGCGGTCGCGGGCCGCGACGGCCGGGACCGGCTGTGGGACCTGGCTTCCCGGATCTACCCCGACGATCCGGTCGTGCCGATCCCGGAGGCGGTCCGGCTCCGCGACGAGCAGCGGCTGCGGTCGACAGGCATCCTGCGGGTGAAGGGCCCGGCCTGCCCGGGCGAGCCGCTGGACGCGGGCGTGGCGGGGGAGCGGGCGGTGGTGGACGGCGTCCGCGGCGAGTGGCGCATCGATCCGGAGCTGCTCGACCGGCCGTTCAGCGGCCGGACCGCGATCATCTCGCCGCTGGACCGCCTGGTGTACGACCGGAAACGGCTGACCGAGATCTTCGAGTTCGACTACCAGCTGGAGATGTACAAGCCGGCAGCGAAGCGCCGCTGGGGGTACTTCGCGCTGCCGATCCTGCACAACGACCGCCTGGTCGGGAAGCTCGACGCGATGTCGGACCGCAAGGCCGGGATCTTCCGCGTCGACGCGATCCACGAGGACGAGCCGTTCTCCAAGACGCTGACCGGCGCTGTGCACCGCGAGATCCGCGACCTCGCGAAGTGGCTGCAGCTGGAGCTCATCCTGAAACCGGCGTGAGCGCCGGGCGGACCGTGGACTCCCGGTGTGACCGCTCGACGGACTGACCCCACGTGGTGCCGGCCAGCATCAACGCGGCGCCGATCACGGCGGGGACCGTCAGGTGCTCGTCACCGAGCCCGATGCCGATGACCACGGCCCAGATGGGTTCGGTGCCGAGCAGCAGACTGGCCCGGCTGGCGGAGGTTCGTTGCACTGCCCAGGTCTGCGCGAGGAACGCGAAAACGCTGCAGAACAAGGCGAGATAAACCATCTGCAGCCAGGTGCCGACGCCGGCGTGCACAGGAAGGTGCGGTACGCCGGGGACGGCGAACAGCGCCGTACCGACGAGGGTCTGAACCGTTGTCAACGGCAACGGACGTAATCCGGTGGAGAGCCGTCCGACGAGCGTGACGTGAGCCGCGCGGACGACGGCGGCCGCCAGCATCAGCAGATCACCGACGCCGGGCGTGTGGAGACCGTGCGCGGACACGAGCAACCCGACACCGATCACGCAGAGCGCGGCGGCGAGGTAGAACCGCGGCGGGAGTCCGCGACCGTCGAGCAGCGGCGTGAGGACGAGCGTGAGGCTGATGATCAGTCCGGCGTTCGCTGCGCTGGTGTGCGTAACGCCGTACGTCTCCAGCACCAGCACCGCAGCCTGGGTGAGGCCGAGGACGAGCCCGGCCCGCACTTCGCTGCGCCGGATGCCGCGGACCAGAGGCAGCAGGGCCAGTGCGGAGATGCCGTAGCGGAGGAACAGCACGGTGAGCACCGGCGCGCTGCCAGTCGCGGTCTTGGCCGCGAGGTAGCTCGAGCCCCACACGACGGCGACGAGCAGCAGGACGAGATCGGTACGGCGGGATCCGGGCACGGGTCCACGGTGAGGGATCGCGACGTTGAAGCCAAGTACCAATGTCTTCAGCAACACTGTAGTACAACTACAACATGGACGAACGGCAGCTACGGGTACTGCGGGAAGTCGGCGAACTGGGCAGCGTGACGGCGGCCGCCGAGGCGCTTCTGGTGACGCCGTCGGCGATCTCGCAGCAGTTGCGGTTGCTGCAACGGTCGATGCCGGTGCCGTTGACCGAACGCGACGGCCGGCGAGTGGTTCTGACCGCGGCGGGCCGGGCGCTGGCGGGTGCCGCGGCCGACGTGGAGTCGGCGCTGGCGCGGGCACGGCAGACCGTGGACGAGTTCGTCGAGCAGCCCGACGCGGTGGTGTCGGTGGCCGCGTTCCACAGCGCGGCCGCGGCGTTCTTCCCGCGGCTGCTCAGGTCAGGGACCGCACCGAAGGTCAGCCTGCACGACGAGGACGTGCCGCAGGACGAGTTCCCGGCGCTCACCCGCGAGTACGACGTGGTTCTGGCGCATCGCCTGGACCACGCCGCCCCCTGGCCGTCGACGGTCGCGGTCACGTCGCTGCTGCAGGAGCCGCTCGACGTCGCACTACCGGTGGATCACCCGCTGACGGCGAAGCGATTCCTCACCCCGCGTGACGTCGCCCACGAGCCGTGGATCACCGTCCACGACGGCTTCCCGCTGATGGCGACGATCGACGCGATCGGCGCGGCCGCCGGCCACCGGCTGGACACGGTGCACCGAGTCAACGAGTTCACCGTCGTCGCGGAGCTGGTCGCGGCCGGAGCCGGCCTGGCGTTGATGCCGCGCTGGACCGCTCAACGCCATCCGGCCGTGGCGCTCCGCCCGCTGCGCAACGTCCGGACCCGCCGCCACATCGACGCGCTCTACCGCCCGGAGCGCACCGCCCGTCGCGCCGTCCGTACGGTGCTCACCGAACTCCGCGACGCCCGTACTGCCGTCCGGTCCTGATCAGCGCTCCGGGTGCACGATGTGTGCGTCCGGGCCTGGGAAGAACAGCGAATCGCTGTCCGTGTCGCTCCAGTGCACGAGGTACGGCGGTGCGCCGGACGGATCGTGCACCTCGACGATCTGCCCTTCGCGCCGGTGCGCCATCACGTGACTGCTCTCCACCACCACCTGATCGCCTGCTACCGCTCTCACCACACCCACCTCCTTCACTACCCAGCTTCGTACTGCCGGGCGCTGTGCACCACCCCTCGGGCGTCAGTTCGGGAGGGTGACGGTGGCGGTGGTGCCGCCGGAGGGGGACGGGGTGAGGGTGATGGTGCCGTGGTGGGCGCGGGTGATCTCGCGGGCGATCGACAGCCCGAGACCGGAGCCGCCGCTCGCGCGGGAGCGGCTGGTGTCGAGGCGGACGAAGCGCTCGAATACTCGCTGCCTGTCCTCCTCGGGGATCCCGTCGCCGTCGTCGGAGACCGTGATGATCGCCGAGCCGTCCCGCTCGGCCGTGCTCAGCCGGACCGTGCTGTGTGCGGCGCGGGCGGCGTTGTCGACGAGGTTCCGCAGTACCTGACTCAACCGGGCCGGATCGCCGGTCACCCGCACCGGGTGCACGTCGCTCGTCACGGTCAGCTCGGGCTTCGAGCCGCGCAACCGCTTGACCTCGGCCTCGACCAGGTCGTCCAGGTCGACGTCGGTCTGGCGCATCCGCAGCCCGGTGTCGTCCGCCTTCGCGAGCAGCAGCAGGTCCTCGACGAGTTGCCGCATCCGATCGGTCTCGGTCTCCATCACCTGGCGCAGGTCGTGCCACGCCTTGCCGGTGGGATCGGCCTCGATCACCTCCAGCGCGGCGGTGAGCGTGGCGAGCGGCGAACGGAGCTCGTGGCTGGCGTCCGCAACGAACGCCCGCTGCGTCGACTGTCCGGTCTCGAGCCGGTCGAGCATCTCGTTCATCGTCACGGCCAGCCGCGCGATCTCGTCGCGGGTGTCCGGCACCGGGACCCGTTCGGTCAGATCCCGCGTCCCGATGCCCTGCACGCGGGTGCGGATCCGTTCCACCGGCCGCAGCGCCTGCCCGACCATCAGCCATCCCGCCACACCGACGACGAGCAGCAGCACCGGGAAGCCGATGATCAGGTACTTCGTCACGGTCGCCACCGTCTGGCGCTGGGTCTGCACCGACGACGCGACCACCACGGTGTAGGTCTGACCGCCGTACGACGCTCCTTGCGCGACGATCAGGAACGAGTGGTCGTCGTCGATCAGCGGCATCTCGCCGACCTCGGCGCGCAGCAGCGCACCGGCCGGCGGGCGGAGGTCCGTGAGCGGCGTGTTGTCGACCCTGGACGAGGACGCCGCGACGACCCGTCCGGCCGGGTCGAGGACCTGGATGAGCTGGCTGGCCCGCGTGGTGTTCGCCAGGTCGTCCCCGAGACCCTTCGTACCTTCGGTGCTGACCTGGCGGGCGACGTCGGCGACCCGCCCCTCGGCGGCGTCGGACACCTCGGTGATCAGCGCGCGCTGCAGGAGCAGCAGCAGGGCGGCGGCACCGAGCAGCAGGGCGACCGCCACCACGATCACGGCAGCAGCCGTCGACCGGCTCCGCACACTGGCCTGCCGAAGGCCGCCGGCGGTCCGGTACCACCCGTCAACGCGACGTCGCACGACCGTGCTCACCCGCCCAGTTTCGCAGGTGCGGCTCAGCCGCCCTCGGGGTTGAGCCGGTAGCCCATCCCGCGGATGGTCTCGATGGCGTGCCGGGCGAACGGCGTGTCGATCTTCTTGCGCAGGTAGCGCACGTACACCTCGACCACGTTCGGGTCGCCCTCGAACGCCGGGTCCCAGACGTTCGCGAGGATCTCGGTCTTGCTGACCGTGTCGCCGCGGTGCCGCATCAGGAACTCCAGCAGCCCGTACTCGCGCGGCGTCAGCGTGATCTCGCGCCCGTTGCGCTCCACCCGCCGCCGGGCCACGTCCAGCGACAGGTCCCCGGCGGTCAGTACGACGGGACGCTCGGGGCCACCGCGCCGGATCAGCGCCCGCAGCCGGGCGACCAGCACCAGGAAGCTGAACGGCTTGGTCAGGTAGTCGTCGGCGCCGAGGTCGAAGGCGTCGGTCTGGTCGTACTCGCCGTCCTTCGCGGTCAGCATCAGCACCGGCGTCCAGATCCCGCGCGCCCGGAGCAGCTCCAGGACCCGGTACCCGTTCAGCTTCGGCAGCATGATGTCCAGCACGATCACGTCGTAGGTGTGCTCGGTCGCCGCCCAGACCGCGTTCTCGCCGTCGTGCACCAACTCGACCACGAAGCCCGCGTCGGTCAGCCCGCGATGGACCGTGTCGGCCAGTCGCAGTTCGTCCTCGACCATCAGCACTCGCATCCCCACAGTGTCACCGCAAACCGCTGAGAATCCGCTGAGAGGTCACCTACTTGACGCCGTGAAGTGCCGCGGCCTAGCTTTGTCGAAGCGCTTCGACACCGCCCCTAGAGAGGCTCGCCACGATGAAGTTCAGCGACGGGTACTGGCAACTCCGGGAGGGGCTGACGCGATTGCGGCCGGCCGCGGTCGAGAGCGTGGTGACCGGGGAGCGGGAGCTGACCGTGTTCGCGCCGGCCAAGCGGATCGAGCGGCGCGGCGACACCCTCAACCAGCCGATGTTCACGGTCACGTTCCACTCGCCGGCGCGCGGCGTGATCGGGGTCCGGATCGCGCACCATCTCGGTGGGCTGCCCGCGCGGCCGGCGTACCGGCTGACGACCGACGACGACCATCCGGTGAAGGTCGAGGCCGGCGCCGCCGAGGCGCGGCTGACGTCGGGAGAGCTGAGCGTGGTGGTCGACCTCGCCGGCCCGTGGAACGTTCGCTTCGAGCAGGACGGCCGCCCGCTGACGAACTCCGGGGAGCGCAGCGTCGGGCTGATCACCGATACCGACGGCAGGCACTATCTGCACGAGCAGCTGGCGCTCGGCGTCGGCGAGACGATCTACGGTCTCGGGGAGCGGTTCGGGCCGCTAGTGAAGAACGGGCAGGTCGTCGACAGCTGGAACGCCGACGGCGGGACGTCGAGCGAGCAGGCGTACAAGAACGTGCCCTTCTACTTCAGCAGCAAGGGGTACGGCGTACTCGTCGACACCCCGGCCCGGGTGTCGTTCGAGGTCGGCTCGGAGGTGACGTCCCGCAACCAGTTCAGCGTCGAAGGCCAGGTGCTGTCGTACTACGTGTTCGCCGGCCCGGCCCCGAAGGACGTGCTGCGCCGCTACACCGCCCTCACCGGCCGGCCGGCGCGTGTTCCAGCCTGGTCGATGGGGCTGTGGCTGTCCACGTCGTTCACCACGGACTACACCGAGGAGACGACGAGCGCCTTCGTCGAAGGGATGGCGTCGCGGGACCTGCCGCTGAGCGTGTTCCACTTCGACTGCTTCTGGATGCGGCAGTTCCACTGGTGTGACTTCCTGTGGGATCCGGTCGCGTTCCCGGACCCGCCCGGGATGGTCCGCCGGCTGAAGGAACGCGGACTGCGCGTCAGCCTCTGGATCAACCCGTACATCGCCCAGCGCTCGGTGCTGTTCGAGGAGGGCCGTCGGCTCGGGTACCTGCTGAAGCGTGCGGACGGCTCGGTCTGGCAGTGGGACATGTGGCAGGCCGGGATGGCGATCGTCGACTTCACCAACCCCGACGCGACGGCCTGGTACCGCTCCAAGCTGCAGGGGCTGCTCGACCTTGGCGTGGACTGCTTCAAGACCGACTTCGGCGAACGCATCCCGACCGACGTCGTGTGGCACGACGGTTCCGACCCGGAGCGGATGCACAACTACTACGCCCAGCTCTACAACGCCGCCGTCTTCGACCTGCTGGAGCAGAACCGGGGATCCGGCGAGGCCGTGTTGTTCGCCCGGTCGGCGACGGCCGGCGGCCAGCAGTTCCCGGTGCACTGGGGCGGCGACTGCGAGTCGACGTTCGAGGCGATGGCGGAGTCGTTGCGCGGCGGGCTGTCGCTGGCCGCGTCGGGCTTCGGGTACTGGAGCCACGACATCGGCGGGTTCGAGGGGACACCCGATCCGGCGATCTTCAAGCGGTGGGTTCCGTTCGGTCTGCTGTCGTCACACTCCCGGCTGCACGGCTCCTCGTCGTACCGGGTGCCGTGGGCCTTCGACGACGAGGCGGTCGACGTACTGCGGAAGTTCACCAAGCTGAAGCTGTCGCTGATGCCGTACCTGATGAACGCCGCGGCGGAGGCGCACCAGGACGGGGTGCCGATGATGCGTCCGATGGTGCTCGAGTTCCCGGACGATCCAGCGGCCGCCTATCTGGACCGCCAGTACCTGCTGGGCCCGGATCTCCTGGTCGCGCCGGTGATGAGCTTCGACGGTGACGTCTCCTTCTACCTGCCGCGTGGACGCTGGACGTCGCTGCTGACCGGCGAGGCGCTGTCCGGTCCGGGCTGGGTCCAGCAGACGCACGCCTTCGACAGCCTGCCCGTGCTGGTGCGCGAGGGCGCCGTGATCCCGGTCGGCGCGGTCGACGACCGTCCGGAGTACGACTGGGCCGACGGGGTCGAGCTCCGCTGGTTCGCACCGACCGAAGGCCAGACGACCGTGGTCGAACTCCCGGATGCCGACGGGGGAGTGGCCGCCGTCATCGAGCTGACCTTCCGCGCCGGCCAGATCGAATCCCAGGTCCTCGAAGGCGCCTGCAACCACTACACCGTCAGACAGTGCTGAGCTAGGACGTGGCGCCCGTATACCGCCGTATGCCGAGCTGCCAAAGCAGCAGCGTGGCCGCCGTGAACCCACCCCCGAGCAGCACTGCCACGAGCAGGATGCCGAGGTCGGGTCCCCGGGTGAGGCTCTCGGCGGGCCACGTCGTGATCGCGGCGACGGGAAACGCGAACGTGAGGAGTCGTCGCAGCCAGCGCCCGTAGATGTCGACCGGGTAGCGTCCCGTCTGCCAGGCGGCCCCGTGCAACACGCCGAGACTGAGGCGGGGCGCCCAGAACGCCAGCGCGGCGAGGCCGACCGAGGTGGCCCAGCCGATCAGCAGTCCGATCAGGGTGAGCAACGCCCATCCGCCCACCGCGGCAGGCGAGGGAACGCGGCCCAGTTCGCGCAGTCCGGTGATGATCACGCCGACGCCGAGCAGGCTCTGCACCAGGGCGAGTGGTGCGTGCCGGGTACAGGTCGCGAGTACGACGCTGTTCGCCGGCCGGAGCAGGTACGCGTCGAGACGGCCGTCGCGGATCTGCTGGGCGAAGTCCCCGAGGCTCGGGTCCAGGAACGCCGCTCGCAGGCCCGTGATGAGCGCGTAGGTGCCGGTGAGTGCCAGCATCTGCCCGACGGACCAACCGGCGAGCAGTCCCGTCTGCGTGAAGACGATCCCGATGGCGGCGACCGACGCGGACAGGTCTACGAACGCGAGGAGTGCGTCGAACAACAGGTTCGTTCGGTAGGCCAGGGCGCGGCGCAGCGACAGCGAGAACGCCGTACCGAACAGCCGGGTGAGTCTCATCATGCCCCCACCGTGCTGTAGCGGCGGACGCCCAGCCGCCAGGCACCGACGGTGCAGCCGCCCAGGATCGTTGTCCACAGCACCGAAACCACGTACCCCGCGAGCGCATCGGCCGACGTCAGGGTGCCGGTCGCCAGCTCGGCGGGAAAGCCGAGCATGGACCGGAACGGAAGCACCTGAGCGATGGTGCGCAGCGGGTCGGGAAGGACCGCGTTCGGCGCGGCGGAGCCACCGAGCAGGAAGATCAGTACGGTGCCGAAGGCAACCACTGCGTGGACCCGCTCGGTCCAGAACGCTGCCATTGCCAGTGTCCACACGAACAGGAACTGCAGGACCGCCGCGAGCACAAGCGCCGGTACGGCGGTCAGGACCGCGAGGGGCGTGAAACTCACGCCGGCGGTGATGCCGACCACGGCGAGCAAGGGGATCCCGAGCACGAACATCCACAAGCGGATGGCCAGGTTCTCGCCCAGCGGACCGATCACCACGGGCTGTGGCCGCAGCAGTGCCGCGGCGACGGTGCCGTTGTAGATCGCCTGCGCGAACGTGTGGTTCTCGAACGAGGCCGTCAGCAGCGAGACACAGATGACGGCGAGGTAATAGCTGCCGACGCGATCGCCTGCTCCGGGGACGTGCCGCCAGACGAAGAGTCCGAGCAGCGGCGCGACGGCCTGCCCGAGGATCAAGGTGACCAAGAACCACCAGGCGCCCGACCATCCGATGATCTGGCGCCAGATCTCCAGCCGGACGAGGCGGAGAACGCGGCTCACGACGCGATGCCCTTCGCCGGCCGCAGGCTCAGGTAGGCCTGGTCCATCACGTTCTCGAGTGACGGTTCCTCGACCGACAGGTCGGCGACCGCGAACCGGGCCAGCAGACCCGCGGTCCTGGCCGGCGCCGCGTCGCGGTCGACCCGCAACAGCCACTGGTTCCCTTCGCGCTGCAGAACCTCGCCGTACGGCGACAGGTCCGGAGCGTCGTCGGTCACGGTCACCCGGATCAGCTTGGTGGGGGAGAACAGGGCGCTGAGTTCGTCACGGCGTCCGTCGAAGGCGATCGCGCCGTCGTCAACCAGGATCAGCCGCGGACACAGCGATTCGACATCGGCCATCGTGTGGCTCGTCAGCAGCACGGTGGCCCCGGTCCGGGCGGAGTACTCGGCGACGAAGGTCCTGATGGTCCGCGCGGCTGACACGTCCAGCCCGATCGTGGGTTCGTCCAGGAACAGCACCTTCGGGCGGTAGACCAACGCGAGCGCGAGGCCGGCCCGCATCCGCTCGCCGAGGCTCAGCGCGCGGACCTGCCGCTGCAGGATCCCCTCGAGTTCGAGCAGTTCACTGAGCTCGTCCAGGTTGCGCCGGAAGTCGGTGCCGGCGATGTCGTAGAGCACCTGCTGGTAGTGGAACGAGTCGAGCACGGTGAGCTCCGGCGCGTCGCCGATCGGCTGGCTTCCCCGGACCAGGGAGATCTCGCGCAGATACTGGTGGTGCCGTCGCCACGGGACCTGGCCCAGGACGCGGACCTGACCGGCGGTCGGGTGCAGGATCCCGGCCAGGATCTTGAGTGTGGTCGTCTTCCCGGCACCGTTGCGGCCGAGGAAGCCGACGACCTGTCCGGCCGGGATCCGGAAGCTGAGACCGCGAACCGCGTCGACGTCGCGGTACTGCCGCCGGACCAGCGCGCGGGCGGCGGCGACCAGGCCTCCGTCGCGCACCGGGACGCGATAGGTCATCGACAGGTCGTGCACTTCCACGGCATCCATGCTTAAAGTTTATCGTTGAAGTACCGGTAGACTGTTTGCCGCCGACAATGGATGGAGCGCCGTGGCAAACCCTCAACCGGTGGATCAAGAACCGTGCGCGGCGTGACGCTGGCCCGGGAAGCCGGGATCTCGGTCCAGCAGGTGCGCAACTACGAACAGGCCGGGCTGTTGCCGGTGGCAAGCCGGTCCGCCGCCGGCTACCGGGAGTTCGACGAGTCGCACCGGCAGGCGCTGATCGCGGCCCGGGTGCTGGTCCGCGCGTACGGCTGGGACCGCGCCGTGACGGTCCTGGCGGCCGTCCACCAGGGCGATCTGCGGACCGCGGTGGCGAGCATCGATCATGCCCACGCCGAGCTGGACCAGGAACGCGAACGCATCCAGCAGGCGCTGCGAGCCTTCGAGGTCGTCGTCACGCATCCCCTCGACGCCGACCCGCGGATGGCGGCCGCACTCCAGCAGATCACCCGTCAGGACGCGCCGTTGCGGATCGGTCAGCTGGCGAGTCTGCTGGGCGTTCGCACGTCCGCACTGCGTTTCTGGGAACGCTCCGGCCTCGTCCGCCCGGTCCGCGAACGGGCCACCGGCTACCGCAGGTACGACGTCGCCGCCGCGCGTGATGCCCACCTCGTACGCCTTCTCCGCGAGGGGAACTTCTCGATGACGATCATCCGCGCCGCACTCGACGAGATGCACTCCTCGCCGGACGGCCGCCCCGAGCGGGTCGGCGCCGAACTCAACCGGCGCGACGCCGAACTGCACAGCCGCAGCCTTGCGCGGCTACGTGCCGACGCGACGCTGGTGGCGTACCTGGACTGGCGAGCAGGTCAGGACAAGCTTTCCAGTACGACGTCAGGTCCGGAGAACACCACGTAGAGCGTCTGTGGCAATTCGGCCGGACGTAGCTCGCCGGTGATCGGGACGAGGCGGTCCGTTGGCGGTACGTGCAGGGTGGTGAGGAGCTTGCCGTGCACAGGGTCGTCGAGGCGCAGCTCGATCGTTGCGGTGCCGGCTCCACGGTTGGCGGCCAGCACCGTGCAGCTGTCCGTTGACAGCACGACATCGTCGAATGCCAACCACGCTTGGGGTTCCAGGGAGATGACGGCGTCACCGGACCGGTGGGGCGCGGCGGTCAGGGTGATGGCGCAGTAGTCGTCGAAGCTGGTTGCGGCGAGGTGGCCGACGGTCCGTGGTGGGATCTGTTCGCCGCGGACGTCGAGGGTCGTGGTCAGGCGTACGTCGGTGCTGGAGCGGCCGACCATGATGGTGTGGCGGGCCGACTCGACGCAGTGGCGGTCGCGCGTCACGTCCCAGAATCCGAGGTCGGTCGCGGCGACCGTGAGCTCGACTTCGGCGGTCTCACCGGGATCGAGTGCTACGCGCCGGAACGCGCGCAGTTGCCGCAACGGTTGCTTGACCCGTGAACTCTGCTGACGGGTGTAGAGCTGAGCGACTTCGGTGCCGGGGCGATCGCCGGTGTTGGTGACAGTGAACGCGACGCGGACCTCGCCGTCCGCCGCGATCGACGGTTCGCTGAGTCGCAGGTCGCCGTACGCGAAGGTCGTGTAGCTCAGGCCGTGCCCGAAGGGGTACAGCGGTGTGCCGCGGTAGTACAGGTACGTCGCGTCGGTCGCGATGATGTCGTAGTCGAGCAGGTCGGGCAGATCCGCGGCCGAGTCGTACCAGGTCTGCGTCAGGCGTCCGGCCGGGTCGTGATCGCCGAAGAGTACGTCGGCCAGCGCGCGACCGTACTCCTGCCCGCCGTGGGCGGACCAGAGGATCGCCGGCAACCGCTCCTGCGCCCAGCCGATCGCGAACGGATAGCTACTGCTCAGCACTAGCACGGTGCGCTGGTTGGCCGCGTGCACCTGGCGAATCAGCCGATCCTGCGCCGCCGGCAGGTCGAGATTCTCCCGGTCCTCGGTCTCGCGTCCGTTCACCAGCGGGTGGTTGCCGGCGACAACGATCGCGACGTCGGCGCGCGCGGCGAGTTCCGCCGCCTGGGTCGCGCCGTCGACGAGCACCTCGAGCTCGAAGGCGGTCGCCTGATCCGCCAGAACGACCGCATCCTTCGCGTCGACACGGAGGTACTGGTCGCTGTGCAGGTGCTGGATCAGCACGGTGCCGGCCAGGTGTACGAACCTGAACGTCTGCTTGACCTCCCAGCCGTTCGGGCCGGGCTGATCCGCGACGAGTTCACCGTCGTCGCCCACACCGACGTGCTGCCCGTTCCGCACCGACCGCAGCGCGAACGCGTCACCACCCCAGTCGAACAGGTCGAACGCGCCCGCTTCCCGGCCGGCGCGCAGTACGGCGTCCGCGCCGACAACGAGGTACGACGACGAGCCCGCGACCCGCAGCGTGATCCGGTCGACGCCCTCGCAGTACTCGACACGGTCGGAGTCGAGCCGCTCGACGATGCCGTCCAGGGCGGTGATCTGGTACGGGAGCGTCCCGGCGTACCAGTCCTCCCTGACGGCGCCGGCCAGCGGTCCGACGACGGCGATCCGCTCGATCGTCGACGGTGTGAGCGGGAGGACCTCGCCTTCGTGCTTGAGCAGCACGATCGCCTGGCGCGCCGCGTCCTGCGCGAGCTCGCGATGCGCCGGGCAGTTCACCAGATCGGGCTCGAGGTCGCGGTACGGTTCGAGCTCGGGCGGGACGAACTCGCCGAGCCGGATCCGGATCGCGAGCACCCGGCGTACCGCCGCATCGATGTCCGCCGGTGCGAGCAGGCCGCGGTCGAGTGCCTCGGCGAGCCGGCCGATCGTCGGTGCGGTGTCGTCGCCGTCCTGGGTGAAGCTGTCCACGCCCGCCTTGACCGCGGCAGCGTAGGCGGTCGGGCCGTCGGGGAGGAACTCCTGCAGGCCGAAGAGGTTCCCGGGCGCGTACGCGTCGCTGACCACCAGTAGCTCGTCGGTCGTCCAGGTGCGCAGTACGTCGTTGACGAGCGGGCTGAGGTGCGCGGGCCGGCCGTTCACCAGGTTGTACGACGGCATCACCGCGACCGCGGCGCCGGCCTCGATCGGAGCGCGGAACGCCGGCAGTTCGTAGTCGTGCAGCACCCGCGGCGGCAGGTTGCTCGACGTCGTGCAGCGGTCCGTTTCGTTGTTGTAGGCAAGGAAATGTTTGAGCGTCGGAGCGGTCTTCAGGTACGCCGGGTCGTCGCCGGCCAGACCGTGTCCGTACGCCGTGGCGATCACGCCGGTCAGCCACGGGTCCTCGGCGTACCCCTCCTCGTTGCGGCCCCAGCGCGGGTCCCGCAGCGGGTTGACCACCGGTGCCCAGACGTTGAGGCCGACACCCGCCGGGTCCTTCCAGTGGAAGACGCGGACCTCGTCGCCGACCGCCGCACCGACGGCGCGCACGAGTTCGGGGCTCCAACTGGTGGCCAGGCCGACCGCCTGCGGGAACACGGTCGCCGGGCCGTGCCAGGCGACGCCGTGCAGCGCTTCGGTGCCGGTCCGGAACGGGGGCAGGCCGAGCCTCGGGACAGGCGGCTGGTGCTGGTGCAGCAGCGCGATCTTCTCGTCCAGGGTGAGCCTGGCGAGGAGGTCGTCGGCACGCTCGCCGACCGGGCGTGCCGGGTCGCGGAACGGGGGCAACGAGGCTGGAGTGCTCATCGGCGATCGACTCCACGGGCTGGTGTCGAAGCGCTTCGACAAACCATCGGCGACGATTGATCGAAGCGCTTCGACAGATCGGGCGTGAACAGAGAGTGGCATCCCGCGCGCCGATGGTCAAGACCTCGGCCGACGGTCGGGAAACGCCTTCCAGGACGTCAGTGCGAAGGCAACCGTCCCTGGGTGAGCGGGGTGAAGGCCTGGGCGGTGGCGCCCAGGGGAGTGGCGGTGTCGGCGAGCGTGGACGCGGCGACCGTGCAGCCGCCGGCATCGGGGGCGATCGTGGCTTCCCGGAGCGCCTTGTCGATCGCGGGTGTCAGGTGGTCGGCAAGCAGGGCATAGGCGCCGCCGAGCAGGACGACCTCGGGGTTCAGGACGTTGACGAGCGCGGCGATGCCGTGCCCGAGGTGGGTGCCGGCCTCGGCGAGAATCTGCGTCACCGCGGTCTCCCGGGCCTCGGCGCGGCGGATCAGATCCTCGAGCTGGACCTGTGGGTCGCTGTCGGGCGCGCCGCCGGTCTGCGCGTGCAAGGACGCGAGAATGGCCGGCAGGCTCGCCAGCGCCTCGAGACAGCCCCGCCGGCCGCAACCACACCGCGGTCCGTCCGGGACCAGGCGCAGGTGGCCGATCTCCCCGACGTACCCGAGATGGCCTTCGAGCGGCTTGCCGCCGGCGATGATGCCCGCGCCGACCCCAGTGTCGCCGGTGAGCCGGATCAGGTTCGCCGTCCCGGCCAGTGGGCCGTAGAGATGCTCGGCCAACGCTCCGAGCGACGCGTCGTTGTCGACCGTCACCGGGATGTCCGGCCGTCGGAGCGCTGCCACGAGCTCGGCTCGCAGCGGCACGTCCCGCCACCCCAGACCGGCAGCCAGTACGACGGTGCCGTCGCGATTCACCAGCCCGGGCACCCCGACCGTGAGCCCGAGCACCTGCCGGCCCGACGACTGCACCGTGGCGATCGCCCGGCGGGCCAGGGTGGCGACGGCCGCGATCGTCTTCGCCGGGCCGGCGTCGATGCCCGGCCCGGCGCGGTGCCAGCGCAGCACCTGGTCGCCGGCCGCGTCGCAGCTCAGCGCGGTCAGGCCGCGGGCGCTCACCTCCAGCCCGATCGTTGCGTACGCCGAACCGTCGAGCACGAGCAGGGTCGCCGGGCGGCCGACGTGGTTCTGGGTCTGCTGGGTCTCGCGGACCAGCCGCCGGTCGAGCAGGTCGGCGACGATGCTCGTCACGGTGGCCTTGTTGAGGCCGGTCCCGGTCGCGATCGCGGCCCGCGAACAGGGTGCTTCGCGGCGCAGGTAGCCCAGCACCGCGGCCAGGTTGGTGGCGCGGATGTCGGTGTGATCCGCGGTCTGTGTGCTCAAGGTCGGTCCCGTCGAAAGAAGTTCTGGGTCAGTTCTACACCTTGCCGCGCTGTCGGCTCTGCGTTAATTTGTTTGGCTACCAGCCCAACTAAGTCTAGGGGATGCGACGTGACCGGACCAGAGATCGGCGGCACCAGCCGCCGCACCTTCATCTCCCTGCTCGGAGCCGGCGCCGCGGCTGCCGCCGGGGGAGCAACGCTGAGCGGCTGCTCGGACGGCGGTTCGGGGTCGAGTACGACGGGCCGCG
This sequence comes from Kribbella sp., assembly GCA_036503355.1. GTDB lineage: Bacteria > Actinomycetota > Actinomycetes > Propionibacteriales > Kribbellaceae > Kribbella. Next base: position 6,889 of record DASXXB010000051.1, on the reverse strand, counting down.
CCGAGACCGAGGACAAGCTGTCCGGCCTGCTGCCGAAGTACACCGCGTACGAGCCGGTGAAGCCGGACCTGCCCGGCGAGAACGGCGCGTCACCGGGCTTCTCGCACTATCCGTCCGAGCTCAAGCGCGCGGTACCGGACAAGATGGTGCCCAGCGGCAAGGAAGTGACGGCGATGACGCCGCTGTGGAGCCCGATCCCGCCGCTCACCGGCAATTCGTACTTCGCGGCGAACAACGAGCGGATCGGCGCCCCGGTCAAGTTCAACATCCTGAACGGCAACGACTACGGGGACAAGCTCGGACCGATCCTTGCGGCCGGCAACATCCCGGAGCTGCTCTGCATCCCGGGCTGGAACATCTCCGGCCTGACCCGGTTCGGTCAGGCCGCGGACAAGCTGTTCGAGGACCTCACGCCGCACCTGGCCGGCGACAAGGTGTCGGCGTACCCGATGCTGGCCAACCTTCCGACCCGCGCCTGGGCGTACGGCGTCTGGAACTCCCAGCTCAAGGCGGTGCCGTTCCCGTCCGAGGGTTTCCCGTGGGCGTTGTTCTACCGCAAGGACCTCTTCGACCAGTTCGGTGCGGAGGCGCCGAAGAACGCCGACGACCTGCTGGCGCTGGGGAAGCTACTGACCGATGCGAAGGCGGGACGCTGGGCGTTCGGCAGCGTGTCCGACGAGGTGATCCGCTCCTTCGGCGCTCCGGGGAGCTGGCGGAAGGACTCCAGCGGGAAGCTGGTGAACAAGATCGAGACGCCGGAGTTCGAGGCGGCAGTGGCGTTCGTCCGGAAGCTGTTCCAGTCGGGGTACGTGCACCCGGAGGTGGTGGCCAACGCGGGTGCGGACGAGAACGCGTTGTTCGAGGGCGGCAAGCTGCTGATCCGGCAGAACGGGCTGGGCGGTTGGCACGAGGCGCTGCAGCGGCAGATGCCGATCAACCCGAAGTTCAACCCGCAGCCGGTGATGCCGTTCGCGCACGACGGCGGGACGCCGATCGTGTGGAGCGGTGACCCGGCCGGGATCTTCACGTTCGTCAAGAAGGGCGTCGGCCAGGACCGGGTCAAGGAGTTGCTCGGCGTACTGAACTACACGGCGGCGCCGTTCGGGACCGAGGAGTACCAGCTCTACTCGTACGGGACCGAGGGCAAGCACTACATCAAGCAGCCTTCAGGTGCGCCGAAGCTCACCGCACTGGGGCAGAAGGAGGTCTCCCAGACGTACGTCTTCCTCGGCGGGCGCCCGACGGCGATCACCGAGAGCGAGTACCCGGGGTACGTCCAGGCGATGAGCGCCTGGCAGAACGCGGCCGCGAAGGTCCGCGAGAAGAACCTGTTCGACGGGATCCGGGTCGAGCAGCCGGCGAAGATGGCCGCGCTGGCCCAGCCGTTCGACGACGCGTTGCAGGACATCTTCCGCGGCCGGCGGCCGGTCAGCGAACTGAAGACCGCCGTGAAGCAGTGGCAGGACAACGGCGGCAACGAAGGCCGCGACTTCTACGCCAAGGTCCTCAGTGACAACGGTCGGTAGGGTCCGGGTGCGGGGCGCCCGGGTGCGAGCGACGCGGGTCGGTGGCATGACGTTCCGGCATCGGCTGCGGCGGGACTGGCCGTTGCTGTTGATGGTGCTGCCGGTGATCGTGCTGCTCGGCGTCTTCCACTACTTCCCGACGCTCGGCAACGTGATCGCGTTCCAGGACTATTCGCCGTACGCCGGGATTCGGGGAAGCGAGTTCGTCGGGTTCGCGAACTTCGGGCGGATGTTCTCCGAGCCAGCGTTCTGGCGGGCGGTCGCGAACACGCTGTCGATCACGGCCGTCCAGCTGGTGTTCTTCTTCCCGGTCCCGATCGGGCTGGCGCTGCTGCTGAACAGCGTGCTGTCGGCGAAGATCCGCAACATCGTGCAGGGCGTGGTGTACCTGCCGCACTTCTTCTCCTGGGTGCTGGTGGTGTCGCTGTTCCAGCAGATGATCGGCGGCGCCGGGCTGCTCTCGCAGACCCTGCGCGACCACGGTCACCAGGCGATCGACCTGATGACGAAGCCGGACACGTTCATCCTGCTGGTCACCGCGCAGGCCGTCTGGAAGGACGCCGGCTGGGGCATGATCGTGTTCCTCGCCGCGCTGTCGACGATCAACCAGGCGCTCTACGAGGCCGCGGCCGCCGACGGTGCGAACCGGTGGCGCCGGCTCTGGCACATCACGCTCCCCGGTCTGCGCCCGGTGATCGTGCTGCTGCTGATCCTGCGCCTCGGCGACGCGCTGACGGTCGGGTTCGAGCAGTTCATCCTGCAGCGCAGCGCCGTCGGCGGTGGCGCCGCGGAGGTGCTCGACACGTACGTCTACTACCAGGGCCTGCTGGTCGGCGACTTCGGGTACGGCGCGGCCGCCGGCCTCTTCAAGGGCGTCATCGGTCTCGTCCTCGTCCTGGTGGCCAACCGATTCGCTCACCTGGTGGGCGAGCAGGGGGTGTATTCGAAGTCATGAGCGAACGAGCTGTCTGGGAAGAGCCGCCGACCATCGTCGACCGGCTGGGCAGGCCGGTGGTGCTGACGCTGATCGCACTGGCGGTCGCGTTCCCGCTGTACGTCGTGGTGGTCACCAGCCTGTCCACGACCGAGGCGGTGACGCGGGCGGGCGGACTTGTCGTCGTACCCCGTGATCTGACGATCGCGGCGTACGTGCAACTGCTCTCGGGTGGGGTGGTCACGCGGGCGCTGGTGATCAGCGTGCTGATCACGACGATCGGGACGGCCTTCAGCCTCGGGATCACGGTGTTCGCGGCGTACGGCCTGTCCCGGCCGGGATCGTTGTTCCACCGGCCGCTGCTGTTCGTGGTGCTGCTGACGTTCCTGTTCGGGCCGGGCATCATCCCGAGCTACCTCGTCGTCAACGCCCTCGGGCTGATCGACCACTACGCGTCGCTGATCCTGCCGGCCGCGATCTCGGCGTTCAACCTGATCGTGATGCGGTCGTTCTTCATGGGCATCCCGGGTGAGCTGATCGACAGTGCCCGGATCGACGGCGCCGGAGAGTTCGCGATCCTGCGCCGGATCGTGCTGCCGCTGTCGAAGGCCGTGGTCGCGGTCGTCGGGCTGTTCTACGCGGTCGGCTCCTGGAACGCGTTCTTCAACGCACTGCTGTACATCAACGACAACAGCAAATGGCCGTTGCAGATGGTGCTGCGGACCTACATCGTGCAGCAGGCGCCACTGCCGACCGGAGCGGGCGGTGTGGCGAACGTCGGCCTGGGCCTGGCGCCGGCTCCGGGTCTGGCGATCAAGATGGCGATCGTGGTGATCGCGATTCTCCCGGTCCTGCTGGTCTACCCGTTCATCCAGCGGCACTTCCAAAAGGGCGTCATCATCGGCGCGGTCAAGGGATGAGGTCACGATGAGGTTGGCGCGGCGGGATTTCCTTGCCCTCGGCACCGGCACGGCTTTGGCCGCGACGTCGGCTGCGCGACCGGCTTCGGCCGCGGGATCCGGGGCTGCCGGCTATCGCTGGCGCAATGTCGAGATCGTGGGCGGCGGATTCGTCACCGGCATCGTTCACCACCCGTCCAAACGTGGCCTGGTGTATGCGCGGACCGACATCGGCGGGGCGGTGCGGTTCGACAACCGCACCCGGCGCTGGGTGCAGTTGCTGCACTGGGTCGGGTGGGACGACTGGAACTGGAGCGGGGTCGAGAGCCTCGCGCTCGATCCCGCGGATCCGCAACGGCTGTACCTCGCGGTCGGCACGTACACGAACGAGTGGTCGCCGATCAACGGCGCGATCCTGCGATCCCGCGACCAGGGACGGACGTTCGAGCGGACCGACCTGCCCTTCAAGCTCGGTGGGAACGAGCCTGGCCGCTCGATGGGCGAGCGACTCGTCGTCGACCCCCGCGACGGCCGCGTGCTGCTGTTCGGTACCCGCAACCAGGGTCTGTGGCGCAGCGCCGATCGCGGCGTGACCTGGTCGCGGGTCGACAGTTTCCCCGTGACCGGCAACGCCGGGATCGGCATCGGCACCGTGTTCTTCGATCCGCGCGACGGCACCATCTACGCGGCCGTCGCGGATCCGGCGAACCCGCTCTACCGCAGTACCGACGCCGGTCGCAGCTGGTCGGCGGTCCCCGGGCAGCCGACCGGGCTGTTGCCCCATCACGGCGAATTGGGGGCCGACGGCAACATCTATGTCACGTACGGCGACCTGCCCGGGCCGTACGAGATGTACGACGGCGCCGTGCACAAGCTGAACACCGCGACAGGGGAGTGGACCGACATCACCCCGTTGCGCCCGAACACCGGCGGCGAGGCCGGCTTCGGGTACGGCGGTCTGGCCACCGACCCGCGCAGACCCGGCACCGTTATGGTGTCGACGATGAGCCGCTGGGGCCCGGTCGACGACGTGTTCCGGTCCGTCGACGGCGGCCGGACCTGGGTCTCGATCGGCGAGCGGATCGTGCTCGACACGTCCGGGGCGCCGTACCTGAACTTCCACGGCACGCCGAAGCTCGGCTGGATGATCGGTGACATCTCGATCGATCCGTTCGACTCGGACAAGGTCCTGTACGTGACCGGTGCGACCATCTTCGGCACCGACGACGCGACCGAGGCGGAAGCGGGTCGCAGTACGCACTGGTCGGTCCGGGCGCAGGGACTCGAGGAGACGGCCGTCCTGGACCTGATCAGTCCGCCGTGGGGGCCGCCGTTGATCAGCGCGCTCGGGGACATCGGCGTCTACCGGCACGACCGGCTGGACGTCGTACCGCCGGACGGTCAGGCGTCGAACCCGGTCAGTGGGACGTCCCCGAGCCTGGACTACGCGGCGCTCGCCCCGGGGTTCGTCGTCCGGCTGGCGAACGCGAACGCCGGCGAGCGCGGCGCGTACTCCATCGATGCCGGAAGCAGTTGGCAGCCGTTCGCGGGCGAGCCGCCCGGTATGACGCAGCCGGGCCGCGTCGCGGTCGGTGCCGACGCCCGGACGATCGTCTGGGCGCCGGGCGATGTCGTCGCGCACTACTCCCGCGATCGTGGCGCGACCTGGATCGCCGTGACCGGCTTGCCGTCCGGATCAGTGGTTGCCGGCGACCGGGTCGACGGGAGCGTGTTCTACGGGTTCGATCCGGCCACGGGTACGGCGTACCTGAGCACGAACGGAGGCGCTGCCTTCGCCGCGACTGCAACCGGTCTGCCGACGGGTGCCGGGAAGCTGGAGACCGTGCTGGACAGGGCCGGGCATTGCTGGCTCGCGGCCGGTGCCGGCGGGCTGTACCGGTCGGTCGATCGCGGGGCGACGTACTTGCCGGTGACAACGATCGAGGAGGCGTACACCATCGGCTTCGGCAAGGCGGCACCGCGACGCAAGGAGATGGCCGCGTACACGTCCGGGAAGGTTGCCGGCGTTCGCGGGATCTATCGCTCCGACGACAGCGGCGCCTCCTGGGTGCGGGTGAACGACGACCGGCACCAGTACGCGTCGACCGGTGACGCGATCGCGGGTGATCCACGGGTCTATGGGCGGGTGTACCTGTCCACCAATGGATTCGGGATCCCTTACGGTGAGCCGCTATGAGACGACTCTGGTACGGCGGCGACTACAACCCGGAGCAGTGGGATCCGGGCGTGTGGAAAGAGGACGTCGCGCTGATGCAGCAGGCCGGGGTGAACCTGGTGACTGTCGGGGTGTTCTCGTGGTCGTCGCTGGAGCCCGCGCCGGGACGGTACGAATTCGGCTGGCTCGACCAGGTCCTCGACCTGCTGCGCGGGGGTGGCGTGAGTGTCGACCTGGCGACTCCGACCGCGTCGCCGCCGCCGTGGTTCACCCGGTTGCATCCCGAGGCGATGCCGGTGACGGCGGACGGCGTACGCCTGACGCACGGCAGCCGGGACACGTACTGCGCCTGCGCACCGGCGTACCGTGAGGCCGCGCGGGGGATCGCCCGCAAGCTGGCCGAGCGGTATCACGACCACCCGGCGCTGGCGATGTGGCACGTGCACAACGAGTACGGGACCACGTGTTACTGCCCGCTCGCGGCGGCACGGTTTCGCTCTTGGCTCCAGGAGCGGTACGGCTCACTCGAGAGGCTCAACGAGGCGTGGACAACGGCTTTCTGGAGCCAGGGGTACGCCGATTGGGCGGACATCGAGCCGCCGCGCGCAACGCAGTACCTGGTGAATCCGACGCACTACCTGGACTATCGCCGGTTCTGGTCCGACGAGTTGCTGGCCGCCTACCTCGAGCAGAAGGCGGTGCTCCGGGAATACTCGGCGGTGCCCATCACCACGAACTTCGTGTTCGGCGGTTGGGTTCCGGTGAACCACGCGCGGTGGGCGGCCGAGGTCGACGTCGTTGCCATCGACCACTATCCGGACCAGGCCGGGATCGGCGCTGAGGAGCAGACGGCGTTCGGTGCTGACCTGGCGCGGACGTGGGCCGGCGGCAAACCGTGGCTGTTGATGGAGCAGGCCGCGGGCGGGCTGAACGACGGCGGGCGGTGGCACACGAAGGAGCCGGGCCGGATGGCGCGGCACAGTCTGTCGCACGTTGCCCGTGGGTCGCAGGGCGCGCTGTTCTTCCAGTGGCGCGCATCCCGGGGTGGTGCGGAGATGTACCACTCGGCGATGGTTCCCCACACGGGCGCGGACAGTGCGAGGTTCCGGGAGATCGCGGAGCTCGGATCGGTCCTGCCGCAGTTGGCGGAGGTTGCCGAGAGCACCGTCGTCGCGGACGTCGCGATCCTGTGGGACGTCGAGTGCTGGTGGGCGATGCAGGGCACCCACCTGCCGTCGTCGGCGCTGGACTACCTGACCGCGGTACGGGCCGCACATCGGCACTTCTGGCGTGGCGGGGTGACCGTGGACTTCGCGTCGCCCGCCGCGGATCTCTCGTCGTACAAGAAGGTTGT
>DASXXB010000050.1:0-37378 GCA_036503355.1 Kribbella sp. | reverse complement strand
AGGATCACCCGGGCCTTCCGGTTCAGGGTAGGCACGCGGGACACGTGGTACGTCCGGTGCAGGAACCAGGCCAGCCAGCCCTTCACCTTCACGCCGTACAGCTGGGCGACGCCCTTGTGCAGGCCGAGGCTCGCGACCGAGCCGACGTACTTGTGCTTGTAGTCCTGCGGCGGCTGCCCGTCGACGACCCGGAGGATGTTCGCGGCCAGCCGGTTGGCCTGCCGTACGGCGTGCTGCGCGTTCGGGGCGCAGTACGCACCGGTCTCACTGGTCAGGTCCGGTACGGCGGCGTTGTCGCCGGCGGTCCAGGCGTCCTCGACACCCTCGATCCGCAGGTTCGCCAGGGTCTTGATCCGGCCCTTCTCGTCCAGCGGGAAGTCGGTCGCGGCGAGCGCCGGGTTGGCCTTCACGCCGGCCGTCCAGACAATCGTGTCGGCGTCGAACTCCTCGCCGTCGCTGAGGATCACGTGGCCCTTCTCGCAGGACTCCAGCCGGGTCTCCAGCCGGATGTCCATGTTCCGCTTGCGGAGCTGGTCCACGGTGTAATTGCCGAGGTCCTCACCGACCTCGGGCAGGATCCGCCCGGTGGCCTCGACCAGGACCCAGCGCATGTCCTCGGGCTTGATGTTGTCGTAGTAGCGGGTGGCGTAGCGGGCCATGTCCTCGAGCTCGGCGAACGCCTCCACACCGGCGTACCCGCCGCCGATGAAGACGAACGTCAGCGCGGACTTGCGCAGCGCCGGGTCGGGCTGGGACGACGCGACGTCGAGCCGGTCCAGGACCTTGTTGCGCAGTGCTATGGCCTCTTCGACGTTCTTGAACCCGGTCGCCTCGTCGGCCAGGCCGGGAATCGGCAGGGTACGGGCGATCGAGCCGAGCGCGACGACGATCTGGTCGTAGGCGAGCTCGTACTCCGGGCCCTCTTCGGGCAGGACCCTCGCGACCTTGTGCGCGTGGTCGATGCCGGTCACCCGGCCGGTCACCACACGGCAGCCCTTGAGGGTCTTGCGCAGCGGCACCACGACGTGCCGCGGTTCCACCGATCCGGCCGCGGCTTCGGGCAGGAACGGCTGGTAGGTCATCACCGACCGCGGGTCGACCACAGTCACCCGGATCCGGCCCTGACGGGCGGCGCGGCGCAGGCCGTACGCGGTGTACATCCCGACGTAGCCGCCTCCGACGACGAGGATGTGCGGCACCTGGGCTGTCATGCGGTTCACTCTCCCTGAGTGGATCTCCGACTTCATGTTCACTTCAACGCTAAACGCTCGTGAAAGATTTCACAAACCCTCTGGCGAGTGATCTCACGTACCGAACATCCCCCACCCGGGGGATCTCTCATCCCCTCATGGTGCGGCTCCTACCCCCGTGCCCACCACCCCGCCGCAGCAACCGCTCGCTTACTCCGTGGGCCCTTCGAGCGCCAGTCGGTACCCGCTCGGCGTCCGCAGCAGCAGCCGACGGTAGGTCCAGTCTGCCGCTGGGGTGTTCACCTCCAGCTCGAAGTCGAGCCCGGCTGCCCGGCACCTCTCGGCGGCCGCGTCCACGTCCGAGACGGCGATCTGCCAGGTGAGCACGCTCGGCGGATCGTTCGGCGCCGGCGCCTGCTGGATGCCGAAGTGCACCGCGTTGGTGCCGAACGCGATGAAGTCCGGGTACTCCGGTCCCTCGTAGATGACCGGCAGGCCGAGCTTCTCGTAGAACGCCCGCTCGGCGGCGAGGTCGGAGACGTTGAGGACAGGTGCTAGACGGGTGAACAGCGTGTCGGAGGTCACCTGTCCCAGCCTGCGCTATCCGATGGGCAGGCGATAGACGGTTACGTGGGAGGGGGAGTCGGCGGTGAACGGCGTACCGGACCAGTCGGCGTGGCGGGATTCGAGGGTGAAGCCGGCGAGTTGGGCCATCAGGTCGAGTTCGGCGGGCCAGATGTAGCGGTGCGGGGTGCGGAAGAGTTGCGCCTCGGTGCCGTCGCCGAAGTGGAAGTGGTGCGAGACGACGTGCTGCTTCAGTACGTCGTACGTGTCGAGCAGGATGTAGCCGGGATCGGCGGTGCCGACCGTCGCGGGCGTCCCGGGTGGGAGGCGGCGGAGCTCGGGGACCCAGAGTTCGATCACGAACCGGCCGCCGGGCGACAGGTGGCGGGCGGCGTTGCGGAAGCACGCGACCTGCTCCTCCTGGGTGAGCAGGTTCGCGATCGTGTTGAAGACGAGGTAGACGAGCGTGAACTCACCGGGCGCGCGGGCCGTCGCCATGTCGCCGACCACGACCGGGATCGTGTCCTCGCCGGCCTTCGTGCGGAGTTGGTCGAGCATGGCCGTCGACAGTTCGATCCCGCTGATCGGCACTCCGCGGTACCACAGCGGTACTGCGAGCCGCCCGGTACCGATCGCGAACTCGAGCGCGCGACCGTCCCCGGCCAGCTCCGTCAGCCGATCCACGGCCGGCACCACGACCTCGTCCGCGAACATCCCGGTGCCGGGAGTGTCGTACCGCGCGGCCACCTCCGCGTTCCACAGCCGGTTCTGTTCGGCCGCTTTCGACCACTGCAGGATGTCCTCGGCGCCGTCCTCACCGGTCTTGGTGAAGCCGAGGCGCTCGTAGAGGCGACGGGCGTCCGGGTTGTCGCGCTCGACGTGGAGTTCCAGCGGTACGCCGCGACGTGCAGCCTCGGACTGCAGCGCGTTGATGATCGCCGTACCGATACCGCGGTTCTGCACGCCCGGGTGCAGTTGGATCCCGTTGAGCTCGACCGCTTCCGGCGTACGACTGACCCGGAGCCGGCCGACGCGACGCCCCTCCACCTCGACGACGCTCAGCTCGGTCGCGGGATCGGCGAGCGACTCCCGGGTCCACTGCGCGAACCCGTCACGCCACGCCGCCTCGTCGAAGTCCACAGGCAGCCGCCGTTGCGCACGAGTAGCCGCCAACGTGACGTTGACCAGGAACGCCACGTCGCCCTCCACCGCCGGACGAATTCGGTACATACACCAGCAAGCTACTCAGCAAACCACCCGCCCGGCCACGGATTATTCGCCCACTGCTCCGTCAGTCGATTCACGCAGCAGATCCAGGTGGCCCAGATGGCGGGCGGTCTCCTCGATCAGGTGGGCCAGGGCGTACCGCAGGGTGAACTCCATACCGTCCGAGCGGGCAACGTCGTCGAGGGACGCCGCGGCGGTGATCTCCCGGGAGCGGGCGCATTCGGTCCGGTACGACGTGAGCAGGCCGTCGACCGTGTCGCCGGGATCGATCGGGAAGCATCCGTGCGGATCCTCCTCGGTCCACGGCCACTCGACATCCTGCCCGGCGAAGTCGATCGCGAACCAGAACCGCTCGACACCGGTGAGATGTTTGACGACGCCGCCCGGTGTGAGGGTGGACGGTGAGACCGGGCGGGCGAACGCCTGCTCCTCGGTGAGGCCGGCGAGTTTCAGCTCGACGGTCGAGCGGAGGAAGTCCAGCAGCCCGGTCAGCGTGCCGCGCTCGTCGGCGTCCTCGGCGGGTCTGGTGCGGGCGATCTCGGGCATGTGCATCACCGTACGACCGGCAGAGCTCTGTGAGAACTGTTGCTCAGGTGTGGGTTGGTGCGCGTCAATAGGGGAGTGGAGAACTACCGCGCCCCGGCCCTGACTGCTTCGCTGCTGGCTCCGCCCCTGGTGTGCCTGTTGCTGACACCGTTCCGGGAGCATTTCGACAACGCGAACGCCGCCCTCGTGCTGGTGGTCGTGATCGTCGCGGTCGCCGTGTTCGGGATCCGGCTGGCGGGAATCCTCGCGGCGGTGTCGAGTGCGGTGTGGTTCGATTTCTTCCTGACCGTTCCGTACAACAGTTTCACGATCGACAACAGCAACGACGTCGAGCAGGCCGGGCTGCTGCTGGTGATCGGTGTCGCGGTCACCCAGATCGCGATCTGGGGCCGACGGCAACAAGCCAACGCGTCCCGGCGGCGCGGGTACCTGGACGGCGTGATCACCACGTCCCGGGCGGTCGCGACCGGAGCGTCGGCCGACGACCTGATCGAGCAGGTGCGCGCGGAACTCACCGCCGTACTGGGAATCGACGGCGCCAAGTTCGTTGCCAGCAGCAAGCAGATCGAGGCGCCCCGGCTGAACCGCGACGGTTCCGTCACCCGCGGAACCAGCGTCCTGAAGGTCGAACGCGACGGCCTCCCGACGAACGCCGAGATCGAACTCACCGTCCAGCACGCCGGCGAGCCCCGGGGCTGTTTTCTCCTCACCGCAGCCTCCCGCATCGCCCGCCCCGACCTGGAACAACGCCTGGTAGCCGTAGCCCTCGCCGACCAGGTAGGAGCCGCCCTGACCACCCAAGAACCGGCCCACCCTCACCTGTGACACCGAATTCCATCGGCAGCCGATGGAACACCTTGTATTTCAGGGGTTTCGGTGGGGAAACCTCAGGGCGATTCTCAGATTGTGTTCAGGATGGGGTCGTAGGATCTTGATACGGCCCCGGATGTGGGTCATCAGGAGGCAATGATGCAGAGCAGTAACCCGGTGCTGAACCGGTCGAGTGCGTTCGCGCCTGGCCACGGCCAGGCATATCCGGGGGCCGCTCCGTACGGTCAGCCGGCTCCCTACGGCTACGGCGGATCCGGTATGCCGCCCCAGCAGCAGTACCCGGGGGCGCCGGCCACGAGCCGGCCCATGACGCTGGACGACGTGATCGTCAAGACCGCGATCACGCTGGGTGTGGTGGTCGCGGCCGCGGCCGTCGCGTGGTGGATGATCCCGGCGACGCTGGTCACGCCGGCGTTCCTCGCCGGTGCGCTGGTCGGGTTCGCGCTGGCCATGGTGCTGTCGTTCTCCCGCAAGGTGAACCCGGCGCTCGTGATGCTGTACGCCGCGGCCGAGGGCGTGTTCCTCGGGATCGGCAGCAAGTTCATCGCCGGCTGGGTCGGTGACTCCGGCATCATCGTGCAGGCCGTGCTGGCCACGATGGTGACGGCCGCCCTGACGCTGGCGACGTACAAGTACTTCGCGATCAAGGTGACACCGAAGTTCACCAAGATGGTCGTCATCGGCACGATGGGCTTCGCCGGCGTGCTGCTGGTCAACCTGGTGCTCAGCCTGTTCGGGGTCAGCACCGGGATCAGCGGCTTCGGTCCGATGGGGCTGCTGTTCGCGGCGATCGGCGCGGGTCTCGCGGTGTTCAACCTGATCCTCGACTTCGACATGGTCGAGCAGGGCGTCCGGCAGGGCGCGCCGCAGAACGAGGCCTGGCGTGCAGCGTTCGCGCTGACCGTCACGCTCGTCTGGCTGTACTGGAACATCCTGCGCATCCTCGCCATCCTCCGCGGCGGCGACTGACGCAGCAGGTAGCTGACGAAGGGCCGGTCCAGGTGGGCCGGCCCTTTCAGTTTCTCAGCGTGCGGCGTGCTCGGCGACCAGACCACGGCGTACGGCGATCCCGGCCGCGGCCGTGCTGAGCGCGATGGTGACCAGTGCGCCGAGGATCAGTGCGGACGACTCACCCGGCTGGAGGACGTGCAGCGACGTACCGACCGTGGCCGCCGCGACCGGTACGCCGAGCTGGGCCGCGGCCAGCGCGCCGATGCTGATCGGCTGCCGGGTCAGCGCGCCGGACAGGTGACTGATCACCGCACCGACGCCGAGCAGCACCCCGAGCCCGATGAACGCCGGTCTCGTGCCGAGTTCGCGCAGGTCGAGCGAGGCGCCGAGCCAGACGAAGAACACCGGCCCGAGGAAGCCCTCGGTGACCGCGAACAGCTGCCGGGCAAGACGCCGCGGCTCACCGATCGCCGCCACCGCGAGCCCGAACACGAACCCGGCCAGCATGATCGACACGTGCGTCGCCGTCGCGAGCCCGGCGAGCGCGAACAGCACCATCAGACTGATCCGGAGCTCGACCGCGAACCGCCGCTCCTCCGACACGTCGTGCACCCGACGCCGTACGCCGGACCGCTCCGCCTTGTTCAGTACGAAGAACACCAGCGCGCCCGCCCCGATGACCGCCAGGGCACCGAGTGCCGCGCGACCCGCGTGCGGCGGATCGATCGCGAGCGGCAGGGCCACGATGCAGGCGGCGTCCGCGATCGCGACCTGCGGCAGCAACTCCACCACCGGCCGCCCACCGAGTCCGAGTGAGTCGACGATCGGCAGGATCAACGCCGCAGACGACGAAGCCATCAGTACGGCGTACAGCGCGATGTGGCCGGTGCCGAAGACGGCGTTCAACCCGAAGGCGAGACCGGTCGCGACGACGCCGGTGATCACGGCGCGGAGGAGCCCGGGGCGGATCGCCCGCCGCAGGCTCTCGTCGCGCACCGGAACGTGGGTTCCGGCAACGAACATCACCAGGCCGAACCCGATGTCGGCGAGGAACGTGAACCGGTCGTCGGCGGCGGCCAGGTACCCGAACCCGGTCCTGCCGAGGACGACGCCGGCGATCAGCTCGCCGAGGACGACCGGGATGCGCCAGCCGCGCGGCAGCGCGAGCAGCGGACCGGCCAGGCCGATCGCGACGACCACCGCCAGCATGGTGAAACTCACCGCGCCATTGTGCATCCGCGTGCCGCCGTTGCCCGGCATCTGCGGTTCCGGACGCAGCTCGTCCGGTTCCGATCCTACCGTGGTCACCATGACGACCACCTGGTACGACGCTCCCTCGCACGCCGCCGGCGCCGCGCTCGCCGGGCTCACCACCGCCGACCTCGACGTCCGGGCGACCGGCGTACGGGTGCGGGCCGACGACCTGACGCAGGTCTCGGCAGCCGCCCGGCAACTCGGGTTGATGGAGAACCCGGCGGGTTCGCAGGTCCTGGACGTCGAGATCCAGGCCGCGGATCCGGATGCCGTCCGAACGTTCTGGGACGTCGCGCTGGGCGGCCTGGAGGATCCGCTCCGACGGACCCCGACCTTCGCCGTACGGCGCCTGGACGAGCCCCGGCCGCTCCGGAACCGGATCCACGTCGACGTGGTCCGCCCGGAGGAGACCGTGATCCTGGCGAGGGCGGGCCGCGAACCATCGGGTCCATTCGGCGTGATGCTTGCCGATGCCGAGGGTAACGAAGTCGACCTGGTCCCGGGGGATCCACTACCGGGGACGACCGATTGGCTGACGTTGTTCAGTGCGATGGTGTTCTATCCCGAGGCGCCGCGACAGTTCGTGACGACCGTCGCCGAGCTGGCCGATGGCGCCGGCGTTCCGCTGCTGATCGACGTACGGCGGGAAGGCGTCACGATCGACAGCGGGAAGGATCGGTGGGAGGACGGCGATGGGGCGGACCCGAAGTTCGTCGCGCTGGCGCAGCGGATCGAGGCCGCGGCGCGGGAGTCCGGGCTGCGATCGGATCCGGCGCCGCTGCGGTTCGTGCAGTTCGGGATCGACGCGATGGACGTCCCGGCGGTACGGGCGTTCTGGACGCAGCTGCTCGGCTACGCGGAGGACCCCCGGAGGGACGTGACTGACATCTATGATCCGCGCGGACTGAACCCGGTGCTGTTCTTCCAGCAGCTCGAGGAGCCGCGAGAGCAGCGGAACCGGATCGCTTTCCAGCTCGCCGTACCGGAGGAACTGCTGGCGCAGCGGATCGGGACAGCGTTGTCGGCGGGCGGGCGCGTGCTGGCCGAAAACCCTTACCTGGTTGCGGATCCGGAGGACAACGAGGTGCTGCTTGGAACGCGAAAGACCTGCCCCTCCACCTGAAAGGGCAGGTCCTCGCGATTGACTCCTTTGCGGCTCAGCCCATTCGCCGATGCGCCTTGACCAGGTCGTACTCGTGGACGATGGCCGTCGCGTGCCCGTGCGCGAGTGCGTACTCGCCGGCAAGCCATCTCACTCTGTCGTCGAAGCGCAGGAACGACGGTCCGTCGTTCATCAGCTGGAACCACTCGGTCATAGCGCGTCCGGTGCACCTGGGCACGGCCTCCACCAAACGCTGATGCGTCTCCTCGGAGTGGTTCAAGCCCATCTTCGCCTCCCGTCATCGGGGTACCGCGTAGTTATCGACTGTGCACCACCCGGCCGCCCGGAAGCAAGACTCCCGCCATGAAAGGTGCCGCTCAGCGGACGCACAACCCAGCAACTATTGGCCGACAGGCACTGTTTCCGCAGTTTCCGCAGTTTCCGCTGTCGTCTCCGCTGTGTTTTCCCCGACCCGATCGACGTCCGCCTTCGGGTGCCGGCGGCGGTGCCGCAACGCGGCCCAGCGACCGCGCGGGCCGCGCTCCCGGCCGGCCACCTCGGTGGCAGCGACCTCGGTACCGGCCCGGCGGACCGCCTGGACGGCGGCCTCCGCGATCGGCAGGATCGCCTCGCCGCGGAACGGCTCCGGATGCACGAACGACTCCGGCCCGACACCCATCGCGGCCGCCACCGACGGCAGCAGTGCGGCGGACGCGGCGGCGTACCCGGTCGCCGACGGGTGGAAATTGTCCCGGCCCCACATCGACGGGTTGGTCCGGAACACCTCGCCGAGCAGCGAGCCCAGAGACACGGAGCGGCCGCCTGCTTCGACGACTGCGATGGTCTGAGCGGCGGCCAGCCGGTGGCTCCAGGACCGGGCGACCCACCGCAGCGGCGGCATGATCGTCCGGACCACGCCCAGGTCCGGACAGGTGCCCACCACCACCTCACAGTTCGCGGCGCGCAGCCGGCGGACGGCCGTGGACAGTAGCCGGACCGAGGTCGACGGCGGCATCTTGGCCTTCACGTCGTTGACGCCGATCAGGATGACCGCGACATGCGGCCCGGCCTGCAGCGCGGCGTCCACCTGACCGGCCAGATCGGTCGACTTCGCGCCGGTCTTGGACACGTCGACCAGCCGCACCGGCCGATCGGCCAGGTCGCTCAGCCCGGAGGCGAGCAGCACCCCGGGCGTCTCGTCCGGCGAGTCGGTGCCGTACCCCGCGGCGCTGGAATCGCCCAGCATCGCGAACGTGATCGGATGTCCTGGATACCGGCCGTACAGACCGTCGCCCGGAGTGGGGTAGTACCTCGTCGGTCCGATCACGCGTTTCGCGTACTCGGCCTCAGCGGTCAGTACGCCGTACAACGTGGCACCGATGAGCCCGAGTCCCCCGCCCCCGAAGGCCGCGGCCTGGGCCAGCTTCTTGGCTGCCCTGGCTGTGTTGAATACTTCTCCCACCCCACCGCCCCGGTCGCTCACAAGTACAAGGATTACACGCTGTCATCACGAAGCAAGTGAAAATAGGGCAATGACGCCGGTATCACTACAGTAAAGATGTGCGCTACGCAGACTCTCTCCTGGACCTGGTCGGCAACACCCCGCTCGTGAAGCTCGGGAAGACGACCGACGGTGCCAAGCCGCTCGTGCTCGCCAAGGTCGAGTACTTCAACCCGGGCGGCTCGGTGAAGGACCGGATCGCGGTCCGGATGATCGAGGCCGCGGAGGCCTCCGGCGAGCTCAAGCCCGGTGGAACGATCGTCGAGCCGACGTCCGGCAACACCGGCGTCGGGCTGGCGATGGTCGCCCAGCAGAAGGGCTACAAGTGCGTCTTCGTCTGCCCGGACAAGGTCAGCGAGGACAAGCGCAACGTGCTCAAGGCGTACGGCGCCGAGGTCGTGGTCTGCCCGACCGCGGTGGCGCCGGAGCACCCCGACTCGTACTACAACGTCTCGGACCGCCTGGTCCGCGAGATCGAAGGCGCCTGGAAGCCGAACCAGTACGCGAACCAGAACAACCCGCGCTCGCACTACGAGACCACCGGTCCCGAGCTGTGGGAGCAGACCGAGGGCAGGATCACGCACTTCGTCGCGGGCGTCGGCACCGGCGGCACGATCACCGGTACCGGCCGCTATCTCAAGGAGGTGTCCGGCGGTCGCGTCCAGATCATCGGGGCCGACCCGGAGGGCTCGGTGTACTCCGGCGGTACCGGCCGGCCGTACCTGGTCGAGGGCGTCGGCGAGGACTTCTGGCCGGAGACGTACGACCGCGACATCTGCGACCGGGTCATCGAGATCTCGGACGCGGACTCGTTCGCGCTCACCCGGCGGCTCGCCCGCGAGGAGGCGATGCTGGTCGGCGGCTCGGCCGGGATGGCTGCCGCCGCCGCGATCCGGCTCGCGCACGAACTCGACGACCCCGAAGCCGTCATCGTGGTGCTGCTGCCGGACGGTGGGCGCGGCTACCTGACGAAGGTGTTCAACGACGACTGGCTGGCGCAGTACGGCTTCCTCGCGCACACCCGGCAGGGCAAGACGCTCGGCGACGTACTGGCCGGCAAGGACGGCAGCCTGCCGCCGCTGGTGCACACCCACCCGCACGAGACGGTCGCCGAGGCGATCGCGATCCTGCGCGAGTACGGCGTCTCGCAGATGCCGGTCGTCCGGGCCGAGCCGCCGGTGATGGCGGCCGAGGTGGCCGGCGCGGTGTCGGAGCGGACGCTGATGGACGCGCTGTACTCCGGCAAGGCGCGGCTGGCCGACATCGTCGAGCAGCACATGGACCCGGCCCTGCCGTCGCTCGGCGCCGGTGAACCGGTCGCCAAGGCGGTCGAGCTGCTCGAGGGACGCGACGCCCTGATGGTCCTGGACGACGGCAAGCCGGTAGGCGTCCTGACCCGGCAGGACCTCCTGGTCCACCTGTCCGCCGACTGAGTGTCTAGCGGTCGACGACTGACGGGATGATGGCGATCAGCGCGGTGATCACGATGCCGATCACCACGACTGCCGCGCCTGCGATCTGAAGAATGTCCATGCCTCAAGAGTCCTTCAGCAAGGCCCACGAGACATCGGCCCCCGGAGCGGTCTTCCCCTCATCCCAAGGTCGTACGCCGCCGTACCCGCTCCTACCACAGGAGTCCGGGCAATCCCCTAATGGCCACCCCCGCGCGCAAACGACACCGCTTCGCGGTGGCTGTCTGTTGGCCGCCTCCGGCGGCGTGCTACCGCTGCGAAAGGAGGTCGCGTCGCGGCGGGTGTTGCCGCCGGCCCGTTCGGTGTACGACGTGGGCCGTGTCCCGCTGACCGGTAGCTGACAGGGGGTCGGGGAGGATTTCTTCCTGATTCGGGCAGAAAATCCTCCCCAAGCGCCTCCCGCTGAGGCTCCTGTTCGTGGTCGGCCTAGTGGACTATTGCGAAGTCTGCTGGGTTCAGGTGTCTGGTGCGGCGCCAGTAGGTGAAGGTCCATTCGGGCCAGATGGTGGAGTTCCGGCCGGAGCTGTCGAGGTACCAGCTGGTGCAGCCTGAGTGCCATACCGACGAGTCGAGTTCGCGCTGGACCTCGTCGACGAAACGTTCCTGCGCCTCCTCGCGGACCTCGACGTACGTCGCGTTGCGCCGGCGCAGGAGGTGCAGGGCCTGCATCACGTAGCGGACCTGGGCCTCGATCATGAAGACCATCGAGGAGTGGCCGAGGACCGTGTTCGGGCCGACCAGCAGGAACAGGTTCGGGTAGCCGGCGACCGTGATGCCGAGGTGCGCGCCGATGCCGTCGCGCTTCCAGTGGTCGGCGAGATCGACCCCGTCCTTGCCGAGGATCGGCATTCGGGTCAGGTTCGCCGAGACGTCGAACCCGGTGCCGAGCACGATCGTGTCGCACGCCCGCTCGGTGCCGTCCTGCGTGACGACGCCGGTCGGCGTGACCCGCGCGATCGGCGTGGTGACGACGCTGACGTTCGGCCGCGCGAGCGCCGGGTAGTAGTCGTTCGAGATCAGCACGCGCTTGCAGCCGATCTGGTAGTCCGGCGTCAGTTTCGCGCGCAGTTCGGGATCGGTGACCTGCTTGCGCAGGTGCCGTTTCGCCTGGATTTCAAGGCCTTTCATCAACTTCGGGTTCCCGGCGAAGCCGGCGCCGCGGCCCTCGAGCCCCCAGTAGATGACGTTGCGGATCGTCCGCTGCCCGGCCGGGAACCGTTCGTGCAGTGCGCGTTCCCAGCCGCTGATCGCGCGGTCGGGCTTCGGGGTGACCCACGGTGGCGTGCGCTGGTACACGTCCAGCTGGGCGACCTGGGGAGCGATCTGCGGTACGAACTGGATCGCCGACGCCCCGGTCCCGATCACGGCGACGTTGCGCCCGCGCAGGTCCGCCGAGTGATCCCATTGCGCGGAGTGGAACGCCGTACCCTCGAAGGAATCCAGACCGGGGATGTCCGGGACCTTCGGTGCGTGCAGGCTGCCCACGCCGGCGACCAGGGCCTGGGTGTCGATCGTCTCGTCGCCGTTGACCGTCACGGTCCAGTGCCCGGTCGCCTCGTCGAAGACGGCCTCGGTGACCTCGGCGCCGTACCGGATCTTGTCCGCGACGCCGTACTTGCCTGCGCAGTGCCGCAGGTAGGCGAGGATCTCGTCCCAGGGGGCGAACATCCGCGTCCAGCGCGGGTTCTGCTCGAACGAGAACGAGTACAGGTACGACGGGATGTCGCAGGCGCACCCGGGATAGGTGTTGTCCCGCCAGGTGCCGCCGAGGTCGTCGGCCTTCTCGAGGATCACGAAGTCCTCGCAGCCGGCCTGCCGGAGCTTGATCCCCATGCACAACCCGGCGAACCCCGAGCCGACGATCACGACATCTGCCATAGCGGATGAGGTTACCGGCGGGTCATGTCTGGGGGCTAGGCCTTGAGGCGGTACAGGGTTTCGCCGGCGTTCGGTACGACGAAGGTGCCGGGATCGGCCTCGTAAGCGGCGAGGTCGACGGTGGACGGGTCGAGATAGCCGAGGTTCGCGTCGCGGACCACGTCCTCGGGGATGCCGGTCGCCAGCGTGACCTGGACGCGGAGGTGCTCGCCGCTGGCCGGGTCCCAGGTGCCGGCTCCGCGCAGGTGCGTGGAGTGCGCGAGCACGCCCCAGTGCAGGTCGCGGAACTTCTCCCACTGGCCGAGGAAGTAGTCGCGGCAGTGGTACCCGATCTGCTCGATCTCCGGGTGCATCGCGGCGAGTTGGGTGACGTGCGGCGCGTACAGGATCACCTCGCCGCCGTCCGCGACGACCGGCTCCAGCTTGTAGAACCCCTTCGCGGCAGTCCAGATGTCGGCGTACTTCGGTGGCATCACCGAGACGACGCGCTGGACGGGATGCTCCAGGTAGCGGACGTGGGTCTGCGCGGAGATCTCGGCGGCCGCGCGCCACGACTCGACGGTGTCGCCGAACGCGATCGCGTGCAGCGAGTCCGTCCCGGACTGGGCGACCACGGACAGCGCGAGCTTCTCGGCCGGGATCAGCGCAGCCGCCTCGTCGATCAAAGCGCGGACCGGGGTGATGCCCGGCGTACCGATGATGTTCGCGCTGGTGATCAGTGCGCCGAGCCAGTGCGAGAAGTCGATGACCTCCTGGCCGGCGACGCCCGGGAAGAAGTACTTGTTGCCGCCAGAGAATCCGACCACCTCGTGCGGGAACACCGGCCCGACGACCAGCGCCACGTCGTGCTCGACGACCGCCCGGTTGAGCCGGACCGGGACCTCGTCGCGGAGCATCTCGCCGGAGATCTCACCGACCCGGTCGGAGCCGATCGTGCCGAGGTCGGCGAACGTCTCCGGCTTCCACCATTCGTGGTTGATCACGTTCGGGTAGTCACCGCCGAGGTGCGTGCGCAGCTGGTCGGGCGTCATCTCCGCATGGGTGCCGAGGGCAACCAGAATCGTGACCTGACTGCCCTTCAGTGCCTGCGTCACGGCCTTCAGCAGCAGCGGAAGCGGGCAGCTACGGGTCGCATCCGGGACGATCACGCAGACGCTGCGCCCCTCCAGACCCGCACCGGCCAGGGCGTCACCGATGAACGCAGTCACCTCGTCCTCGGTCAGGACCTGTCCCGCACCACCGATCACCGCTGCACTGGTCACGTCTCGACCTTACCGGCCGTTGACCCGGGGCGGGGTGCGGTGGACGATCGGTGGATCACCTGGGGGAGTGAGCAAGGGGGAGTTCCAGCATGTCCGAGACGATCGAGCACGCACGTCCGCGGGGGTTCGGAGGGGTGCTGCTGCAGGACGGCGATCCGGCGTACGACGAGGCCAGATCCGTCTTCAACGCGATGATCGACAAGCGGCCACGGATGATCGCACAGTGCGAGTCGGCCGCCGATGTCCAGGCGGCGGTCGGGTACGGCGTCGCTCGCGAACTGGAGGTCGCGGTGCGCGGCGGCGGGCACGGAGTGGCCGGGACGGCGGTGTGCGACGGTGGCCTGGTCATCGATCTGCGCCGGATGAACAGCGTTCAGATCGATCCGGAGGCGCGGATCGCCCGGGTCGGCGGCGGTGCGAGGTGGTGCGATGTCGATCGGGCGTGCACGCCGTTCGGCCTGGCGACGACGGGTGGGCGGGTGTCCACGACCGGGGTCGCCGGACTCACGCTCGGTGGTGGCTCCGGGTGGTTCGAGCGCAAGTGGGGGCTGGCCTGCGACGCGCTGGTGTCGGTCGAGCTCGTGACCGCCGACGGCCGGCTGCTGATCGCGGACGAGACCAGGAACACCGAGCTGTTCTGGGCACTGCACGGCGGCGGCGGGAACTTCGGCGTCGTGACGTCGCTGACCCTGAGGCTGCAGCCGCTGCCGACGGCGACGCTCGCGCTGCTGCTGTGGCCGGGCGAGGCCGGACCTCAGGTGCTCCGTGCGTACCGGGATCTGATCGAACAGGGCGCGCCGGACGACCTCGGTGGCGCGGTGGTGTACAGGACCGGACCGCCCGAGGAGTTCGTCCCGGAACACCTGCAGGGCAAGCTCGTCGTCGGAGCCGCCGCGGTCTACGCCGGCACCGAGGCGGAGACCCGCGAGGTGTTCGCGCCGATGTTCGCGCTCGCCCCGGAAGCGACGATGGTCGCGGAGTTGCCGTACGACGTGTTGCAGTCGGCGCTCGACGACCAGCCGGGGTTCCGGAACTACTGGTCGGCCGAACACCTGTCCGCGTTGCCGGACCCGGCGATCCAGGCGTTCTGCGAGCGGGTGGTGGACATGCCCAGTCCTTCACCGTCGCAGCAGTTGCTCGTGCCGTGGGGCGGTCAGGTGCAGCGGGCCGCGGACACGTGGCCGCTGCCGCACCGCAACGCGTCGTGGGTGGCGCACCCGTTCGGGATGTGGGAGCGGCCGGACGACGACACACGGGCGATCCGCTGGGCGCGGGACCTGTGCGCGGACCTGCACGAATGGGCCAGCGGCTACGTCTACCTGAACTTCATCGGCAACGAGGGGCAGAACCGCGTGATCGCCGGCTTCGGCCAGGAGAACTACGAGCGGCTGGCCCGCATCAAATGCCAGTACGACCCCGAGAACGTCTTCCACCTCAACCAGAACATCGAACCTGGTTGGCCTTGCTGACGAGCGACCACTGAACCGCAGCGATCGCGGCGTAGGCGAGCGCACCGAGGGGGAGTGCCCACAATAGGGAGAGCCCGGACAGACTCAACAGGACGGCAGTCGCGACGGCGACGGCGAGTGTCCCGAGGCCCGCGGCCGTCCCGCGCAGGCGGGAGTCGCGTGCGGTGCTCGGCAGCGGGCCCATGTGCCGGTCCAGCAGGGCGCCGAACGCGCTCAGGCCGACAAGTGCGATCACGACGAACAGGATCACGCCCGGCACGCCGCCGAACACGCCCGCGACCATGCCGACGGACGCCAGCGCCGCGAGCGCGACACCCATGTCCAGCGCCCCGTACAGCAAGTGCGACCGCCGCCGGCGATCGAGATCGATGCCCTCGGCCGTCGTCAGCGGGCCGTCCTCGCCGCGGAGTCGCCGTACGGTCAGGACCAGGCCGGTCACGAGCACGATCAGCAGCAGTACGCCGATGACGGAGAGGACTACGGACGTGCCCGTCGACATGTACGGGCGGACGTCGTCGCCGTACACGCAACTCGCCGACGGCGGGAACCAGTTGGTGCGGATCGCCGAGATGTCCCTCGAGTCGTGGAACTTGGTCGCGCAGCTCTCGTCCGGCTCGAACCAGCTCGGCATCGACAACCCGACGACGCTCGCCCACACCAGTCCGCCCAACAGCCCGAACCCCAGCAGTGATCCCGCCCGCCGTCTCGCCCAGTCCACGGGCCTTACCCTCTCATCCGTGGACTCCTACCTCGCCCGGCTCCGTCGTTCTGTCGGCTCCGGCCTGTTGCTGCTGCCCGGTGCCCAGGTACTCGCGGTGGACGCCGACGAGCGCATCCTGTTCCAGCGGAGTCGCGACACCGGATTGTGGGAGCTTCCGGCGGGTGGGGCGGAGCCGGGCGACAGCTTCCGGCGTACGGCGGCACGCGAGTTCACCGAGGAGACCGGGCTGGTGGTCGCGGAGGAGGATCTGGTGCCGTTCGCCAGCCTGTCGGAGGCCGACGTACACACGCTGACGTATCCGAACGGCGACGTGGTGCAGTGCTTCGCGCTCTGCTTCGAGGCGCGGTCCTGGTCCGGGACCTTGCGGCCGGGCGCGGACGAAGTACTGGAGGCCGGGTTCTTCGCGGCGCCACCCGGTCCACTGCATCCGCCGACCGAGCTGGCCCTGCAGCTGTACGCCGCCTACCGGACGACGGGATCGTTCCAGGCACATTGACCTCATGCTGCGGCCCCGGTAACGTGCCCCACCCCTAGCGACGAATTTCTGCAGGCGGGTGGGGTTCCCATCCGGTCCTGTGGAGGTTGTCGTGACGCGAGATTTTCGGTGGTTGCTGGTCGGGCAGACGACCAGTCAGTTCGGGGCCCAGGTCAGTGGCGTCGCGATTCCGCTGCTAGCGGTGCTGTCGCTGGATGCCACGCCGTTCCAGCTCGGGCTGGTGTCGGCGTCGAGCACGATCGGGTTCGCGCTGATCGGGTTGCCGGCCGGTGCGTGGGTGGATCGACGGCGCCGGCGGCCGCTCCTGGTGGCGAGCGATCTGGTGCGCGCGGTGCTGCTGGCCTCGATACCGGTCGCTGCGATGTCCGGCGTACTGACGATCACCCAGCTGATCGTCGTGTCGTTGCTGTCCGGGCTCGCGCGGGTGTTCTTCGACGTCGGCTACCAGACGTACCTGCCGTCGGTGATCGGTCCCGACCGGTTGCTGGCCGGCAACTCCGCTTTGGAGACGATTCGCGCGTCCGGACAGGTCGCCGGTCCCGGCGCCGGTGGCTGGCTGGTGACGGTGCTCGGCGCGGCGAACGTCGTCGCGATCCAGGCGCTGACGTTCGCGGCGTCGGCCGTGTCGTTGCTCGCGATCAGGGCCCAGGAGGACGTCGTACGTCGTGCTGATCGCGGCCTGTGGCAGGACATCCGGGAAGGACTCGTGTACGTCGCGCGGCACCGGGCGATCCGGGCGATCGCGATCACGAGTGCGATGAACAACTTCGCGTTCGCGATCGCGTCGGCGGTCAACGTCGTGTTCCTGGTCAGGGCCCTGCGGCTGTCGCCGACCCTGATCGGGATCGTGCTCGCGGTCGGTTCGGTCGCGGCGATGGCCGGTGCCGCGCTGACGCCGCGGCTCGCGCGCCGGTTTGGTGCCGAGCGCATCATCTGGCTTTCGCTGGCGGTCACCGCTCCGCTCGGTCTGTTCGGGCCGCTGGCTCAGCCGGGGTGGCTCGTGGTGCTGATGGTGGTCAGCAGTGCTGTCGGCGAGTTCGGGCAGATCGTGTACGCGATCAGCAACGTGACGCTGCGGCAACGCGTCGTACCCGATGAGCTGCTCGGCCGGGTGAACGCGACGATGCGGTTCCTGCTGATGGGACTGTTCCCGTTGGGCGCTCTCCTCGGCGGCGTTCTCGGCACGGTCGCCGGCGCCCGCGTCACGCTTTTGGTCTGCGGTGCCCTGATCCTCGTCTCGTGGCTGCCGATCCGGAGAGCGCTGCAGCCTGCTCCCGTAGGTACGCGGTAGCGGGGCGTGGTGTGATTCCCCTGCTGCGCAAGGGCTCATCGGTCCAGGTTGCGTCGTGCAAGGACTGCAGCAGACCGCCGCCGAACGCCGACGCGAGGCCTTCGTTCGGCCGGTTCAGGAGCTTGATCGCCAGGCGGGCCACGGGTGCGGGCATCCGCTGCACCTTCAGCTTGCGCTGCAGGAGCTCCTCGGCGAACGCGATCGCCTCGTTCCGGCTCAGCGCCTCCGGTCCGCCGAACTCGATCAGCTCGGGCGGGTCGGGCTCGACGGCGACGGCGGCGACCAGCGCGGCGACATCGTCCGTACCCACCCAGCGCTGCTTGGCCGCGCCCGACCCGATCACACCGACCTTGCCGTGAGCGAGATCGAACCGCCCGAGCGGCCCGAGATGGATTTCCTGGAACGCGTCCGGCCGTACGACGACCCTGCGCAGAGTCGATCGTCGCAGTCTGTCCTCGACGGCCAGCTTGGCGTGCTCCAAGGGTGTGCCGAGTCCCGCGTCCACTCCGGCGTACGAGAGGTAGACGAAGCGCCGTACGCCGGTCTCCTCCGCGGCATCGACGAGTGCCAGCATTCCGAGTTCGTCGGTGTCGCGAAGCGACGGTCCGCGTGCACCACTCAACAGCCGCGCTATCGCGGTGGCCGTCGCCACGACTGTCTCCACGCCTTCGCACGCCGTCCGCAGGCTCGTCGCATCCGTCAGGTCGCCGATCACCACCTCGGCGCCGGGCACCGCTGCCCCGGAGCGCACCAGACAGCGAACCGCTTCTCCACGCTCGAGGAGTCTCCGGACAACCCTCCCGCCCAACTCCCCGGTCCCGCCAACCACCAGCAACATCAGACTCACCCCCATCTCGAACGGTGAACCCGTTTACCGTCGTCCGGCAACACCTCGGTCGCTCGAAAATGACAGGCGGGTTCGGTGGTGCGATGCGATATTTCAGGGATGCGTGAAGTCAGCAGGGCCGACATCGTCGACGGGCTGCGCCGACTGGGGCTCGAGCGGTCGTCGAGTGTCGTGGTGCATTCGTCGCTGAGCGCCTTCGGGTACGTCGATGGCGGCGCGGAGGCAGTCTGCGCGGCACTGACCGAGGTCTGCGGGACGATCCTGATGCCGGCCGGCACCTGGGACCTCACTGGAATCCCGGCGCCACCCGGCCTGGTCCGTCCGCACAACGCGTTCTTCAACGCCGACACCTGGCCGGACTTCGACGAAAAGGTGTCGCAGGCAACCAGTTTCCGTGCCGACCTCCCGATCGACCGCTGGCTCGGAAAGATTCCGGAAACCTTCCGCCAGACCTGCTCGCCGTTCCGAACCGGACATCCGCTGTTTTCCTACCAGGCCGCCGGACCCGACGCCGAACGGATCCTGGCGGCGCAGCGTCCCGACTGGCCGCTCGGCCCACTCGAAGCTCTCGACGGCGACGTTCTGCTGCTCGGTGTCGACCACACCTCGAACACCACGATCCATCTCGCGGAGCAGCAGCTCGGCCGCTCCCGGTTCTACCGCTACGCGAAGTCCGCCGACGGCCTGTGGGTCGAGCTCCCGAACATCCCCGGCGCCAGCCACCAGTTCGGCGCCATCGATCCGGTACTGCGTTCCGCGACCAAGGAGGTCCGTATCGGAGCGGCCCGGGTACGCCGGATCCCCAAGCAGGACGTGCTGTCCGCGACCCGTCAGCTCGTCGAAGCCGACCCCGCCGCGCTGCTGTGCACCGACGATCCGGCGTGCCGTTGCGCGGCCGCCCTACAGCAGCGCCTGCTCAGTCGGAGCTGACGTCGATCAGAACCTTGCCGACGATGCTCTGCTCGACGGCGGCGTGGGCCTCGGCGGCCTGGTCGAGTGAGTAGTGATGCACCGGGAGGCCGGCCTCCGGCCCGATCCGGACGGCGCCCGCCTCGACCGCGGCTGCGACATCGGCGAGACCGCGTGGCCGCCACGACTCGGGCGCCTGGTAGAGCAGGACGAACTGCCAGCGCGCGTTCGGCACCATCGACGCCCGGACCGGCAGCTCCATGGTCCCGCCACCATCGGTCGCGTACACGGCCACCGAGCCGTGGGTCGCGATCACGGCGGCGTCGATGGCCGCGTTCGCCGCCGGTGACACCTCGACAATCGTGTCGACGCCGTGCGGCGCGATCGCGCGAACCTCGGCGACGACGTCCTGCTGCTTGTAGTTGATCACGTGGTCCGCGCCGGCCAGGCCCGCGAGATTGCCCTTCTCCGGGCTGCTCACGGTGGTGATCACCGTGGCGTCGGACCACCGCGCCAGCTGAATCGCGGCATTGCCCACTGCTCCCGCGCCGCCGGCGACGAGCACGGTCCGCCCGGCCAGCTTCCCCGGCCCGAGCCGGTCCGGACCGTCCTCGGTCACGGTCAGACAGCGGTGCGCGGTCAGAAACGGTACGCCGATCGCAGCACCGAGGTCGTACGACGCCGAGTCGGGCAACGGCACCACATGCCGCACCGGCACCACGGCGTACTCCTGCGCCGTACCACCGGATGGCCGTTGGTACGCCGCCTCCCAGAGCCAGACGCGGCGCCCGGCCAGCGCCACGTCGACACCCTCGCCGACGGCGTCGACGACACCGGAGCCGTCCTGGTTCGGCACCTGCGCCGGATCCACCGGCGTACCGGCCTCGTTGCCGCGGCGGGTCTTCCAGTCGGTCGGGTTGACGCCCGACCGGTGGATCCGCACCCGCACCTCGCCTGGCGCCGGATCGGCGATCGGCCTGTCCACGAGGGTCAGGACATCGGGCTCACCGGTCACGGAGTACTCGACAGCTCGCACCTCACCGACGTTACCTCAGCTGCTTGGTGAACATCAGCGTCGCGGCGTCGTCGTTGCGGATCATCTCCATCGGCGGCACCTGGCGGCCGTCGTAGATCAGGCCGCGCCCGTCCGGGAGGTACCCGCGCCGGACGTACATCCGCTGCGCCTGCCCGTAGTCCGGGTACAGCCCGACGCCGATCCCGACCACCGCGAACCGCTCCGCGACCATCGCCTCGGCCGCGTCCATCAACGCGCTACCGATGCCCTGCCGACGGGCCTTCGGCAGCACGTTGAAGTCCTGGATCTCCGGGATGTTCCCGAAGTACGGCGACGTCCAGCGCACGGTCACGTAGCCGACGTACTCGCCGTCGACGGCCGCCACCAGAACGTCCCGCGTCCCAGCCGCCTGCTCCTCCAGATAGCGCCGGTACTGACTTTCCGGCTTCGGCCAGCCGAGTTCCTCGAACGCCGCCGCGATCACCGGCGGGTCATCGTCGTGCAGCGGCCGGATCGCCAAGCTCGTCATCAGGTCAGCCTGGCGCGCGGTGCTGGGCGGACGCAAACGTTTTACGGGCGGGGGCGCCGCCGGTCCGACGGCGCCCCCCGCCTCCTGGTCACGGAGTTGGATCCGGGTAACTGCCTCCGAGGATGTCGGTGTTGCCGAAGGTCGCCGGGCAGGCCGCGAGCACGTTCGGCGGCGAGCCGGGGGTCGCGGTGTAGAGCGACGCCCGGTAGGCGTTGATCGCCGGGCAGACGCCCGCGTTCTGGGAGTCGTTCCAGACCGCGACGGCGCGGTCGTTCGTCGCGGCGGCGTACACGTAGTCGCCGAGGAACTCCGAGGTCAGCGCGTTCGCGCTGCTGCCCCGCGGGTCACCGCCCGGTACGCGTTCGAGCGTCGTCCAGCCGGACGGCACGCCGCCCGTCACGTTCGCGTGCCGGACCTCGCCGACCAGACCACGCGGGTCCGTCGTGTTGTCGCGGTACGGCGTCGTGAACGAGTTGTGCACGAGGTACAGGTCGGTGCCGTCCGGGGACACCGCGGGTGCGGTGTAGACCGGGCGGTCGCCCGGGGTCAGGGCGAGCGGAGCCGGTGTCGCCCAGGAAGCGCCACCGTTGCGCGACCAGGTCAGCATCAGCTGCTCGTTGTTCAGACCGGCCCGGCCGTCGGACCAGGTCATGAAGATCTCGTTGGTTGCGCCAACGCCGGTGGGGCGGCCGTTGGCGATGTCGACGTTCGGCCCGCCGGCCAGGTCGACGCGGGCGCCGGCGATACCGTCCATCACCGGGCGACCCTCGACCGGGTCGAACACGCCGGGCTCGACCACGGGCGCGACCGCGGTCGGGCCGACCCAGTGCGCGCCGCCGTCGGTCGACTTGTACATCAGTTGCAGGTTCGTGCCGCTGCGTGCGCCGACGCCGAAGACGTAGACGTTGCCGGTGCTGTCGGTCCGGACGGTGCAGCCGTCGGGCTGCTGGTTGATGCCGTTGGTGGTTGCCGGTCCGACCTGCTTGGTCGTCCAGGTACGGCCGCCGTCGGCGGAGCGCGCCACGGTCAGCGGTACCGGCAGGGCGTTTCCGTGGCTGTTGCTGCGGAAGCTGGCCCAGCAGGTGTACACGTGACCGAAGAACCGGCTGCTCGCCGCGTTGTCGGCGTAGATCTGCTCCTTGTCGGAGAAGGTCGTCGAGGACTGCCTCGAGATGATCACCGGAGCGGTCCAGGCCGAGGCGACGTTCGCGGCCGCGGCGTGGACGTCGTCGGTGGTCGACACCGCGATCGCCTCGACACCACGGAACGTCTCGAGCTGCCGGTTGGCCGAGAAGTTCGAGGTCAGATTGGCGTAGTACAGCCGGGAACCGTTGGCCCACGAGAACGTGCCGTCCGGGCCCGGTCGCGGTCCGAACGCGACGGCCGGGTCACCGTCGGAGACCAGCCCGGCCTCGTAGTAGTGCGGCAGTGTCCCGATCGGCCCCACGTGCGGAACGCAAGCCGGCGGTCCGAGGCAGTCCCGGGCCGTCCAGCCGGTGTACGTCGGCTGGATCCAGTTCTGCCCGCTGTCGAACGAGAAGTACACGCCGGAGACGCCGACGCCGTCGGTGAACGGGCACGTGCCCGGATCGCCGGCCGCGCACGACTCCATGTCGATCTCGTCGTTCACCCCCGCGACCATCACCGACGGATCGTGCGCGTCGATCGCGACGGCGGGTTCGTTCTGCTTGTTCTGCGAGAACGGCGACGGTGGGCTGCCGACCGTCACCTGCGTCACCGGTGCCGCGTAGGCAGCGACGGCGGCTCCGCACAGGGCAGCTGCGAAGGCAGCGACGGAAGCGACGATGAGGCGTGGTCTGCCCATGATCCCCTCCCGGGACGACCATCGGTCCGGGACCGTCTCCCGGCCCGTCTGGACGTTTCGACCTTGCACCCGGGGTCGCTGCCGCACAACACCTCGAAACCGGCCGTGACGGCCCGCGCTCCTTCGTGCGCGAGTCGTCACGGCTTCGGTTCAACGGGTGGCGCGGGCGGCGGTTTCGATGACCCCGGTGACCGGGCCGGGGTCGGTCACCAGGCCGAGGTGACCGGTCGGGATGCGGGTGATGGTCGACTGTGCCCGAGTGGCCATGAAGTTCTGGGCGGCCGGCGTGATGATCAGGTCTCTGGTGCCGAGCACGTACCAGGACGGGATCGTGGCCCACGCCGGCGTACCGGACGGGGTGAAGCCGGCGCTGAGCGTGAGCGGCCGCTGGGCCGGGTACAGCTTCTCCGCCTGGGCCCGGGGCATGCCGGAGGCGAACGACGTCACGAAGGTGTCGTGCTTCAGGTAGAGGTCGACGTCTCCGGCCGGCGCCCCGGGATACGGAACGAAGTCGAAAACGTTTTCCGGCGGTCCGGCGAGAGCGGAGTCCGCGCCGGCCAGCGGGAAGATCTGCTCGCCGGCCGCGGGGGCGAACGCGTCGACGTACACGAGTGCCTTGACGTTCGGGTTGCCGGTGGCCGCATTGGTGATCACCGCGCCGCCGTACGAATGACCGACCAGCACGATCGGCCCGGTCAGTGTGGCGAGGAAGTCGTGGATCGTCGCGGCGTCGGTGGTGAGGTTGCGCAACGGGTTCGGTGGTACGCGGACCTGGTAGCCGTCGTCGAGCAGCCGGCTGGTGACCTTCGACCAGCTGGACCCGTCGGCCCACGCGCCGTGCACCAGCACGACGGTGGGTTTCGGGCCCTTCGGGTACGACGCGGCGGCCGGTGTCACGGCCGCGAGCAGGAGGGCCAGTACGGCCCCCAGCACGGCCAGAAAACGTGTTCTGTGGTGATGCATCGGTGATGCCTTTCGTCAGGCGACTGTCGCCGGGAGGGCGCGCTGCTGCGTGACGAAGCCGCGAGTACGGGCTAGGACTGGAAGAACTCCAGCAGGTCGGGGTTGAGGACGTCCGCATGGGTTGTGGGGAGGCCGTGCGGGAGGTCCTTGTAGGTCTTGAGGACGCCGTTCTTGAGCAGTGCGGCCGACTTGGGGCCCGAGTCGGCGTACGGCACGATCTGGTCGTCCTCGCTGTGCACGACCAGCACCGGGATCGTGATCTTGCGCAGGTCCTCGGTGAAGTCGGTCTGGGAGAACGCGACGATGCCGTCGTAGTGCGCCTTGGCGCCGCCCATCATGCCCTGGCGCCACCAGTTCGCGATGACTGCCTCGTTCGGTTCGGCGCCCGGCCGGTTGAAGCCGTAGAACGGTCCTTCCGGCAGCGCGCGGTAGAAGGCCGACCGGTTGGCGGCGAGCTGTGCCTGGAGGTCGTCGAAGACCGCCTTGGGCAGGCCCTCGGGGTTCGCGTCGGTCTGCACCATGATCGGCGGGACCGCACACAGCAGCGCGGCCTTGGCGGCCCGGTCCTCACCGTGCCGGGCCAGGTAGTGCGCGACCTCGCCGCCCCCGGTCGAGTGACCGACGTGGATGCAGTCGCGCAGGTCGAGGTGGTCGACGACCGCCTTCAGGTCGTCGGCGTAGTGGTCCATGTCGTGCCCGTCGCCGGTCTGCGTCGACCGGCCGTGCCCGCGCCGGTCGTGCGCGACGACGCGGTACCCCTTGGACAGGAAGAACAGCAGTTGGTTGTCCCAATCATCGGCGGACAACGGCCAGCCGTGACTGAAAACGATCGGCTGCCCCGACCCCCAGTCCTTGTAGAAGATCTCCGTACCGTCGCTGGTCGTGATCGTTCCCACCTGAACCCCCTCGGTTCGCAACGGGGGCCGGCCCGATTGCCGCCCCCCGCGCGAAACGCTAGCCGCGCGCCGCCGGCCCGGGGAAGCTGTATCTCAGGAACCACGAGACAAACCACGGATTCTCATAGCGGTCAGAATCTGACCGCTTCTCCGCCTAGAGTCATGGCATGACGACAAACGAGCAGACCGTGGCCGGCGAGCGGGCGGACATCCTGGACCTCCTCAGCACCCGCCGGAACTTCCTGCGGCACACGGCCCAGGGGCTGACCGACGAGCAGGCCAGCACCCGCAGCACCGTGAGCGAGCTGACCGTCGGCGGGCTGATCAAACACGTGTCCACGGTCGAGCAGCACTGGGCCGAGTTCGCCCAGGGCAAGGCCGATACGGCGCAGGTCGAGTTCACACCGGAGGTCATCGCGCAGTGGCAGGACCAGTTCCGGCTGGTCGACGGCGAGACGCTGGCCGACGTACTCACGGAGTACGAGAAGGTCGCGGCCGCCACCGAGGAACTGGTCCGCACGCTCGACCTCGACGCGAAGTACGAACTGCCCGCCGCACCGTGGCAGCCGCCGGGCGTGTTCTGGACGGTCCGGATGGCGTTCCTGCACATCGCGTCCGAGACCGCGCAGCACTCCGGCCACGCGGACATCATCCGGGAAGCCATCGACGGCCAGAAGACGATGGGCTGAATCACCGGGCGCCAGGACCTTTCGGACGGTCCTGGCGCTCGTCGCAACCTTTCCCGCCGTCAGCGCATCGTGGTTTGCAAGGGGAATCAAACCTCGGTGAGCTGACCGCCTCCGCGAGCTTCGCGTGCTCACCGCAGGTCCGGTGCGCCGCACAGCGGTGTGCCAGTCGCTCAGGAGACCGTCGCCGGTGTCCCGGGACGGGTGGTGGGGGAGAGGTACAACTTCATGCGATTCAGGGGTACGGCCGCGATGGCCGTGGCAATCGCTGTTCTGGCTTTGGGGGCGGGAACGGCAACTGGGGAAACGCGAGCACCGCAGGACAATCCCGGCATCCAGATCGTGCCGGGGCCCGAGGACCCGGGCGACGCGCAGTTCGTCCCGGGTGCGAGCAACGTCGTACCGGCGACCGCGCCGCCGGCGACGGACATCGGTGCGAGCCAGCTGCGGTCGCTGACCGCGCCGTACTACGCCTGTCCGGGATTCAGCGGGCTCGACAAGACGAACCCGCTGGCGAACCTGTACGCCGACAAGTTCGCCTGGGGACCGTATGCGGCGTACAAGGTCGGCAACGGCGGCGGCAACATCAACTGGGCGTCGAACCCGTACAAGAACCCGAGCTGGTACATGTGGTTCCACTCGCTGCGCTGGCTGGGGCAGGGCATCGTTGCCGCGGGCAAGGGTGACCTGACCGCGCTGACCCGGGTGAACACGATCGCGTACGACTGGTACCGCGACAACCCGTACTCGTGGAAGGCGAACGTCGGCGCGTGGGAGTCCACCATGCACCGCACGAACGTGCTGATCTGCCTGCGGCAGGCGATCCTGACCGGCTTGAAGGTCACGGCGGTGCCGACCCGCTACGCGTGGATCAATACGGCGCTGCTGAGCCACGCGCGGTTCCTCACGAACTACTGGAGCGGTGCGTGGAACCACGGCACCGACGAGAGCATCGCGCTGTTCGGAGTCGGTTGCACGCTGGGCCGGACCGACTACAAGAACCTGGCCCAGCAACGCCTGGCGGCCGGGATCACCACGTCGATCGACGCGGAGGGGTCGACCAACGAGCAGTCCACCGGGTACGCCGCGTTCAACTACTCGCTCTGGGGCCGTGCGATCACGGTGCTGCAGAACTGCGGCGTCAACCCCGGTACGACGATGTCGACGCGGCGCGCGCTGCTCGCCAAGTGGCTGGCGCTCGCGACGAACTCGCTCGGCAAGCTGCACCAGCTCGGTGACACCGAGGTGCAGTCGACGTACCCGTGGGCCGGGACGCCGATGGAGTACGCCGGCTCGCTCGGGAAGAGCGGTACGGTGCCGCCGTGGCGGGTCGGCGTCTACTCGAACGGGTACGTCTTCGGGCGGACCGGTTGGGGGACCGAGCCGGGGCGGGGATTCACCGGTGAGTCGACGTACAGCATCAGGTTCGGCCCGGGACGGGCGTTCCACGGGCACTTCGACCACACCAGCATCACGTACACCGCACGCGGCCGGGACATCATCGTCGACGGCGGGTACGCCGCCTACACGCTCGGCGCGTACCGCACCTGGGCCGTGAGTCCCAATGCGCACAGCGTGATGACGACGCCGCAGTCGACGTACACGAATCCGGTGACCCGGCTGACTGCCTCGTCGGTGAAGTCGAACGCGGAGTCGTACGTGTTCGCCGACGCCCCCGGAAGCGGGATCAGCCGTCTCCGCTCGGTGCTGGTGCTGAAGAACCCGGACCTGCTCGTCGTGTGGGACCGCGCGTCGGCCAGGACGGCGCAGGCGTTCCAGACGCTGTGGCACCTGCCTCCGGACCAGAAGGCGAGCGTCTACTCCCGGACGACCGCCGTCGCGATGAAGCCGGGGGACACCACCAGGACGATCCTGTTCCAGGTGCCGTTCAAGCAGGCGCTGCCGCGCGGCGCGATCCTGGTCAAGCAGGCGCAGACCAACCCGATCCAGGGCTGGTACTACCCGAGCAGCTACGCCCGCAAGTCGGCGCCGACACTGATGCTGGCCCGCTCCGGCAAGACGGCCTCGATCCTGTCGTTCGTCGTCCCGGTCCGCGCGTCCGGCTCGGTCACCTACTCGGTGCGCCAGGTCGGTACGACGTTCATCGTCAACCTCAACGTCGGCGGCGTCCGAACCGCCGTCGCCATCTCCGGCGGCGGCTCCCTGTACCGCGCCGGCTGACCCTTCAGGTACTGCGCTCCCGCTCGGCCGGGGGCGCAGTACCTTCGGCCTTCAGTTCTGCGAAAGCTCTCGGTGGCCCTTCCTTCAGCCGCTCGCGGATCCGGGCGGCGCACGCGGCCGGCGTGTGGCGGTCGGAGTCGACTTCCACGTCGTACACGCCGTGCTGATGGACGAGCGGGAACTGGAAGGCGGCGCGCCCGATCCCGCGGTTGCCTCGCTCACGTTCACGGCGTTCGAGTTCGGGCAGTGCGCAGCGGACGCCGACGAACAGCACAGGCAGCCCGTCGAACACCTTCAGACAGTCCTCGAGCCGCCAGCGCTCACCGAGGATGTGGTCGACGACCACGTTGTTCCCCGCCGAGGCCATCCCGGCCACGGCTCGGTGGAACCCCAGAACCGTCCGCTGGAACACGGGCAGGAACTCCGCCTCGGTCCAGTCCCGCCGGGCGCGAATGCGGTGGAAGTGGTCGATCGCGAGATGGAACCAGGTGCCGTCCAGCACCTCGAGCAGCTCCTTCGCGATCGTCGACTTCCCGGAACTTGAGGTCCCGTTCAGCAGGACTACCTGCCCCGGACCGTTGATCGCTGCCTCGGCGGTCAGCCTGTGCGTTGCGGAGATCGACACCGCCCCATCATCACTCGTACCGCGTCGGCACCTGGAATCGCCTGACCTCCTGTGGCCAGCCGCAGGCCACTGCGATCTTTCCCGCCCAGTGCCGGGCGGCCTGCTCATCGGGCACATCCAGTACGGCGAAGCCGCCCAGGTGCTCCTTCGACTCGACGTACGGTCCGTCGGAGAACAACGGCGTACCGCCGGAAACGTCGACGTTGAACACCGGCGCATCCGGATCCAGCCCGCCGAGGAAGATCAGCACCCCGGCCGCCCGCATCTCCGCCACCAACGGCCGCAACGCAGCGGACTTCGCCGCCAACTCCGCGTCCGTGTGCTCCGGCACCCAGTCCCCGTCGAACGCCACGAGATACTCAGCCATGACTCCTCCTTCACGGGGCGACTCGCCCCTCCACTTACCCCACGAACACGATCCTCTCGATCCGACAATCGGACCAGGACCTCTGCGGCGCGTACTATCGCCACCTCGTGATCAACGTGCGCGGAGGATGCGATGGGTGAGTTCACGCCGTACCGGATCGACGTACCGGAGGCCGAGCTCGAGGACCTCCGATACCGGCTCGACCGGGTCCGCTGGGCACAAGAGGTGGACGACGCCGGCTGGGACTACGGCTCGCCGGTGGACGAACTGAAACGCCAGGTCGACTACTGGAGAAACACCTACGACTGGCGTGCCTGGGAAGCGCGGCTGAACGAGTATCCGCAGTTCACCACCACGATCGACGGGCAGAACATCCACTTCCTGCACGTGAAGTCGCCGGATCCCGACGCACTGCCGCTGATCCTCACGCACGGCTGGCCGGGCTCGATCGCGGAATTCCTCGACATCGTCGAGCCGCTGACCAAGCCCGGCGACGGACCTGCCTTTCACCTGGTGATCCCTTCGCTGCCCGGGTCGGGATTCTCCGGGCCGACCAGCACCCGCGGCTGGGACACCTTCCGGATCGCGGCCGCGTGGGCGGAGCTGATGAAGAACCTGGGATACGACCGCTATGGTGCCGTGGGCAACGACTGGGGAGCGCACATCGCCCCGGAACTCGGCCGGCTGGCGCCGAACGCGGTGATCGGCGTACATGTCACCCAGATCTTCTCCGACGTCGACCCGGCGGAGTTCGACAGGAGCTCACCGGAGGAACGCGCCGCCGTCGAAGGTCTTGAATGGTTCCAGCAGAACATGGACGCCTACGGCCACCTGCAGACCCAGCAGCCGCAGTCACTGGCCCATGCGCTCACCGACTCCCCGGTCGGGCTGCTCGGCTGGCACAACCTCATTTACCGGGGCGGCCTCGACCCTGACTTCGTGCTGACGAACGTGATGATCCACTGGTTGACCGGCACCGTCGCGTCGGCGATGCGCATCTACTACGAGCAGGGCAGAGCGAGCCGCCCGGCCGAGCCGACCACCGTGCCGCTCGGACTGGCGCAGTTCCGCGACGACGTCCAGGCGATCCGGCGATTCGCCGAACGCGACCACGCCAACATCATCTCGTGGAACTCCTACGACACCGGCGGCCACTTCGCCGCCCACCAGGAACCCGACCTACTCGTCAACGACCTCAGAACCTTCTTCACCCAACTCCGCTGACCGCCACGCACGGAGTACCGAATGATCCGAACGGCAACGCGCTACCTCTACCTCGTCAGGCATGCCGAGGCGCTGCCGGACGAGAGCGGCCTGACCGAACGGGGTCGTCGTCAAGCGGTCCTACTCGGTGGTCGACTGGCGCACGTTCCCTTCTCCACCGTTCATCACGGCCCGCTCCAGCGGACGGCCCAAACTGCACACATCGTCGCGGAGCAGCTGACGTTGGACACGCCGATCGAGTGCTCAGAAGCGGCCGGAGACTACGTCCCACATGTCCCGCAGAGAAAGGAACTGCCGGCGGAGTCGGCTGACGTCCTGCTCCACTTCCTCCAGCAGGCCACACCCGATGAGCTCAAGCGCGGACCTGAACTCGCCCGCCTTGCCCTGGAGTACTTCACGGGGCCGGCCCTCGGTGAGGTTGAGCGCCGCGAGTTGGTGGTGACGCACAACTTCCTGATCGGATGGCTTGTCGGGCAGGCGATCGACGCACCTGGATGGCGGTGGCTCAGCCTCAACCACTGCAATGCGGCCCTGACCGTCCTCCGCTACGCGCCGGACCGGCCGTCCTCCGTGCTCATCTACAACGACATGAGCCACCTGACAGCCGACCTGCGCTGGACCGGATTTCCCGCAGCAGACCGCATCTGAGCCGGCGACCTTATTCAGCGCTGGGTCCGTCGACTGGCTTGCTGGCTGCGTCCACCACCCGGTCGAAGTACGGCCAGCCGTCGATCTCGGATTCACTGAAATCCAGGGAGGGCAGTGCCGCGTCCAGCAGTCGGCGAACGGTTCCGGGCTCGAAGACGTTGAGGTAGCTCCGATCCGGCAGCCGCATCAGGGCCCCGGCGTCGAAGTACGTAGTCGATACAACCCGCTCCGGCCCCGGCCGGAACACGAACACCACCCGCTTCCGCGAGCCCTCAGGAAACAACGAAAGCGTCAGACAGCGATCCTCCACCCGCTGACGAACCGTCCACCGCCAAACAACATCCCCCACCACAAGCCTGCGCAACCGACGGTCCGCGTTCTTCACCCGAACACCGTAAGGCTTCTTCAGGCCGCAACAACGAAGAGAGCGCGCCCCGCGAAGGGCGCGCTCTCCTCGATACCACTCAGGCGTCAGCCGGGAACGGCACGCCGGTGTTGCTGTGACAGCGGTAGCCGTTGGGGTTCTTGTGGAGGTACTGCTGGTGGTAGGCCTCCGCGTAGTAGAAGGTTTGTGCGGGGGCGATTTCGGTGGTGATGTCGTCGTAGCCGAGGGGCTTGATGACCGGGGCGTAGAGGTCGCGGGTGCGCTCGGCCTCGGCGCGCTGGGCGTCGGTGGTGTAGTAGATCGCCGAGCGGTACTGCGAACCGAGGTCGTTGCCCTGGCGCATGCCCTGCGTCGGGTCGTGGGTCTCCCAGAAGACCTTCAGCAGGTCGGTGAAGGTGGTCTTCGTGGGGTCGTACACGACCCGGACGGCCTCCGCGTGACCGGTGCGGCCGGTGCAGACCTCTTCGTACGACGGGTTCGGGGTGTAACCGCCCGCGTACCCGACGGCGGTGGTGTAGACGCCCGGCTGCTGCCAGAAGATCTCCTCGGTACCCCAGAAGCATCCGGTGCCGAACCAGACCTCCTCGAAACCCTCGGGCGCGGCGGCGGTCTGCGGCGTGTGCAGGACGATGTTCTCGTCCGGTACGGCGAAGCCGGGGGTGGGCCGGCCGGGCAGCGCGGCCTGCGGCTCGACCATGGCGGTGTTGCGGGTGAAGAACGACATTCTCACGCCTCTCGCAGTGTGACTCTCATAGTGTCTCAACACCCGATGTAAGGCGAACCTTCCGCGCACCCCTTACCGCGCGATGACGTCCCGGATCCCCAGGCCATCACAATTGCGGACCCGCCGCGCCGCTGAGCGGGGCGACAGCCGTCGCGGGCAGCTGTGATGGCCCGGGGATCCGGCGTCAGGCGATCATCACGCCGGTTCGGCGGGTGGGCGCGCCGGTGGTGAGTGAGTCGTACGACGTGGCCAGCCGCCGTACGCCGTCGCGCAACGCGTCCTCGTCGAGCGTGAACGGGATGCGGATGAAGGACTCGAGGCCTCCGTCGGGGGAGAACCGCGACCCGGCGACCAGGAGCGCGCCGTTGCGCTGGGCGACGCCGACCAGGCTGGAACCGACCGGCTCGGGCAGCTCGCACCACAACGACAACCCGCCGCCGGGCAGGCGGAACTTCCACGACGGGAGCTCGGCCGAGACAGCAGCTGCCAACGCGTCGCGCCGCCGCGCCAGAGACGCTCGCCGCTCGGGCAGCAGCGTGGCGCGCCGGCGCAGAAGGTCCGCCACCACCAGCTGCTCCAGCACCGGCGCACCGAGATCCATCGACGCCCGCGCGTCCAGTACCCGGGCCACCAGCGCCTCCGGCACCCGCATCCACCCGATCCGCAGCCCGCCCCAGAACGACTTGCTCACCGACCCCACCGTGATCACGCCGTCCGGGTCGTACGACGCGAACGGTGGCGGCATCTCCTGCCCGTCCAGTGACAGCTCGAACAGCGTCTCGTCCACGATCGCCGTCGTCCGCGACCGCGCGAACGCCCGCGCCAGCCGCTGCCGATCCGCCGCCGGCATCAGGAAACCGGTCGGATTCTGGAAGTCCACCACCAGCCAGGCAGCCCGCGGCGCCGTCTGCCGAATGGTTGCCTCCAGCAACGGCAGGTCCCACCCTCCGGGCGACGTCGGTACGGCGACCACGCGGCAGCCGCTGCGCCGGATTGCGTCCACCGAGTTCGGGTGCGTCGGGCTCTCGGTGAGGACGCGGTCCCCGA
Organism: Kribbella sp.; assembly: GCA_036503355.1. Classification (GTDB taxonomy): domain Bacteria; phylum Actinomycetota; class Actinomycetes; order Propionibacteriales; family Kribbellaceae; genus Kribbella. The sequence continues at coordinate 4,752 of DASXXB010000050.1, read as the reverse complement.
TCTGCGTGATCGCCCGGACCGCGATCGACGTCGCCGCGAGGGCGCCCGCCGTGACGATGATCTGGTCCGCGGACGTCGGCAGCCCACGTTCGCAGTACGCCGCGGCGATCTCGGAACGCAGTACCGGTAGACCCTGCGGGTGGTACCCGGGCGTCGCCAGGTGCCGCGGCAGCTCGTCGGCGGCGGACGCCACCGCCGTACCGATCCCCGGGACCGCGGAAGGTGCTGCGCAGGTGAAGTCGTAGAGGCCTTCGGTGTCGATCCCCGGGGCGTGGTGCCGGCCGAGCTCCGGCTCGATCTTCGAGGGCAGGGCCGTCACGCTGCCCGATCCCCGGCGGCTCGTCAGGTATCCGCTGTCCCGCAGCTCGCGGTACGCCGAGGCAACCGTCGTCCGGCTGACGCCGAGCGCCTCGGTCAGTTCACGCTCGCTCGGCAGTCGCGAACCGGGCATGATCCGCCCGTCCGCGATCAGCAGCCGCAGCCGCTCGGCCAGGATCCGGTACGCCGGTCCGGTCCCGTCGGCCCACGCGCCGAGCAGGCCGCTCAAGGTGCTGGCGGGGAGATAACGCGCTCGCATGCAGTCCACTATTGCGCAATTGGCTATCGAACACCAGGCCACTTACTCCGGACACTGGATTACGTGACCGCCACCTCCGACGCCCCCTCCGACGCCATCTCCGCCGCCGCCCCGCGCAGCCTCGCGCCGATCAACCCGATCCAGCAACTGAAGGCGGGCCACCTGCCGCGCCGCCTGGTCCAGTTGTACGTCGGCCTCACCCTGTACGGCGCCTCGATGGGCCTGATGATCCAGGGCAACCTCGGCCTGGATCCGTGGGACGTGTTCCACTCCGGCATCACCAAGCACGTCCCCCTGAGCTTCGGGACGATCGTGATCGCGGTCAGCTTCGTCGTACTGCTCGCCTGGATTCCGCTGCGCCAGTGGCCGGGGCTCGGCACGCTCAGCAACGCGATCGTGATCGGCCTGGTCACGAACCTGACGCTGGCGACGGTCGACCGTCCGCACGCGCTCTGGCTGCGGATCGTGTTCATGCTGGCCGGCGTCGTACTGAACGCGCTGGCAGGCGCGCTGTACATCGGCGCGCAGTTCGGCCCGGGTCCGCGTGACGGGTTGATGACCGGCCTGGTACGACGTACCGGCCTGAGTGTCCGGCTGGTGCGCACGTCGCTCGAGCTGACCGTGCTCGCCACGGGCTTCCTGCTCGGCGGCTCGATCGGCATCGGCACCGTCGTCTACGCCCTCGCGATCGGGCCGCTCGTCCACATTCTGCTGCCGATCTTCACTGTGCGGTTGAAGCACGAGTAGCCCCCTGTTTGTGGGGAGCGCGTGGTTGTCCGTGGTTGGTGGCAGGGTTGGGGCTATGAGGGCGGCGCGGGCGTACCGGGGTGGGGTCGGCAGGTGAGCGGATACAGGTTCACGGCACCGTTGTGGCTGTATCCGGGGGAGGGCAGCTGGTACTTCGTCACGGTGCCGGAAGCGATCAGTGACGAGATCACCGACCTGACCGAGGGGCGGCGGCGAGGATTCGGGTCGGTGCGGGTCGCGGTGACGGTCGGTGGGACCAGTTGGCGTACGTCGGTGTTCCCCACGAAGAACGGCACATACATGCTGCCGGTCAAAAAGCCGGTACGAGCCGCCGAACACCTGACCGAAGGCACCCCAGTCCCAACCCACCTCGAACTGCTCGACTTCTAATCCCCCGACCGCAGCCCAACCCGCCCAACCACAACGCTGCCTCAGGTCGCGGTCACTGCGCGGGGTGAGCGGCGGGGTGTGGTCCCGCGGCGGACTGTGCGGTCAGCGGCCTTCTTTTCCGGAAGGTCGGGTGGGGTTCTGGCTGGTGCGCTGACGCCGGTTGGGATCCTCGCCGCTCGCCTGACCGCTCGTCCCCTCGGCCTGCTGACCCGAGACGTTCGTGAGCGGTTGCTGAGCACCCATAGCAATCCGCCGCACCTCCGCAGCCTCCCGATCCGCAGTAGTACCCACCTGCTCCCCAGCACCACCCTGCCGCGCCTGGCCACCAACACCAGCCTGCCGCGCCTGGTCACCAACACCGGCCTGCTGCGGCTGCCGGCCCGCCGCCGCAGGCTGTTGCGGTTGCTGCCCAGTCGCCGGCTGCTGCGGTTGTTGCCCGGTCACACCAGGTTGTTGCGGCTGCTGGCCCGCCACGGCGGGCTGTTGCGGCTGCTGGCCCGTCGCGGCGGGCTGTTGCGGCTGCTGTCCGGCGGCCACGGGCTGTTGTGGTTGCTGTCCGGCGGCTACGGGTTGCTGTGGTTGCTGTCCGGTGACCGTGGGTTGTTGCGGTGGTTGTCCTGTGGGTGCGGGGTGTTGCGGTTGCTCGTTGGCGTACTGGTTCTGTTCCTCGGCTGCGCGGCTCCACTGGTCGCCCAGCGGCGCCTCGGCCTCCGGCGCCTGCTGTACTTCGGCCTCCGGCGCGGGCTGTACCTCGCCGCCCTCGACAGCCGTCTCGCCTTCGCCGAGGTCCTGCTCGCCTACCGCCTGCGAATCCCCACCCTCGACAGCCGCTGCCTCCTCGCCGAGCTCCTGCTCGCCGACCGCCCGTGGTTCCCCGCCTGCGACCTCGCCTTCGCCGAGCTCCTCGCCGCCCTCGACCTCGCCCCCGCCGAGCTCCTGGTCGCCAAGAGCCGGTGGTTCCCCGCCCTCGCCGAGTTCCGGGTCGCCGGCGGTTTGTGAGTCGCCGCCCTCGACGGCCGACTCGTCTTCGCCGCGCGCTTGGTCGTCGGACTGCTCGCCTGCGGTCGGCTGGTCGCCCTCGCCGCGGGCTTGGTCGTCGGACTGCTCGCCTACGGCCGGCTCGTCGCCCTCGCCGCGGGACTGCTCTCCCTCGCCGCGGGCATGCTCGCCGGGCTGCTCGTCGATGGCTGGTGGGTCGCCGGCCTCCGGTGCGTTGCGGGGTTGGCCGTCGTCGATGGCCGGCATGATGCGTACCCGGTCGTCGATCTGCTGGGCCGGGCGCTGGCTCTGCTGGCCGAGGTCCTGCTGCGAATTCGCGAGCCGATCCTCCTGCTGCACCTGGACAGCGCGCTCCTGCAGCAGGTCCCGCATCTGTGCCTGCAGCTGGTTGTTCTGCTCCATCAGCGCGATCGTCCGCTGCTGGTTCTCGATGATCGACTGCTGCAGCGCCATGATCCGCTGGTTCATCTGCTCCGACTGCGGCGCGGGCCCCTGGCGCGCGGCATCGCGGGACTGGATCATCCCCGCCGCCTGAGGCGCCCGCCCCGCGCCCTGTGCCTGCTGACCCGGCCCGTTCTGCGGCTGGAACACCCGACCGATCTGACCCGAGGAGAGCGCAGCGAGGTCCATGCTGTTGAACGGCGACCGGCCGATCGCAGCCAGCACCGACGGATCCGCCCTCTTGGCGTCGCGTGCAGCGCGCGTGAACGCCTGCTTGAGCGCCTTGGTCCCCGCCCGCTCGTTCCGCCGCCAGCGTGAGTACCGGTTGTGGCGCGTGAACCAGTTGTTGGTCGGCGCCGGACCGGCCTGCGCCAGCCGAGCGCTCGCCGCCTGACCGAGCTGCTGCGCGTGAGCGCCGTACCGACCTGGCTCGAACCGCGCGTTCACGGCGGAGTTGGCCAGCACCTGCAGGTCGGCCGGGGTCAGGCGTGCCCGTCCGATCTGCTCGCGGATCGCCGGATCGATGCGCTTGCGGTTGGTCGCCGCCAGCGCATACCCGGCCTTGAGCATGTTCCGGCCCTGGCGCGCGGCGCGCTTGGTGTCCTTGCGCTCGGCCTTGACGGCCCGGCGCTCGGCACGCTGGGCGCGCTTCTGCTCGCGGCGGCTGAGGGGCTGCGGAGTGTTGTCACTCATGGGGTCTCCTAGTCGATGTAGACCGCGTAGTTGACCCCGACCGCCGTCGTGAGCGGGTCGCTGGAGGGCTTGATGCTGTACAGGTGGAACTCGGCGCCTTCGCGCAACCAGACCGCGAGATGACGCCGGCCGGCGCCCGCGCCGACCTCCCACTCGTCCACGAAGGTCGGGCTCCGGTCGTCACCGACGTAATCGGGCTGGCCCCAGTGCCGGATCGCGAGCGCGAGGTGCTCCGGCCAGTGCGCGTCCAGGCCGGCCTCGGCGGCAGCGAGATCGTTCGGGCCGATCTCGTACGCCGACCAGCCGCTGTCCGGGCAGTCCGGGAACGCCAGCCCGTCGAACACGATCATGGTGGTCCCGCGGCGGGTGGTGAACCCCCAGGAGACCATGTCGGGGCCGATCACTTCGCCGGCCTCGAGCGGCCACGGCTGCCAGGACGTCCGGCCCATCACCCGGTGCACCAGTGCACGCACGACCTCCGGCCCGGCGTCGTCACCGTCCGGTCCGGCGATCACGGTCCAGTCCGGGATCTCGGCGAGGTCCGCCATCGCCAGGTCGTCCTGGTCGAGCGGCCTGTCCTGCGTCTTCATCCGGCCCCGTCGTCCTTCCTGCCCGGTCACTGACCGTCATACCCGGTGATCTCCTGTGCGCAACCGTAGGCGGCGGGGTGGGTCATCCGCCAGCCGGTACGACGTGCCTGTGGACAACCGGGTTCCCGGTCCCGGTCCCGGCTGTGGACGGGGTGCGTGAGCGCAGCAGACCACGCCGTACGCTGGTCCGGTGAACACCGAACACCAGTACGGCTTCGAGACACTTGCCATCCACGCCGGGAACGAGCCTGACCCGACGACCGGAGCGGTGGTGCCGCCGATCTACGCGACCAGCACCTACAAGCAGGACGGCGT
>DASXXB010000049.1:0-4339 GCA_036503355.1 Kribbella sp. | reverse complement strand
CCTCGTCGAGGAAGGAGTCGACCTCTGTGACGTCGTAGCCCTCCCGTAGTCGGACGGGCGTGAACTGCTTCGAGCGGACGTCATCCGGCGTCAGCGGCATCTTTCACCTCGTTTGTCTGTGTCTTGGCGGAGTCCCCGTGGCCCTCGCCTTGGCGACTCAGTAGATCACGTTATCGCTTCGTTGTCTTATGACGGAATCCGGGCTCTACCTACCCAGTCTTCGCCGTCCTCACCCTCACAACGATCGAAGGGCCGTCGAGTTGATGGCCATCGCCACCGAGACGATCACGAACAGCATCAACGTGGACAGGTCGATCCGCACTCCACCGGCCCCGATCGGGGGCAGGATCCGCCGCAGCGGCTTCAGGAACGGGTCGGTGATCGAGTAGATCAGCTCGAACAGCAGCAGCAGTGGACCCTTCGGGTGCCACTGCGGCGCGAACATCACGATCAGACCGAGCACGAACCGCGCCACCAGCACCAGGAAGAAGGCGAGCAGCACGTAGTAGAGCACGATGAGGACGAGCGCTAGAGCATCCATGTCGTCAACGAGTGTAGAAGACGCCGGAAACGGGGTCGCGAACCAGAGCCTCAGCTCTGGTTGTAGAAACCGTCCGCAGCGATCTTCTCCTTCTCCTCGGCGGCCACCGTGACGTTCGGCGGGCAGACCAGGAACACCTTGGTGGTGATCCGCTCGATCGAGCCCCGGCAGCAGAAGATCAGGCCGGCGGCGAAGTCGACGAGCCGCTTCGCGTCGGCGTGATCCATCTCGGTCAGGTTCATGATGACGGGCGTGCCGTCGCGGAAGTGCTCACCGATGACGCGCGCCTCGTTGTAGCTGCGCGGGTGCACGGTGGTGATGCGGGCCAACTCGGTAACCTCCGGGGACGGCGCGACCCCGCGCCGGTCTGGGAACTTGCTGACCGTGGCGCCGCCCAGGTCCGTGCGGTCCTGGCGTTCCTCGCGGCCGTGCGCAGGTGGCTCGGTGCGAGATTCGCGACTCTCCCGGCCGGCGGGTACCGGCTCGGTCTCCTGGGAGTCCCCGTCGACGGCTTCGTCGTACTCGTCGTCGTACTCGTCGTCGTAGGTGTCGTCATAGCGGGCGTTGTAGCGCTCCCCGTCCTCGACCAAGCCGAGGTACACACCCATCTTGCGCAGTGCGCCGCTCATGGCCCTCCAGCACCTCGATCCGGTTCGACGACAACGGTGAGCGGGAAGCAATCCTGCTCGATGTCGACACTAACCCAGCACGGACCGCGTACCGAGTAATGCACGCCCGAGGCGCACGTGTGTCGCACCCTGCTTGATCGCGGCCTCCAGATCGCCGGTCATCCCGGCCGAGATCCAGTCCGCACCAGGGTGTTCGGAGCGTAGCCGCGAGGCTACGTCGCGCAGTCCGGCGAAGGCTTCCTCCGGTTCCGAACCGAGCGGTGCGACGGCCATCACCCCGCCGAGCTCGAGCCCGTCCGCCGCTGCGATCGTCGCCGCCAACGCCGGTACGTCGGAAGGCGCGACACCGCCCCGCGCCGCACCGGTCGCCGCGTCCGCCGGCCCGTACGCCGCGAGACTCACCTGGATCAGGCAGCGCACCGACTTCTCTTCCGCGATCGCGGCCTTGGACAACGCGTCGACGAGTGACGAACGGTCGACGGAGTGGACGGCCGATGCGTACCGCACGACCGAACGCGACTTCTTCGACTGCAACTGCCCGACGAAGTGCCAGGACAGGTCGGGGCACTCCGGCGCCTTCGCCTTGAGCTCCTGCTCGCGGTTCTCCCCGACGTCGGTGACCCCGAGGTCCGCCAGCGCCCGTACGTCGCTGACTGGGAAGGTTTTGGTGATCGCCACGAGGGTGACCTCGTCCCGGGCCCTCCCCGCCGCCTGACAGGCCTTCTCGATCCGCTCGTGCACCTGCTCCAGGTTCCTCCGGAGCTCATCGACCCGCGAACTCATCCACGTCCTCGCTTCGCTCCGGGCGCGGATGAGGCACGAAACACGCTGTGCTTTCTGATGCCCTCGCTCCGCTCGGTCATCGCGCCGCCAGCCTGATCAGGCCTGCCATTCGGCCGCTCTCCGGGCCTTCGCGACGGTACGAGTACAGATTCCCGGACTCGATCGTGCAGGCGGTCCGGTCGACGACGTCGACACCGAGCTCGGCGAGTTGTGCCTTCACGCCGGCGGCCACGTCGATCGCGGGCGTGCCCCAACTGGTTTCGGAGTACGACGCCGGCACTCGCTCGGCGACCTCGGCGCGCATCTCGTCCGGGACCTCGTAGCACTTGCCGCACGCGTACGGCCCGAGCACCGCGGTGATCTGTGACGCACCGAGCTCCCGCATCGCCTCCACCGTCGCCGGGACAATGCTGACGTACATGCCCTTGCGTCCCGAGTGCGCGGCGCCGATCACGCCGTCGCCGGACAGCAGCACCGGCAAGCAGTCCGCGGCCCGGACGGCGAGCACCACGTCGGACCGGTTCGTGACGAGCCCGTCGGCCTTCGGCGCCGGGACGGTCGGCAGTTCGTCGCCGGGACGTACGACGTGCACGTCACGCCCGTGCACCTGGTGGAGCACCACCACCTGCTCGACCGGTACACCGAACTCGGTCGCGATCAGCCCGAAGTTCGCCCGGACACCGTCGACGTCCGGGCCGGCCGCCGTCCCGAGGTTGAACTCGCCGTACGGCGGTTTGCTGGCCCCGCCGTACCGATCGGTGAACGCAACCCGGGCGCCGGACACCACGTCGTCATAGCCGAACACGACCAAAGGCTACCCAGCCGCGACGCCCGCACCCACCACCACCACCCGCGCCTCCCCCGCCGACGCCTGGAATGCCTGACGTTCGGCACAACCTTGTGCACCCACCAACCAGCTTCGCGAGCACGAAGTGGTTGGTGGGTGCACAAGGTTGGTGCTGATCGGTAGTGCGGGAGCTACTTGAGGAAGTCGGGGATGTCCAGGTCTTCTTCGGGCTCCTGCTTCTTCGGCTTGGGCTGCGCCGCGCCGGTGCTGCTGGTGGTCGCGTTGCTCGGGCCGTTGGTGGGCCAGGAGTGCTGTGTCGACGGGGAGGCCGGGGTGTGCGGGGCCGGCTGGGCCGACTGCTGGCCGGACTGGACCGTGCGTACACCGTCGCCTGCTGGGGGGCGGGCGGAGTTCGTGGTTCCGGGGCGGGGCTCGGTGGGAGCCGGCACCGGGACGGTGTCGTCCGTGGGTGTGGGCGAAGGTGCGGCCTGTCCGGGGTGCTGGCCCGGGACCGAGGAGGTAGATCCAGCCTGCCCCTGCGAGGACTGGCCGACGCCCTGACCTGTGCCGCCCGACTGACCCGCGCCCGCTTGACCTGCACCGAACTGGCCTGCGCCGCCCTGACCCACGCCCGCCTGGCCTGCACCGGGCTGACCTGCGCCAGCTTGACCTCCGCCGGCCTGACCTGTCCCGAACTGGCCTCCGCCGGACTGGCCTGCACCGGCCTGACCTGCACCCGGCTGACCTCCGCCGGCTTGACCTGTCCCGAACTGGCCTCCGCCGGACTGACCTGCACCCGCCTGACCGGTACCGGCCTGGCCCGCGCCGGGCTGGCCGAAGGCTTGGGTGCCGGGAGCGGGTGGTTGGCCGGACTGCTGGTTGGAGGCCGGCGTCTGGTTGTAGCCCTGGGAGGCGGGGCGGGAGGACTGGGGCCTGGCCTGGTTCATCGCCTGCTCGCGGCGTTTCGGCATACCGCCGTCGAAGCCGGCCGCGATCACCGTGACCCGGACCTCGTCCCCGAGCGCGTCGTCGATGACCGCGCCGAAGATGATGTTCGCGTCCGAGTGCGCGGACTCCGACACCAGCTGGGCCGCCTCGTTGATCTCGAACAGACCGAGGTCGGAGCCACCCGCGATCGACAGCAGGACGCCGTGCGCGCCCTCGATACTTGCCTCCAGCAACGGAGACGAGATGGCCGCCTCGGCCGCCGCCACCGCGCGGTCCTCGCCGCGGGACGAGCCGATGCCCATCAGCGCCGAGCCGGCGTTCGACATCACCGCCTTGACGTCGGCGAAGTCGACGTTGATCAGGCCGGGGGTGGTGATCAGGTCGGTGATACCGGAAACACCCTGCAGCAGCACCTGGTCGGCCTGCTTGAAGGCGTCCAGCACCGACACGGCCCGGTCGGAGATCGTCAGCAGCCGGTCGTTCGGGATCACGATCAGCGTGTCGACCTCTTCGCGGAGGGTGGCGATGCCGTCCTCCGCCTGGGTCGCGCGGCGCTTGCCCTCGAACGAGAACGGCCGGGTCACGACACCGATGGTCAGCGCGCCGAGCGAGCGGGCGATCCGGGCCACGACGGGTGCGCCGCCGGTGCCG
>DASXXB010000048.1:0-13029 GCA_036503355.1 Kribbella sp. | reverse complement strand
GGGGGCAGTGGGGTGGCGCGCTCCCTCCTTCGCTCCACCACACCGGCGCTCCCTGGACCCGCCTCAGGGGGTGGCGGTAATTGTGGTCTTGACCGAAACTAGGAGAGCATGACCGAAACGTCAAGATCTCGGGCCCTGCTGCGCTATTCTGCGACTTGAGGGCCAGACCAGAAGTCGTCGTCGGAGGACTGCCGTGAGGATCTGCTCAGTTCCGGGCTCGGTGGGCTGATGGCACTCGCCGTCGGGGTGGTCGGCCCCGAGGACCTGGTGCAGCGGGTGACGGTGGTCGGGGCGCCGAGCGGTACGACGCTGGTCGCGCTGCCGTACCGTCACGAGACCGAGGCCGTGGACCTCGTCGAGCAGGCGCACTCCAGCGTCGACGCCTTCCTGTTCACCGGCGTCGTCCCGTACACGATCGCCACCGAGGCCGGGGTGATCGACCGGCCGGCGATGTACGTCTCGTACGACGGGGCGACCCTGCTGCGCGCCCTGGTCGAGCTGCTCCGGCTCGGTCACAACGTCACCCAGTTCTCGATCGACACGCTCCGGCGGTCCGAAGTACTGGAGACCCTGATCGAGGCGAAGCTGCCGACCGACCAGATCCACGTGCTGCCGTACCGGCCCGGGTTGACCTCGGACGACATCGTGGAGTTCCACCGGACCGCCCGCGAGAAGCACGGTGCGCTGGTCGCGATCAGCTGCCTGGGTTCGGCGTTCCACCTGATCGAGAACGAGATGCCCTCGGTCCGACTCGCCCCGTCGCGGTACTCGATCCGCTCGACGCTGCAGGCGCTGATCCTGACCACCACCGGCCAGCACGTCGGCGACGCCCAGGTCGCGCTCGGCATCGTCGACCTCCCCGAGCCGGACGATGCGCTCGCCGCCGACCTCATCACGCTCGGCGGCAGCCTCGCGGCACTCCCCGACGGGCGCCACCTCGTCGTCACCACCCGCGGGCTGCTGGAGCAGGCGACGGAGCAGTTCTCACGGATGCCGCTGCTCGATCACCTCGCGGCTCGGCACAGCACGGCGTACGTCGGTTTCGGCGTCGGCCGTACGGCGGCAGAAGCCGAGGCGCTCGCCCGTCGAGCCGTGGGACGCGCCGCCTCGATCGGCTCCGTCGCCGGTGTCGTCTCGATGTCCGACGACGTCGAGATCGTCATCGAACCGACCGGCGACCAGCCGACGACCGCCCGCGGCACCGAGAGCCTTCCGCTGCTGGCCCGCCGCGTCGGCCTCAACACCCAGACCCTCGCCCGCATGCGCGAACTCACCGCGACCCTCCCCGACGGCCTCACCACCCAGGACGTCGCCGACCACCTCGCCGTCCAGCTCCGCACCGCCCGCCGCGTCCTGAAACGCCTAGAACGAGCAGGCCTCGCCGCCCCCACCGGCACCCAGCAACACGGCCGCACCGGCCGCCCACCCACGGTCTACCTGATCCGCCTCTAGGTCCTGTCTGGTGATCCAGCGCCGTAGCGAGGAGGTGCTCGGTGCGGCGAGGTGCCGTGCCGAGTGCCCCGCAGTAGGCGCTGGATCACCAGACAGGGCCTAGCTGCAGGTTTGTGGAAACAAATGTGCAGCCGGCGACCAAAAGTTTCCACAAAGCCGCCGTGAGGCTCGAGCGGGGGATGACTACGGCGTGATGATCGTGACGCCGGCCGGGGTTCCGTTCGACAGGGCCGCGAGGGCGGCGGGGGTCTCGTCGAGGGTGATGGTGCGGGTGACGAGCTGAGTGGGATTGAGGTTGCCGGTGGCAACCAGCTCGAGCATCTCCGGGTAGGCGTGCGCCGGCATCCCGTGACTCCCCAACCAGGACAGCTCCTGGCCGATCAGACGGCCGACATCCAGTTGTACGCCGCCGGGCAGGAGCCCAACCTGCACATGCCGCCCACGCGGCCGAAGGGCCCGCAGCGCCTGCTGCACGACGTCGCTGGAACCGAGCGCGTCGATGGTCACGTCGGGAGGCCCTAGCTTGCGGAGCTGAGCCACCACCGCGTCGGGCTGAGCGACCACCGCGGCGGGTTGGGCGCCAGGCGCAGCGGGTTGGGCGCCAGAGGCGTCGGGTTGGGCGCCAGGCGCGTCGGGTTGGGCGCCGGGCGCGTCGGGTTGGGCGCCAGGTGCGGCGGGTTGGGCGCGAGGCGCGGTGGCCTGGATGGTGTGGGCTGCGCCGTACGTGTGTGCCAGGGTCAGCGCGTCGGGGTTGGTGTCGATGGCGATGACCTCGGCGCCCAGGGCCGCGGCGATCATGACCGCGGAGAGGCCGACGCCGCCGCAGCCAAACACAGCTACGCGTTCGCCGGCGACGACCTGGCCGACCTGGTGGACGGCGCGGAACGAGGTGGCGAAACGGCACCCCAGGCCCGCGGCGGTCGCGAAGTCCATGTCGTCGGGCAGCCGCACCAGGTTCACCTCGGCGTACGGCACGGCGACGTACTCGGCGAACGAACCCCAGTAGTTGAACCCGGGCTGCAACTGATTCGGGCAGACCTGCTGATCACCGGCAAGGCACTGCTCACAGGTCCCGCAAGCGCAGATGAACGGCGAGGTGACCCGATCGCCGACCGCCCACCCGGACACCCCGGCACCGACCGCCGCGATCGTCCCCGCAAACTCATGCCCCGGAACATGCGGCAGCACGATGTCGGAGTCGTGCCCCATCCACCCGTGCCAATCACTGCGACACAGCCCGGTGGCCTCCACGCGAAGAACCACCGAACCGTCCGCGACCGCAGGCTCCGGCACCTCCCGGACCTCAGGCACAACTCCGTACTGCGAAACGACTACGGCACGCACCGCAGCAGCTCAATCAGCCGCCGGCGACCGCGGGAATGATCGAGACCTGGCCGCCGTCCTTGATGGCGGTCTGCAGGCCGGAGGCGAAGCGTACGTCGTCGTCGTCGACGTACACGTTCACGAATCGGCGCAGCTCGCCCGACTCGTCCAGCACGCGGCCCTTGATCCCGGGGTACGACGCGTCGAGCGAGTCGAGCACCTCGGTCAGGGTCGAGCCCTCGGCGGACACCTCGGAGACGCCCTGGGTGTAGGGCCGCAGGATGGTCGGGACGCGAACACTCACACTCACTGCAGGCCTGCCTTCACGAAGGCGTCGTACGACGCGGGGATGGTCACCTTGGGGCCGACCCGGTCGGCCACGGCGTCGAGCGTCTTCAGCCCGTCGCCGGAGTTGATGATCACGGTCTCGGCCTCGGGGTCGAGCTGCCCGGTCGCGATCAGCTTCTTCAGCGTCGCGACCGTGACGCCGCCGGCGGTCTCGGCGAAGATGCCCTCGGTCCGGGCCAGCAACTGGATGCCCTCGACGACCTCTTCGTCGCTGACGTCCTCGATGGCACCACCGGTACGCCGGGCCACGTCCAGCACGTACGGCCCGTCGGCCGGGTTGCCGATCGCGAGCGACTTGGCGATCGTGTCCGGGCGGACCGGCTTGACCACGTCGTGGCCGTCGCGGAACGCCTGCGCGACGGGCGAGCAGCCGGTCGCCTGCGCGCCGTACACCTTGTAGTCGGTGGCATCCACCAGCCCGAGCTTGCCGAGCTCGGTGAAGCCCTTGTCGATCTTGGTCAGCTGCGAGCCGGACGCGACCGGGATCACGATCTGCTGCGGCAGCCGCCAGCCGAGCTGCTCGGCGATCTCGAAGGCGAGCGTCTTCGAGCCCTCCGAGTAGTAGGGGCGGACGTTGACGTTCACGAACGCCCAGCCCTCCTCCTCACCGGCGATCTCGGAGGCGAGCTTGTTCACGTCGTCGTAGTTGCCCTCGACGGCGACCAGGGTCCCGCCGTACACGGCGGTGGTGATCACCTTCGGGCGCTCGAGGTCGTGAGGGATGAACACGACCGAGCGGATGCCGGCCCGGGCGGCGGCCGCGGCGACGGCGTTGGCAAGGTTGCCGGTGGAGGGGCAGGCGAAGACCTTCATGCCGAGCTCGCGGGTCGCGCTCAGCGCGGAGGCGACCACCCGGTCCTTGAAGGAGTGCGTCGGGTTGCCGGAGTCGTCCTTCACCCACAGCTTGCGCAGGCCCAGCTCACGGGCCAGGTTGCCGGCGTCGACGAGCCGGGTGTAGCCGGGCTCGGTGTTCGGGAACCTCGCCACGTCCACCGGGACGGGGAGCAGCGGCTGGTACCGCCAGATGTTCTTGGGTCCGGCCTCGATCTGCTCGCGGGTGATCGTCGGGTACTCGTATCCGACCTCGAGCGGTCCGAAGCACTCCATACAGGCGTAGAACGGGCCGAGCGGCGACTTCGCCCCACAGGCGCGACAGCTCAGGTGCGTACCGTTGCCGAAGGCACCTTCACGGATCGTGTGGGTGGCGGCGGTCAGGCTCATGAGTGAGGTTCCCCTCTCATCTTCCCCGCGAACACCGGATCTCGGCGGCGGGACGGATTTGGCACCGTTCCACCGCGAGGCGCCCCGGGCGGGGGCTCGACGGGGAGGGTTGCCGGGACTTCAACGGGCCGTTTCCCTCAGTCCCTCTGGATGAGCTCCCCCGAGATTACCCAATCGGGTCCATATTGTGTCTTGCGTTCCCAGCATCCGAGACAGCAGATCTCAGCTCCGGCGCTCCAGGAACCGCATCACCGGCGTCGCGGCGATCCCGTGCAGGACGACGCTCAGGACCACCGTGAACCCCAGTGTCGCCCACAGCCACGGCAGCTCGTCCCGGAAGTACGCACCGGTGGCAGCCAGGTAGTAGATCGACGAAACACCCCGTACGCCGAATGCCGCCGTAGCCCAGCGCTCCGACCTGCGCAGACCGGACCGGGCGAGCGACACCCACCCGGTGAGCGGACGAATCACCAGCACCAGCAGTACGCCGACAACGACGCCGGCCGGCGTGAGTGGTTCGAGCAGACCGCCGGTGACCGCGACACCGAGCAGCAGCAGGATTCCCCACGTGAGGATGTGCTCCAACTCACCGATGAAGTCGTGCAGCTCCGCGTGGAAGTCGTGCTTGCTCTCCACCGACCGCAGGGTGAGCGCGGCCACGAACACGGCGATGAAGCCATACCCGTGCAGGATCTGGGTCAGCCCGTAGACACCCAGCGTCAGGGCCAGCGCGAGCACCGGCTCCCGCGACTCGGACAGCCGCAAGCTTCGAGCCGGAGCCGAGAACGTCATCCGCCCGAGCAGCCAGCCGGCGCCGAACCCGACGGCGACACCGATCACGGTCTTCCCGGCCAGGTCCCAGGCGATCCACTGCCACGGCGAGAGGCTCTTCGTCGCGATGAACACCGCCAGGTAGACGAACGGCGCCGCCATCCCGTCGTTCAGCCCGGCCTCGGACGTCAGCGCGAACCGCACCTCGTCGTCCTCGTCGAGCTCCGCATCCTCGCCGGTCGTCGGTCCTTCCACCTGTACGTCGGATGCGAGCACCGGATCGGTCGGCGCCAGGATCGCCGCTACCAGGAGCGCCGTGGCGGGAGCGAGCCCGAGCAGCCAGCCGACTCCGGTCAGCGCGGCGATCCCCGCCGGCATCGCGACGAACAGCAAACGCCAGGTGACCGCCCACGTGAGCAGACTGATCGGCCGGTCGATCGCGAGACCGACGCCCATCAACGCGACCACCACCGTCAGCGCGGCCAGCTGCTTGGTCAGCTCGGCTTCGGCGATCGGATTCAGAGGAGTACGTTCGACCGCCAGCCCGAGGAGCATGCCGGCGCCGAGGAACGCGATCGGCGCGGAAACGGCGTACCGGGCCAGAAGCCGCGGCAGGACGGCACCGAGCAGCAACGCCAGGCCTGCTACCAGGTAGAGACCGTCCCCGTTGATCACCATCGTCACGCACAGGTGCCCAGCCCTACCTCAGGCGATGCGTGGCCCCCGGAGTGTGGGTCGGCAGCGCCTTGCGTGGGCCGAACCGGGGGTGACCGACGCCGGCCAGCTCGATCAGGCGCTGCACGCGGAAGCGGTGCCCGCGGTACGGCTCGATCAGCTCGGCGCAGCCGTCGTCGTCCAGCTCCTCACCGATCAGCGCGTACGACACGTTCCGCGAGACGTGGTAGTCCGCGAACGAGAACGCGTCCGCGTCGCCGTGCGCTCGCTGCCGTACTTCGGCCGCCGTCCACACACCCACTCCGGGCAGCGACCGCAGCCGCCGCTCGATCTCGGTGCTGTCGGTCAGCTCGAGGGTTCGCTCCAGGGCGCGCGCCCGGGACGCCGCAGTCAGCACCACCCGCGACCGCCTGTTCTCCACGCCGGCCCGCAGGAACTGCCACGACGGGATCAGCCGCCACTCCTCCGGCGCCGGCGGCACCATCATCTGCCGGTCGCCCTGCCGGCTCGGCCCCGGCGCCGGCTCGCCGTACTCACGCAGCAGCAGCCGCCACGCGCGGAACGCCTCCTTGCCGGTCACCACCTGCTCGATCCCGGCCGCCGCCATCGCCTCGAACACCGCCCGCGACCGCGGCACCCGCACATGCGGGAACCGCCGCGCCGCATCCACCAGCACCCGGTGCTCCGGCCGCGGCTCGAACCCGTCCCAGCTGTCCCGCTCCCCCAGCAGCTCCGGTACGCCGTCCAGCGCCCACGCGGCGCCCGGCCCCCACGCCTCCGCCTCGACCGCCCCGGCGTACGGCGTCAACCGCAACAGCACCGCCCCGTCCGGCGTCCGCGTCGCCCGCCACACCGTCCGCCGCCCCGCCTCGAACACATACGCCGGATCCCCCGGCCCCTTCCGCAACCCCCCGATCACCGCCTGCGGATCCACCACCCGCCCATGCCGCCAAACCCGCACCACCGAACTCACCCGCCCAGTCTGACGCACCCCACGGACAGCTAGTGGACAGGTCTCGGTGCCGCCGCCAGCCGCTCGCGCATTTCCGGGTAGGGATCGACGATCGCGTCCCGCTTCGAGAGAGCGGTCTGTACGACGTCAGCGAGCGCCTCGCCCATCACGTAGTGCCGCCCCTTCGTCTCGCCGACAGGGCGCAGCAGACCGAGATCGGTCATCCTCGCCAGGTCACGTGTCGCGGTCCGCTCCTCGATGCCGGCGCGCCGTACGTAGGTCGCCCGACGCATCCGGAATCCCAGTGAGGCGTCGAAGAGCTCGTCGGCCACCCGATCAGCCAAACCGTGCCGCTCGATCAGCTCGTCGAACGCCTGCCACAGCTTCCCGGCCTCGCGATAGCGTCGCCGAACGGTCTGCGCCTGGATGTGATGTGCTCGCAGGTTGAACTTCACCCAGAGTGCGGCCGATCGCTCCGGATGCCAGGCGCCGGCGCCGGTAGCCGCAAGCACGGCGTAGTACTCCTCGGTGTTGCTACCCAACCACTCCTCGATGCTGGAGAAGGCCGGCTCCCCGATCCCGCCGCGCGACAGCACCAGCGTCTGCAACGCCCTGGCCATCCGGCCGTTGCCGTCCCGGAACGGGTGAATCATGACCAGGTTGAGGTGCGCCATCGCAGCCTGCACCAGCGGATCCGCACTTCCTCCGGCCGCCAGGCTGTCCGTCAGCTCGGAAACGAGGTCCGGCAGGTCCTCCGCAGGCGGTCCTTCGTACACGTTCTCGCCGGTCGCCTCGTCGTGGACATAAACGGCACCGGGCCGATAGCTGCCCGGGCTCTTCGTCAGATCGTGGCTCAACATCATGAAGTGCATACCGCGGACGGCCGAGACGTCCAGCCGGAAATCGGGGTCCTTGGCCATCGCCAGCACATAGCCGAGCGCTTGCCGGTATCCGCGGATCTCGGCGAACGTCCGGTCGTCGGCACTCAACGCCTCCTCGTCGTCCAGCGCGGCGGCGGCGTCGTCGAGCTTGACGTCGTACCCCTCGATGCTGTTCGAGCCCTGGATCGCACGGGCCAGCATGCTCCGCCGCAGGCCACCGACCCAGCGCCGCGGCACCCGCAGGACGTCGGCGAGCTCGGACCGAAACGTGTGGATCTGCTCGAGGACCAACTGATCCTCGAGATCCGGCTCCGGCGTACTGAAGATCGTCACGTGACCCCGATGTCTCAATGTCGCAATTCTTAGGACATCCTACGTCGGTGTCCTAAGAATTGCGACATCGAGACATCAGTCCGATACTGACTGGCATGACCGGGTGGCAGCGGGTGAAGGTTGTGGGAAACTTGCTCAATCTGTCCACGCTTGCCGGGGTCTTCGTCGGGTTGTTGGGGCGGGCGCGGTTCAGTCGGGGGCCGCGGGGGTTGGTGTTTGCGAACGGGTACAAGCTGGGGTTTCCGGTGGCCGGCGCGTTCACGATCGGGAACGTGGTGCTGAGCAAGCATGAGCGGGCGTACTTCGACGATGCGGCGCTGGTGCGGCACGAGGAGCGGCATTCGTGGCAGTACTTCTGCCTGATCGGGCTGCCGATGCTGCCGTTGTACGTCGTCGGCGTGGTGATCTCGTTCGCGCTCACCGGCGACCCGGCGTCGCGGAACCCGTTCGAGCGGCTCGCGAACCTGAAGGACGGCGGGTACGTCGAGCGCCCGATCCAGCCGTTGAGCAAGACGGTGGCGCAGGCGTTCAGCGTGCTGAGATCGCGTCCGAAAGGGCCGTGAGAACGGTCACCACGCCGGTCGGGTCGTCGACGACGACGTCCGCGGCGTCGATCAGCTCGGTCGCGTCCGAGGACCGGGTCGCCAGCAGTACGGCGGCCAGCCCGGCCTCACGCTGCGCCTGGATCGCCCGGAACGCGGCCAGATCGCCCAGGTCGTCACCGGCGTACAGGATCGAACGCGCGCCGGCCGGCTCGAGCAGGCTGCGGATCGCGACGCCCTTGTCGATGCCGGGCGGTCGCAGTTCGAGGACGAGGTTGCCCGGCTCCAGCCGCAGCTCGGTCTCCTCGGCCAGCGCGGTCAACGGCCCGCGCAGCAACTCGAAAGCCCCGGCCGGGTCCTCCAGGCGACGGGTGTGGACAGCCAGCGAGCTGTCCTTGTCCTCCACGAACGCATCCGGTACGCCGACCTCACGGAGCAGACCAGGCAACCTGTCACGGGCCGTCGCGACCCCGGGCGGCACCGGAGCGCTCGTCACCTTGCCGGTCGTGGCCTCCCACCGCTCCAGGCCGTAGTGCCCGAGTACGACGAGACGCCCGAGGCCCGGGTGCCCGCTGACACCGGACAGCTCGGTCGCGACCAACGCCGGCCGGCCGGTGACGATCGCGACCTGGCCCACGGACCTGGCCAACCGGGCCAGCGCGTCCAGCGCACCCTCGACCGGGCGGGACCGCGCCGGGTCCTCGACCAGCGGGGACAGTACGCCGTCGAAGTCGGTCGCGATCACCGCGGACGCGGGGTCGGAGACGATCGCGTTCCAGCCCTCGTGTCCGGCTTCGGTCTGGATGACCGGGCTGTTCATCCGGCCCTCATCCGGCGTAGTCCGACGTGAGGATGACGGTCAGGCGGTCCTTCTTCATGTTGTCCAGAGCGCCCTTGGTCCGGCCGACGCCGATGTCGTGCGCGAGCTGGTTCGCGGCGTCGAGCATCCCCGGCGGGTAGTACACGGTGCTCTCGGCGATCTTGCCGTGCCAGTTGTCCGGCGAGCCGGCGACGGTCCAGCCGGCCTGCCGCGCGCGGCCCGCGACCGAGTCGGCCAGACCCTTGCGCGGCGTGTTGTTGTAGACCTCGATCGCGGGCCGCTCCTCGACCGGGATCGTCACCGGCTGCGTCGGCCGGGCCGGCTGAGTGGGCTGCGTCGACTGAGTGGGCTCGGTCGACTGAGTGGGCTGAGTGGGTTGCGTCGGCTGCGGCGTTGTCTTGGGAGGCTCAGTGGGCTCCGGGCTGCTCGGCTTCTCCGACGGCCTCGGGATGCTGGCTCCCACGGTCGACGGCCCCGCGGTCGGCTTCACGGTCGGCGTACTCGCGCCGGCCGGCTTCTCGTCGGCCTTGCTGTCGCTCCCGCGGGTCCCGAACAGCACCAGCAGTCCGGCCACGATCGCCACGACGGCAGCCACCGCGACGAGGGACGAGAGCACCTGCCCCTGCTCGCCCCGACCACGTGAGGCAGTACGACGTGAGACAGTACGACGCGACGCAGTACGGCGTGGGGCAGTAAGGAACGCCCGAAGGCGGTACATGGTCAGACCTCGATGCCCAGTCGGCGAGCGGAGCGGGCGCGCTGGCGGGCGGCGCGGAGGCGGCGCAGGCGCTTGACCAGCAACGGGTCGTGGGCGAGGGCCTCGGGCCGGTCGATGAGCGCGTTCAGGACCTGGTAGTACCGGGTCGCCGACATCTGGAACTGGTCCCGGATCGCCTGCTCCTTCGCGCCGGCGTACTTCCACCAGTGCCGCTCGAAGGCCAGGATCTGGCCGTCTCTTTCGGAGAGCCCGGCAACGGCCGGCGCAGCTTCGGCCGGGCCGGGAGAGCTGGCGTTGGCGCTGTCCATCTGCTGCTGACTCCTGTGCGGTCGGTGATCGTCCGTCCGCCTGCCACTGTACGTGTTGAACAACAGCAATGTCATTCACCGCTCGGCCGACACGAAGCGTGTCGCTGACTCGGAAGCCGGACCGGCCCAACTCTGGCAGGATCGTTCCGGAGAGCTCAACTGTGTCTGACGGGGTGGTGGGGTGGGGAAGGAATTCACAGCAGCGACGCTGGTGGACGAGCTGCAGGGCCGGATGCGCGACATCGATCCGTTGGTCAACGCCGTCTGTACGCCGAACCCCACGGCGCTCACCGAAGCCGCCCGACTCGACACCGAGCGTGACGAAGGGCGGGTCCGCGGCCCGCTGCACGGCGTACCGGTGCTGGTCAAGGACAACATCGACACCGCCGACCTGCCGACCACAGCCGGTTCGCTGGCGCTGGCCGACCAGCCCCCACCGCCGCAAGACGCTCCGCTGGTACGCCGGTTGCGGGACGCGGGCTGCGTGATCCTGGGCAAGACCAACCTGAGCGAGTGGGCGAACTTCCGCGGCTCGTCGTCCTCGTCGGGCTGGAGCGCGTACGGCGGCCTGACCCGCAACCCGTACGCACTCAACCGCTCGCCCGGCGGCTCCTCGTCCGGCTCCGGCGCAGCGGTCGCGGCCGGACTCGCGGAGTACGCGATCGGCACCGAGACCAACGGGTCCATCGTCTGCCCGGCCGCACTGAACGGCGTAGTCGGTCTGAAGCCGACTGTCGGGCTGGTCCCGCAGCAGGGCATCGTCCCGATCTCGCACTCGCAGGACACTGCCGGCCCGATGACGCGGACGGTCCAGCAGGCAGCTGCCCTGCTCAGCGTCCTCACGGGTGACCAGACGGACTACACCGAGGCCTGTCGCGGCACTGACCTCAGCAACGTGCGCATCGGCGTACCGCGTGGTCCGCTGTGGGGCTACTCCAAGGGACTCGACCAGGTGACGGAGCGGGCCCTGGAGTTGCTCAGCCAGTGTGGAGCGACGTTGGTCGACCACCTGTCGTTGCCGTCCCCGGGCGGCGACGAGGACCAGCTACAGGTGCTCTCGCACGAGCTGAAGGTCGACCTGGCCGCGTACCTCGCTACGCGCGCACCTGGTGGTCCACGGACGCTGGACGACCTCATTGCGTTCAACAACGAGCATGCGGACCAGGAGCTGCAATGGTTCGGGCAGGAGCTGTTCGAGCGCGCCGCGGCGACAGACGGCCTGGACTCCCCGGTGTACGTCGCCGCGCGCCTTACCGCGCTCCGCGCCGGCCGGGACGGTATCGACAACCTGCTCCGCGACAACCAGCTCGACGCCCTGGTCAGTCCGTCGTACTCGCCGGCCTGGTCGATCGACCTGGTGAACGGCGACCACGTCCTCGGCAGCTCCTCCTCACACGCCGCCCTGGCGGGCTATCCGTTGCTCTCGGTCCCGTCCGGCCTGGTGTCCGGTCTGCCGGTCGGGCTGACGATCAGCGGTACGGCGCGAAGTGAGGTCACGCTCATTCGCTTGGCTCACGCGTTCGAAACCGCGAGAATCGCTGCCGACGGACCGTTCCCGACCCCGGAGTTCACCCAGTGGGCATAGATCGCGTCAGGTGGGGAATCGTTGCGACCGGCAACATTTCGACCCAGTTCACGCATGATCTCGCGCTGCTCGCGGACGAGGCCGTCGCCACCGCGGTCGCCTCACGCTCGCAGGAGAGCGCGGACAGGTTCGCCGCCGGGTTCGGCATCCCGCACGCGTACGACGACTACCGGCGGCTGATCGACTCGGGCGAGGTCGACGTGATCTACATCGGCACACCGCATCCGCAGCACTACGCGATCGCCCGTACGGCGTTGCAGGCCGGCATCGCCGTACTGTGCGAGAAACCCGTCACACTGACCGCGCAGCAGGCGCGGGACCTGATCGCGGTCGCCCGCGAGCACAAGACGCTGTTCGCCGAGGCGATGTGGATGCGCACCAATCCCGTCGTACAGGCGCTCTTCGAGGATCTGGACAGCGGCTCGATCGGCGCACCGCAGCAGGTGGTCGCGGACTTCGCGTTCCACAAATCTTCACTGCCGGCTCGCCTGCTCGACCCGGCGCTCGGGGGAGGCTCGCTGATGGACGGCGGCATCTACCCGATGACGCTGGCCTACATGGCATTGGGGCGCCCGGCGGAGGTGAAGGCGGTCGGTTCGCTCAACGACGACGGCGTCGACCTGAACGTCGCGATGGCCTGGCGGTACGACTCCGGCGCGGTCGCCGCGCTGACCTGCGGGCTGCGTTCGCAGAACCCGTGGGTCGCGTCGATCAGCGGCCCGGACGGCAGCCTGCAGCTGCCACACAGGTTCCACCACCCCGACTACTATGTGCGTACGACTGCTTCCGGAGCGGAGCGGATCGACGTGCCGACGCATGGACGTGGGTACCACTATGAGGCAGGCGCAGTGATGGAAGCGCTGCGTGCGGGGGCCCTCGAAGTACCGGCGTTGCCTCATGCCGCCACCCTCGAGATTCTCGACCTGCTCGACGAGACCCGGAGCCAGATCGGGGTCCGTTACCCCGGTGACGACGACGACCTGAGTGGATGACGCTGAAGATGCCGAACGGTAGGAGTTCCTTCGTAGTGGTGGCCAACCGGCTGCCGGTCGACCGGATCGAGATGCCCGACGGCAGCACGGCCTGGCGCCGCAGCCCGG
>DASXXB010000047.1:0-15275 GCA_036503355.1 Kribbella sp. | reverse complement strand
GCGGCGGGCGAACCTGGCCATCCTGACCGTCTTCGGTTCGTACGTGGCCTTCCAGCTGATCGGCACCATGTACCTGCAGAACCTGCTCGGCTGGTCGTCGTTCCAGACCGCGCTCGGGTTCCTCCCGGCCGGCCTGCTGGTCGCGACGCTGTCCCCGAACGTCGGCAAGATCGTCGACCGGGTCGGTACCGAGAAGATGATCATCGTCGCGATGGCGCTGTTCGTCGCCGGGTACGCGCTCTCGCTCCGGATCGGCCCGGAGTCGGCGTACTTCTCCACGGTCTTCCCGACGATCATGCTGCTTGGTCTCGGGTTCGCGCTCGGGTTCCCGTCGCTGAACATCCAGGCCGTGTCCGGGGTCCCGGACCACGAGCAGGGGCTGGCGTCGGGGCTGTTCAACACCTCCAACCAGGTCGGCGGCGCGGTCGTACTGGCGATCGTGACCGCGGTGATCAGCGGGCAGACGGTCGGCGTCACCGCACCGGCCGTCGTGCTGTCGGCGTACAAGTCCGGGCTCGGGGTCGTGACAGGGATCGCGGCGCTCGGGCTGGTGATCGCGCTGACCGGTCTGCGGGGCCTGAAAGCGCGACGGGCTGCGGAGGACGCGGAGGCTGCGGAGCTGGCCGCCGTACAGGACGAGCTGGCGGCGGAAGAGGAGATGACGCCGGCGGCGTGACAACAACCAGCTCCGCCTTGGGGGCTGTGCGGTTATAGAGAAGCAGTGGTGCGGATTCCTTCCGGGGTCCGCGCCGCTGCTTTTCGGGGGCTTCCCCGATTGGTTTCGGCCCTTGCGGGTGCTGGACTGGTGGCATGAGCAACCAGAGCTACGACGAGAAGGTCAAGGACATCCTGGACCGGGTCGCCAAGGGTCACCTCTCGACCGAGGAGGCCACCACCCTGATCGCCGCCCTCAAGCCTGCCGCCGGCGACACCTCTGCCGGGGGTGCTGGTGGGGGTGCTGCCGGCGGTGCTGGTGGGGCGACTGCGCGGGAGCCGGTTGCCGAGGAGGGGACACAGGACGTCCCCCACCGGAGCTCGACCGACTGGCCGGCCGCCGAGGACCTCGCATCCCCAGAGGTCTGGGCCGACGCCGTCGACTCACCCACCACCAACCCAACCACAGTCCCAACCACCGAGCCGACCGCCGAGTCGAGCACCGGGCCGAGCACCGGGGCGGGCGTTGGTCCGACCGTCGGGTCGAGCACCGGGCCCAGCGCCGGTCCGACCGCCGGGTCGAGCACTGGGTCGGGCGCCGGGCAGTCCGCCGGGTCGAGCACCGAGCCGAGCACCGGGCCGACGGCCGGGCAGTCCGCCGGGCCGAGCACCGGGCCGACGGCCGGGCAGTCCGCCGGACCGAGCACCGGACCAACCGCTGGGCAGTCCGCCGGGCCGAGCGCCGGACCAACCGCTGGGCAGTCCGCCGGGCCGACCTCCGGGACGACCGGTGACGGTAGCGCCGGGTCGACTGCTGGGCCGGCCGCCGAGCCCAGTGCTGAGCGGGACGGTGCGACTGGACCGGTCTCCGGGACGTCTGGGGTTCAGGACAGTGTGGTGGACGAGGAGGCCGAGCCGGTGGAGGAGGAGCACAGCAATGTGCCGATCCCGTCCGGGGTACAGCGGGTGACGGTGCGGGCGATCGGCCGCCGGGTGCGGTTGATCGGCGAGCCGGCCGTGAACGGCGTGGCCGTCGACGGTCCGCACGTGATCAAGCGCGACGGCGACACGCTCGCGATCAGCAGCGAGGGCGACATGGGCGTCTCGATCGACGGGTTCAGCATGCTGCGCAACCCGACCGACCTGAAGGCGCACGTGAACGGGCTGGCCAAGGAGCTGTCGATCCGCGTCAACCCGAACCTCCAGGTCGAGGTCGAGGTCACCGGCGGCAGCGTGAACGCGGAACGCCTGCCCGGCCTGACCCGGGTCCGCGTGACCGCCGGTACGGCGAAGGTCGCCGACGTCGACGGCCCGATCGACGTACTCGTGCAAGCCGGCTCCGCGAACCTCGACGCCCAGATCACCAAGGGCAGGTCCCGCGTACGCGTCGAGTCCGGTACGGCGCAGGTCGCGCTCCGCCGCGGCTCCGACGTCCACGTCCACACCGAGGCCCAACTCGGCCGTGTCACCTGGTCCGGAGCCGTCTCCGGCCAGTCCAAGGACGTCGAGATCGGCCGCGGCCGCGCCGCCCTCGACGTCGAGGTCCTGGTAGGCACCGCCCAAATCACCTCCGACTAACCACTTGCTCCCTCACCCGGAGGGTTGCCCCCTGAAAACCCCAACAGGCAACCCGCCACATCAGCTGGCAACCCTCCGTGTCGGCGGTAGGCCTTCGGGTCAGGGGGTTAGGGGTGTTGCGAGTGGGATCGTTCGGAGGGGGCGGAGGGGGGAGAGGTAGAGGGTGGTGTTGGCGGCCAGGGTGCCGAGGCCGGCGATCCACAGGGTGGTGTGCAGGCCGAAGGCGGTGCCGAGCGTGCCGCCGAGGAGGCTGCCCAGGGGCGTGGCACCCCAGCTGACGAAGCTCATCGTGGCGCTCACCCGGCCCTGAAGTTCCGGCGGGCACAGGCGCTGCTTCGCACTGACCTGCAGGATGTAGCTGACGATGATGCAGAACCCGGCGAGCAGCGTCCCCACCACGAACCAGCTCACCATCCAACCAGGTGCCGTCAACGCCTGGACGGTGAACGCAACACCGATTCCGGTCGACGACAGCAGTAGCGTGCGCGCATCGCCGTACCGGGTGCTGAGTCGTTCCGTGACGGCCGAGGCGACGATCGCGCCGAGCAGGCCGATCATGCTGAGGATGCCGATCGTCGCGGGTCTCAGGTGTACGCCGCGCACCAGGTAGACGACCATGATCGCGCCGGCCGCCGCCTGGAAGAGCATCGTCGCCATCGTGTTCAGAGCGAGTGGCCGGAGTAGCGGATGCCTGAAGACGTACCGCATCCCCTCGCCGATCTCGCGGCGCAGGTCGGGGCGTTCGGGCTTCACCGGCGCGGCCTCCGGCGTACGGATGCTTCGCAGCCAGACCGCTGACCAGAGGAAGCTCAGCGCGTCGAGGCCGATCGTCAGCGCGGCGCCGAGCCATTGGACGAGCAGCCCGCTCGCACCGGCGCCGATGACCGCGGCGACCGAGTGGTTCGCGGCGAGCTTCGCGTTGCCCGGGAGCAGGTCGTCCCGCTCGAGGAGCCTCGGCAGGTACGAGCTGTGCGCGACGTCGAACAGGACCGTGAGGATCCCGGCCGGCACGAGTACGGCGTACACCTGTGGGAGTGTCAGTACGCCGAACCACCAGGCGACCGGGATCGACGCCAGCAGCAACGCCCGCAGCACGTCGGCGTACACGAGGATCGGCAGGCACCGGATCCGATCGGCCCAGGCCCCGGCGAACAGCCCGAGTACGAGCCACGCCGCGGTCTCGCAGGTCCGCAACATCGCGACCTGGAATGTCGAGGCGTTGAGCGTCAGCACCGCGAGCAGCGGGATCGCGCCCATGCTCAGACGGGACCCGAGCTGACTGAGCAGGTCGGCGGCCCACAACCGGCGGAATTCGCGATGGCGAAGGATGCCCATGGCGAGACCGTAGAGCTCAAGTTGAGCCCTGTCGACTCAACTATCAAGAAACTTGAGCCACTCAGACTCAACACTCAGTCTGGGTTCCGGTGAAGCTCCTGTAACAGGCGAGCGCCCCGGTGGGATGTCCACCGGGGCGCTCGGGAGCTTGGTGGTCAGCCGGTGAAGGGTTCCGCGGCGACGATCTGGACGGTGACGGGCTTGCCGTTCGGCGCCTCGTACGTCGCCTTGTCGCCCTTTTTCTTCCCCAGGATCGCGGCGCCGAGGGGAGACTGCGGCGAGTAGACGTCGATGTCGACCGACGCGTCCAGGGCGAGCAGCTCGCGGGAGCCGAGCAGGAAGGTCTCGACGTCGTCGTCGCCGGCGAACTTGATCGATACCTTCATGCCGGGCTCGATCTTGCCGCCGGCCTTCGGGGTCTCGCCCACCCGGGCGCGGCGCAGCATGTCCTCCAGCTGCCGGATCCGCGCCTCGATCTTGCCCTGCTCGTCCTTGGCGGCGTGGTAGCCGCCGTTCTCCTTGAGGTCGCCCTCGTCCCTGGCCTCGCTGATCCGCTGCGTGATCTCGGCACGGGCGGGGCCCTTGAGGTGCTCGAGCTCGGACTTCAGCTGGTCATAACCGTCCTGCGTCAGCCAGACAACGCTGTCCTCGTCGATCTTCTGCGTCACGGGCTGCTCCTTGTGTCGGTGGGATGGGCAGGAAATACTGCTGGTCGCCGTCGTCGACGGCGACCAATCAAACGAGCGTAGCAAGAGACCGCGGATCACGCAGGGGTCCCGGGCGCCCGGAAGCGCCTGGAAAACGTTTGCTGACAAGGTTTTCCGTACGGTGTAACGCCCCTCCCGGCAATCGGTTGCCACAGCAGCTACCCACACTTCCCGGCATCACTCCCCGGCAACGCTTCCCGGGACCGCTTCCCGGGACCGCTTCTCGGCACCGCTTCCCAGGACCGCTTCCCGGGACCCCCTCCCGGTCCCGCTTCCCGGTCCCGCTCCGGGGGTCAACTCGGGGGTTGACCAGCGGGATTGCCCGTTGCGGCGGCGCATGCAGCAGGTGAAGGGGCGAGTTGGGTGGTTAACCCCTGACGCCAGGCGCGGTAGTAGCCCGGAATGCGGTCGCAATGAGCGGGTGATGGGCCGGCGGGGGTGGCGGACAGTTCGACAGGAGATGTCCGTGTTGGAGGTAGTGCACCTGAGCGTGGCAGCGACGATTGCGTACGGTGTCTCGCGGTGCTCTACCTGTCGAGCTGTACGTCGGCATCCCGACCAGATCACTCCGGAAACAAATGTGCAGCTGCCGGCAGAAATGTTCCGCAAAGCCAGTCCGCCGAGAAGGTCGCCGCCGCTCCCGCGCCTCCCGCGCTCCCGCGCCTCCCGCGCGCTCCCGCGCTCCCTGCGCCCCGCGCCCCCGCGCTCCCCGCACCTCCGCGCGTTCCCGCACCTGCGCGCTCCCTGCGCCCCGCGCTCCCGCGCCTCCCGCGCCCCCGCGCCTCTCGCGCTCCCGCGCCCCGCGCTGCCGCGCCCCGCGCTGCCGCGCCCCGCGCTCCCGCGCCTCGCCGCCTCCGCGCTCCGGCGCGTCCGGTAGGGAGGGGGTGTTGTCAGTGGGGGCGGGGTTGGTTGGGGGTTGTGCAGCCGACGAGGACGACTGAGGTTGCGGTGCGTTGGGTTGTCAGGGTGACCGGAAGCACCTGGTGGCGGGCCGAGTCGGACGGGATCGTCACGGTGAGTTCGCCGACGATCGAGAAGTCCGCGGCCTTCGCCTGTAGCCGGCAGGTTGCCTCGACCGACTTGGTGCGGTCGACCTTCATGGTCGCCTTCGCGCTGGTCGGCGAGACGATCTCGAACCCCTGCAGCTGCGAGCGGACCGGCGGGTTCGACTGCACCCAGGCGGCCCAGATCAGCCAGGCCAGCCCGGCCAGGACGACCACGCCCAGCGCGCCGATCAGCAGCGGGCGGCGGGATCGCCCACCTCGCCCGTACCGCGCATTGAGGTCGGAGGTTGATTGCTCGGTCACAGGTCGTCCAGGGGGTCGGTCGTGGGTTTTGCGTGGGCTTGGAGGACCATTGTGTCTTGTGAGTGGAGATCTTCGGTTGTTGCATGTGCACGCCCACCCGGACGACGAGTCGAGCAAGGGCGCCGCGTCGACCGCCCGGTACGTCGCCGAAGGCGTGGAGGTGATGGTCGCCACCTGTACCGGTGGTGAGCGCGGATCGATCCTGAATCCGAAGATGGACCGCCCGGAGGTGCTGGCGAACATCACCGAGATCCGCCGCAAGGAGATGGACGCGGCACGCGAGATCCTCGGCATCCGGCAGGAGTGGCTGGGCTGGGTGGACTCCGGTTTCCCCGAGGGCGATCCGCTGCCACCGCTGCCCGAGGGCTGCTTCGGGCTGCAGAAGGTCGAGGACGCCGCCGCTCCGCTGGTGAAGCTGATCCGCGAGTTCCGGCCGCAGGTCGTCACGACGTACGACGAGAACGGTGGCTACCCGCATCCGGACCACGTGATGTGCCACCAGATCACCGTGGCCGCGTTCGAGGCCGCGGGCGACAAGGACGCGTACCCCGAGCTCGGCGAGCCGTGGCAGCCGCTGAAGCTGTACTACCACCACACGTTCCACTACGAGCGGATGAAGGCGCTGCACGACGCGATGGTCGAGCGTGGCCTGGAGTCGCCGTACGCCGAGCGCCTGAAGGACTGGAAGCCGGACCCGGAGCACGAGCGGCGGATCACCACCCGCGTCGAGTGCTCGCAGTACTTCGCCACGCGGGACAAGGCCCTGCTCGCGCACGCGACCCAGATCGACCCGGACGGCTCGTGGTTCGCCGTACCGCTGGAGGTGCACCAGGCGGCCTGGCCGACCGAGGACTACGAGCTGGCGCGCAGTGTGGTCGAGTCGGAGCTGCCCGAGGACGACCTGTTCGCGGGGCTGCGCTGACGGGCGGGCCGGACAATGAGAGAATGGTGGCGTGACAGCGATGATCTCCCTTCAGACGGCCGAGATCGACCCCAACGTCGTGAAGCCGGGCTGGGTCGCGCTGCTGATCGTGCTGGCGCTCGGTGTCGCCACGTTTCTGCTGTGGCGCAGCATGGCCAAACAGTTGAAGCGGATCGACGTGGATCGCGATGGTGCGGACGCCCCAGCACCGTCCGGCGACCCAGCGAGTCCGGACAGCTCGCCGTCCCCGGATGGCGATGCAGCGCCGACGGCTTCGGAGCAGACCCAGACGCCGAGTGAGGCCAAGGAACACTCTCAGCACTGACCACATGTCGGTCCGGTCACCGATTCCTGGGGACCTGGTCACGAGATGGTGTCGGACTGGGCAGCCCACCTCCGGCTGACCCTATAGTGAGCCGCGTGCTGAATGGAGCCCAGGGCCGGTCGTTCCGGTGACCGCGACCCGCGCCGCCCGGCACCGCATGCCCGGACGTCTGGTCGCGGGCGGGGTGGGTGCTGTCGTCGTCGCGTCGGTGGCACTGGTGATCGCGTTGTACGCCGCGGACAGTCAGCCGCGGACCGCCGGCGGGATCGGTGGGCCGGGCGAGTTCGTGTCGTGGTTGCTGCCGCTGCTGCGGCTGATCGCGACGATGGCCACGGTCGGTTGTGCGGGCGCGCTGCTCGCTGCCGTCGTGCTGCTGCGCCTCGAAGGCGGACCGCTCGGCGTACAGGGCCGGCGCGCGGTCCGGGACGCGAGCAACGCGGCGATCATCTGGGCGGTGTGTGCCTTCGCCGGTGCAGTCGTGACGGCGGCGCTCATCCTCAACACCCCCGTGCGGTTGCTGCGCCTGCGGATCGATGACGCGCTCGGCGTACCCGAGGTGAAGGCCCTGCTGATCACGGGCATCCTCGTCCTCGCGCTGGCGATCGGGATCCGCCGCGTGCAGACGTCGTCGGCCGCCGGTCTCGGCGTGCTGGTCGCGATCGCGGCGCTGGTGCCGACCGCTGTCACGGCGTACCCGAGGAACGAGTCGTACGTCGTACTCGCCGGCGCCGCCCTGGTGATCCACGTGATCGCGGCGACGACCTGGATCGGTGGACTCGCCGGCCTGGTCCGCTACGGCCGCGCGAGCCGGAACGGCCTGCCGATCGTGATGGAGCGCTACGGCCAGGTCGCCGTCATCTCGGCCGTCGCCCTGGTCCTCAGCGGCCTGCTGAGCGCCGCCGGCCGTCTCGCCGCGAAGGGTGGCGGTTGGGGCTCGATCCTCGACGAGCTGACCCAGGACGCGTACGGCGCCCTGCTGATCGCGAAGGTCGCCGCCTTCCTGCTCCTCGTCCTCCTCGCCGCCCTCCACCGCGCCCGCTCTCACGACGACCTCCTCACCTCCGGCCGCCCCTTCTGGCGCATCGTCGGCGTAGAACTCCTCACCATGGCCCTGACCCTCGGCCTCTCAGTCGCCCTCTCCCAGACCGTCTAGGCCCTGTCTGGCAATCCAGACAGGACCTAGTCCCAAGGAGCGGTTCGCAGGTCTGTTGTGGTACGGCGGTCGCGGGCCGGTGGGCGGTCTTCGGTGGGGCGGCCGATGGCGATCATCGAGACGATGTGCCAGCCGGGGCCGGGGTTGAGTTCGGTGGTGAGGGTGTCGAGGTCGAAGGCGCGGAACTGGCGGCAGGCCAGGTCCATCGCGTGCGCTTGCAGGGTGAGGTGCGCGACGGACTGGCCGAGGTCGTAGTCGGCGAAGTCGGAGTACGCCCAGTCGGTGTCCTCGACGTAGCGGTGGGCCATCGTGACGATCAGCAACGACGCGCTCGGCGCCCAGCGGGCCGAGCTGCGGGCGAGGTGCCTGACGACCCGCTGGTGGTCGGGTTCGCCGCGGCGCGCCACGAAGTACGCCCAGGGCTGGGAGTTCCCGGCCGACGGCGCCCAGCGGGCGGCCTCGAGCAGCAGGTCGACGTCGTCGTCCGTGACGGTCACGGCGGGGTCGAACCACAGCGGGCTGAAGCGGCTGGCGAGCAGCGGGTGCACGGGCATACTCCGATTCAACATACCGTTGGGGCGTGACGCATGTACTCAGCCGCCGGGCGCTCAATCGTGCGACTCTCGATCGGCAGCTGTTGCTGCGTCGCTCCGAGTTGCCGGTCGTCGACGCGGTACGGCGGCTTGTGGGCCTGCAGGCGCAGACACCGCACACCTGGTACGTCGGGCTGTGGTCCCGGCTGACGGAGTTCGACCCTGCGCGGGCGGCTGAACTGCTCGTCGACCGCTCGCTGATCCGGATGGCGTTGATGCGGTCGACGATCCACCTCGTCGTCCCGGAGGATGCCCGCGCGCTGCGCCCGCTGATCCAGCCTGTGCTGGACCGCGACCTCTACCGCAACTTCACCCACGGTAAGCCGATCCAGGGGATCGACATGGCGCAGTTGGTCGCCGACGGCGTCGAGCTGCTCGCTGCCAAACCGTTGACGAACAAGGAGCTCGGCGCCCTGCTCGCCGAACGCTGGCCCGGCCGCGCCCCGGCTTCCCTGGTCTACGCGATCCGCAATCAGGTGCCGCTGGTCCAGGTACCGCCGCGCGGAGTCTGGGGCCGGAGCGGGCCGATCGCCCACACCACCGTCGACGCCTGGCTCGGCGCAAGCGCACCGGCGACCGCGACGCTCGAGTGGATGATCCGCCGCTACCTCGCGGCCTTCGGTCCGGCGAGCGTCAAGGACCTGCAGGTCTGGTCCGGCCTCACCAAGCTGCGCGAGGTCGTCGAACCGATGAGCCTGCGGGTCTTCCAGGACGAGCACGGCCAGACGTTGTACGACGTACCCGATGTCGTGCACCCGGATCCGGACACGCCGGCGCCGCCGCGGTTCCTGTACGACTTCGACAACCTGCTGCTCTCGTACGCCGATCGCACCCGCGTGATCACCGACGACCATCGGCACCGCACGCAGCGCCCCGTCCCGCAGCTCCTGCTCGTCGACGGCTTCACCGCGGGCGACTGGACGGTCAGCCGGACCGCTGACGAGGCGACCCTCACGATCCGGACCTATCAGCCGTTGACCGATGCGGGCGCCGTCGTCGACGAGGCCGAGGCATTGCTGGCCTTCCTGCATCCGGACACCGGGACCCGCAAGGTCCTCCTCTAGCGTTGGGGTATGGCGAACGAGCTTGGACGATCGACCAGTCCGTATCTCCGGCAGCACGCGGCGAACCCGGTGGAGTGGCGGGAGTGGTCGGACAGGGCGTTCGCCGAGGCCCGTGAGCGGGACGTGCCGGTGTTCCTGTCGGTCGGGTACTCCGCTTGTCACTGGTGTCATGTGATGGCGCACGAGTCGTTCGAGGACCCCGGTACGGCGGCGTACCTGAGCGAGCACTTCGTGAGCGTGAAGGTGGATCGCGAGGAGCGGCCGGACGTCGACGCGATCTACCTGGCGGCGACCGTGGCGATGACCGGGCAGGGCGGCTGGCCGATGTCGGCGTTCCTCACGCCGGCGGGCGAGCCGTTCTTCTGCGGGACGTACTTCCCGAAGGACGCCCGCGGCGGGATGGCGTCGTTCCGGCAGGTGCTGGAGGCAATCACCGACGCCTGGCAGAACCGGCGCGAGCAGCTCGACGGGATCGGGAAGCGCGTGGTCGAGCAGCTCGGCGCGCAGCAGCCCGCGGCCGCGGAGGCGTTCGATCTCGACCGCGCGGTCCAGCTGCTGAAGGCCGACTTCGATCCGGCCGGCGCCGGGTTCGGCGGTGCGCCGAAGTTCCCGCCGTCGATGGTGCTCGACTTCCTGCTCCGCCACCATCGCCGTACCGGCGACCGGGAGGCGCTCGCGATGGTCGCGCAGACCTGCGACCGGATGGCTCGCGGCGGCATGTACGACCAGCTCGCCGGCGGGTTCGCGCGGTACTCCGTCGACGGCCAGTGGGTCGTGCCGCACTTCGAGAAGATGCTGTACGACAACGCGCTGCTGCTCGACGTTTACACGCATTGGTGGACGGTGACGGCCGATCCGCTCGCGCGCCGTGTCGCGGAGGAGACGGCCGACTTCCTGCTCGCCGAGTTGCGTACGCCGGAGGGTGGGTTCGCGTCGGCGCTCGACGCGGACACCGAGGGGGAGGAAGGCAAGTACTACGTGTGGACGCCTGATGAACTCCGCAGCGTGCTCACAGCGGCCGACGCGGACTGGGTGATCGAGCTCTGCGATGTCACCGGCACGTTCGAGAAGGGGTCGTCCGTGCTTCAGCTCCGGAAGGATCCGGACGACGAGGGGCGTTGGCGCAGGGTCCGCGAGGAACTGAAGCGCGCGCGGAGCAGGCGGACCTACCCGGGTCGGGACGACAAGGTGGTCGCTTCGTGGAACGGCCTGGCGATCACGGCGCTCACGCGGGCCGGGGTGGTGCTGGAACGGCCGGAGTACGTCGAGGCTGCGGTTGCGGCGGCGCGGTTGATCCAGGATGTGCATCTGGACGGGGCACGGTTGTACCGGACGTCGCGGGACGGCGTGCGGGGGAGTGCGGACGGCGTACTCGAGGACTATGCCGCGTTTTCCCAAGCCTGCTTGACGTTGCTGGGGGCTACCGGGGAGGTCGAGTGGTTCCGGATCGCGGAGGCGCTGTTGGGGCGTGTGCTGGAGGAGTTTGTTGCTGATGGCACCTACTACGACACTGCCGCGGACGCGGAGCAGTTGGTATGGCGACCGCAGGACGCGACCGACAACGCGACGCCCTCCGGTGTGAGCCTGGCCGCCGAAGCCTTCACCACGCTGGCGAGCCTGACCGGATCAGACCGGTATGAAACAGCCGCCCAGCAAGCTCTTGCCGCCTCTGCCGCCATCGCCTCCCGGGCCCCGCGCTTCGCGGCCCGCGCCCTCGCGGTAACCGAAACCCTCGCCACCGGCCCCCTCGAAATAGCCATCACCACAACCCCCACCCCCACCAGCACAACCCCCACCACCACAACCCTCTCCGCCTCCGCCCCCACCACCTCCTCCGCCTCCTCCACCTCCGCCCCCACCACCTCCGCCCCCACCACCTCCGCCCCCTCCACCGCGGCCCCCGCCGCCTCCACTGCGGCCTCCACCGACTCCGCTGGTGGGGAGCTTGTTCGTGTTGCCTTTGGCAACGCTCCTTGGGGGACGGCGATTGTTGCTGGTGCACCTGATCTAGCGGTGCCTTTGATGGCCGGACGCGTGCTCGTGGACGGGCGACCGGCGGCGTACGTGTGTCAGAACTTCACCTGCAAGCTCCCGGTGACCTCGCCGGAAGACCTTCGGGAGTTGCTGCGCCCCGCGCACTGACGCCCGCGTGCGGGTTTTCCCTCAGCTTTCACTCAGTTCTCTTGACTCTCGGCGACCGGACGGCAACAGTCGGTCTTCAGTCGGATGTAACAGAACTCGCATGATTCGACACAAAGTGTCACAAATGAGGCAGTGGCACTGTTGCGTCAGCATCCGGCGCGTCCCCAACTGAATTCGGTCGCTGCGCCCAAACAGCGACCACACCGTGAGGAGATGTTGTCTTGAGACGACTGACATCAGCAGGGGCGGTAGCGATCGTCGCGGCAGCGGGTCTTGCCACGACGTTCACCGCTTCGACAGCCGGTGCCGCCGACCGATCGGCTCCGCTTCCGGCGTCCGGCTTCAACCAGCCGGCCGCCGTCCAGGCCGAACAGGCGCTGACCGCGCAGACGGCCGCCGCCCTCGGGCTCGGCTCCGGCGAGCAACTCCAGGTCCGCGACGTGGTCAAAGATGCCGACGGCACCGAGTACGTCCGCTACGACCGCACCTTCAACGGCCTGAAGGTCGTCGGCGGTGACCTGATCGTCAAGCGCAAGGGCGCGTCGATCGGGCAGGTCACCTACAACCGCGGCGCGAAGGCCGTCGAGGTCGCTACCAAGCCGACCCTGTCCCAGTCGGCGGCACTGACCAAGGGCGCGCAAGCAGCCCAAAAGAAGACACAGTTCAAGGCGACCGCCAACAAGGGCCAGTTGGTCGTCTTCGTGACGCCGACCAAGCCCGTGCTCGCGTACGAGGTCGTCACGACCGGCGTGAAGCCCGACCAGACCCCGTCGGTGCTGCACTCGTTCATCGACGCCAAGTCCGGGAAGGTGCTGGCCCAGGACGACGAGATCAAGGCCGGCACCGGCAACTCGATGTACGCCGGCAAGGTCACCATCGGTACGTCGGGCTCGTCCGGCAGCTTCTCGATGACCGACCCGTCCCGCGGTGGCAACTACACCACCGACCTGAAGGGGGCGACGTCCGGGAACGGTACGACGTTCACCGACGCCGACGACACCTGGGGCAGCGGCGCCGCGTCGGACCGCGCGACCGCGGCGGTGGATGCGCACTACGGCGCCCAGCTGACCTGGGACTACTACAAGAACGTCCACGGCCGCAACGGCATCTTCAACGACGGCAAGGGCGCCCGCTCCCGCGTGCACTACGGCAACGCGTACGTGAACGCGTTCTGGGACGGCACCCAGATGACGTACGGCGACGGGATCAGCAACACGCATCCGCTGACCGCGATCGACGTGGCCGGTCACGAGATGAGCCACGGTGTCACCGAGGCGACCGCCAACCTGAACTACTCCGGTGACGCGGGCGGCCTCAACGAGGCGACCAGCGACATCTTCGGCACCATGGTCGAGTGGTACGCGAACAACGCGAGCGACCCGGGTGACTACCTGATCGGCGAGAAGATCGACATCAATGGCGACGGTACGCCGCTGCGCTACATGGACAAGCCGTCGAAGGACGGGGGCAGCGTGGACTGCTGGTCGACCAGCACCGGCGGCCTCGACCCGCACTACTCGTCCGGCCCGCTGAACCACTGGTTCTACCTGGCCTCCGAGGGCACCGGCAGCAAGACCATCAACGGCGTCACCTACAACAGCACGGCGTGCAACGGCACCACGTTCGCCGGTGTCGGCCGGGACGTGGCCTCGAAGGTCTGGTACCGCACGCTGAGCACCAAGCTGAGCTCGGGCAGCACCTACAAGGACGCGCGTGAAGGCGCGATCACCTCCGCGATCGAGCTGTACGGCGCGGACTCGGCGCAGTGCAAGGGCATCGAGGCCGCGTTCAGCGGCATCGCCGTCCCGGCCGGCTCGGCCGCGTGCGGTGGCGGCACCACGCCGCCCCCGACCGGCGGCAACCTGCTGCAGAACCCGGGCTTCGAGTCCGGCGCGGTGAACTGGACCGGTACCGCCGGCCCGATCACCGACAACACCGGCCGTCCGGCGCGCACCGGTACCTGGAAGCTGTGGCTGCAGGGCAACGGCCGTGCGACCACCGAGAACGTCGGCCAGTCGGTCGCGATCCCGGCGACGGCGACGTCCGCGGCGCTGACGTTCTGGATCCGCATCGACACCGCGGAGACCACCGGGACGGTGGCGTACGACACCGCGAAGGTCCAGGTCGTCAACGGTTCGACGACGAGCACACTGGCGACGTACTCGAACCTCAACAAGAACACGTCGTACGTGCAGAAGACGCTGGACCTGACGCAGTACAAGGGCAAGACCGTCACGATCAAGTTCGTCGGCCAGGAGGACTCCTCCGCGCAGACCAGCTTCGTCATCGACGACACGGCCCTGACCGTCAGCTGATGAACGTCCGGGGCGCGCGTGGCCTCCGCCCAAGGCCCGCGCGCCCCGGATCCCCTGTGTGAGAAGGAGTTCTAGATGTGATGTCCAGGGAGGTTGTCCCGGTCGGTGGCGGTGAGCCTGTGTGACAGGTGAAGGCCTCCGGTTGTGAAGTGGAGCTGTCTAGTTCACCGCTTCACCTGACCGGAGGCCTTCGTGTCCCACGCTAACGCTGCTTTAACCCCGCGCGCACGTCTGCGGCTGGCACGGCTGATCGTCGAGGAGGGCTGGTCGTACGCCGCGGCGGCCAAGATGTTCATGGTCGCGTCGAAAACCGCACGTAAGTGGGCCGAGAGGTATCGTGCCGAGGGACCGGCCGGGATGGCTGATCGCAGCTCCAGACCGCACCGCAGTCCGGCCAAGACACCCCCGCAGACCGTTCGGCAGATCGTGCGTTTGCGGTGGCGGCTTCGGCTCGGCCCGGTGCAGATCGCCGGCCGGGTCGGTATCCCCGCTTCGACCGTTCACGCCGTGCTGGTCCGCTGCCGGATCAACCGGCTGTCGAGCATCGACCGGGTCACCGCAGAACCGCTGCGCCGTTACGAACACGACCACCCCGGCTCACTGCTGCACGTCGACGTCACGAAGTTCGGCAATATCCCCGACGGCGGCGGTCACCGCTTCGTCGGCCGTCAGCAAGGCGACCTCAACAAGCGTGCGACCCCGGGCCTGGTCAACGGACCCGACGGCAAACCCCGCACCGGCAAGGCGTTCCTGCACACCGTGATCGACGACCACTCCCGCGTCGCCTACGCCGAGATCCACACCGACGAGAAAGCCGACACCGCCGCAGGAGTACTCCAGCGAGCCGTCGCCTGGTTCCACGACCACGGCGTCACCATCGAGCGCGTCCTGTCCGACAACGGCGCCTGCTACCGCTCGTTCACCTGGCGCGACACCTGCACAGCACTCGGCATCACCCACAAACGAACCCGGCCCTACCGACCCCAAACCAACGGCAAGATCGAACGGTTCCACCGCACCCTGGCCGACGGCTGGGCCTACGCCCGCTTCTACACCTCAAACCACCAGCGCAACACCGCCCTGCCCGGCTGGCTCCACTTCTACAATCACCACCGACCCCACTCCGCCATCGGAGGCCAACCACCCATCACCCGACTGACCAACCTCCCTAGACATCACA
>DASXXB010000046.1:0-11332 GCA_036503355.1 Kribbella sp. | reverse complement strand
CATGACCGCGATCGCGGTACTGATCGGTGCCGCGCTGAATGCGGTCGTGGACCGGCTGTGGCCGCACAAGGCACACGTCGCCGAGGTCAAGGCTGCCGAGGCGAAGGCCGCTGAGAAGGACGTGCCGGAGCCCGCCGAGGGTGACGGCGAGGTCGAGCCGGTGATGAAGGCGGAGCCCGATCCGCACCACGAGCACGATCACACGCTGACGCCGGTGGAGGGGGCGGACCGCCCGGAGGCTGCGGCCGCGCGGAAGGTGGAGAAGCTCGCCGAGCGGCCGCCCAAGGCTGCTCCTCGACCTGAACGTAAACCTGAGGCTGAAGTCGAGCCTGAGGCCGAGCGGAAGCCTGCTTCGGTCGGAAAACCCGGTGCGCAGGGTGAGACCGACGACCTAGGCTGACGGCATGCGACACACGGTCCTGGCCGGACCGCAAGGACTGGAAGGGAGGCAACCCGCCATGAGCTCGGAAGAGGCCGAACGGCCAGTTGTCTCTCATATCGTCCGTCCGCTGAGCTGAGCCCGCGGCCGGACCCTCCGAAAGGTTCGCCGCATGTCAGCCACACTCCAGGCCCTGGGACTCGACAGTTCCACGGCCGAATGTCTGCAGTCCGTTCCCGAGGACCTGGTCCCGGGGCGTGTCGCCCGGGTCGACAAGGGCCTGGCGACGGTTTTCACCGAGGACGGGCCGGTCCGGGCCAGCTGGTCCGGGGCGCTGCTCGCCGAGATCGCGTCCGACGCGCAGGCCGGCCCGTGTACCGGCGACTGGGTCGTACTGCGGTACTGGCCGGACGACCGCGTCACGGTCGAATCCGTGCTGCCGCGCCGTACGTCGATCGTCCGGGCGGAGGTCGGCGGGTCGTCCCGCGGGCAGGTGCTCGCCTCGAACATCGACGTGATCGCGATCGTGGTCGGCCTGGTGCCGGAGCCGAACATCGTGCGCATCGAGCGGTTCATGGCGCTGGCCTGGGAGAGTGGTGCGCGCCCGGTCGTCGTACTGACCAAGTCGGACCTGGTGTCCGACGCCGAGCTGCTGGCCGACGACGTGGCAGCCGCGGCGCCCGGGGCCGACGTACTGGTGTGCAGTGCGACCACAGGTGCCGGTATGGACGGCGTGCGCGACCTGCTGGCCGGCGACGCGACCCTGGCGTTGCTGGGGTCGAGTGGTGCGGGCAAGTCGTCCCTGGTGAACGCGCTGGCCGGGGTGGAGTTGCTGGACGTGCAGGACATCCGTGAGGACGGCAAGGGGCGGCACACGTCGGTACGGCGGGAGCTGATCGTGTTGCCGGCCGGCGGTGTCGTGATCGACACGCCGGGGCTGCGGGGGATCGGTCTGCAGGAGAGCGGTGAAGGGCTGGCGGCGGCGTTCCCGGACGTCACCGCGCTGGCGGAGCGGTGCAAGTTCAAGGACTGCTCGCACGAGACCGAGCCCGGCTGCGCCGTACGGGCAGGGCTGGAGGACGGGACGCTGCCCTACCGGCGGTACGAGAGCTGGGTGAAGCTGCAGCGCGAGGCGGCGTACATGGCGCGGCGGGCGGACGTGCGGCTGCGCAACGAGGCGAAGAAGGAGTGGGTCCGGGCGGCGAAGTCGTACCGCCGGGACTGGAAGCCGCGGCCCTGACGCTCTCGGCGTTGTGGTGATGAAAGGATCGGTTCCATGAACCGATCGGTGCTGGTGACAGGGGCTTCACGAGGGATCGGTGCGGCGACGGCGCGCGCCTTCGCCGAGGCGGGCGACCGGGTGGCGGTGCACTACAGCTCGTCCGGTGACGCCGCCGCCCAGGTGGTGAAGGAGCTGCCGGGCTCCGGGCATCTCGCGGTCCAGGCGGATCTGGCGGACCCGGCCGCGATCGAGACGATGGTGTCGGACGCAGCGGCCGCTCTGGGCAGTATCGACGTACTCGTGAACAACGCGGGCGTCTACCACCCGCATCGGATCCGCGAGACGACGTACGCCGAATGGCAGCAGGCGTGGGCTGACACGCTCGCGGTGAATCTCGTTGGTCCGGCCAACGTCACGTGGTGCGCCGTCCGGCACATGACGCGCGGTGGACGGATCGTCAACGTGTCGTCCCGCGGGGCCTTCCGCGGAGAGCCGAACCAGCCCGCGTACGGCGCGTCGA
The DNA here is from genome assembly GCA_036503355.1 of Kribbella sp. Classification (GTDB taxonomy): domain Bacteria; phylum Actinomycetota; class Actinomycetes; order Propionibacteriales; family Kribbellaceae; genus Kribbella. Next base: position 9,211 of record DASXXB010000046.1, on the reverse strand, counting down.
AAGCGGCGATCGTGTCGTTCACGCAGTCCTTGGCGCGCGCCCTGGGGCCGGAGGGCATCGCGGTTACCGCGATCGCGCCGGGCTGGACGGTCACGGACATGGCCGCGGTGAACCTGGCCGGTGACGGGTACGACCGGCGGCGGCTGGAGAGTCCGCTCGAGAGAGTGGCGGATCCGTCGGAGGTCGCGGCCGCGATCAAGTACCTGGCGTCCCCGGAGGCCGAGTTCGCGACCGGCACGGTGCTCGACTTCAACGGCGGCTCGTACCTGCGGATGTAAACCCGTCGCTCGCGCCGCGGGGGACTGGCTAGAGTCGGTCCCGTGCATCGCATCATCACTCCGCCGACCGCCGCTTAGGCGGACGGTTTCCCACGCGCCCAGGCCGTTGCGGCCTGGGCTTCTTCGGGCTGTTCGCAGACGCCCCACCATTCGTTGCGAACACCATCCCGGAGTGTCCGATGCATCGACGCGCATCGACGAGGCGTGCCCTCGTCTTCGTAGTACTCGCCGCCCTGGCCTGGGGCACTGGCGGCCCGACCGGCGCGCTACTGACGCAGTACGCCGGTCTCACGCCTCTCGCCACGTCGTTCTGGCGACTGGCAGCCGCAGCCTGCTGGCTGACGCTGTTGGTGGCCGTTCGGCGAACCCCTGTGCGGCCGCAGCTGGTGGCGAGTCCACTCCGCCACGTCCTGAGCGGTGTTGGACTCGCCGTGTGCCAACTCGGCTACTTCACCGCGATCCCACGTGTCGGCGTAGGGATCGCCACAGTGATCGCGCTCGGCGCAGCCCCGATCCTCATCACGGTCGCCGCCCGAGAGCGCTTCACCCCAGCTCTCTTCGCGGCCCTGGCCGGGCTCGCTCTCCTGACCGCCACCACCGGTACCGGCAACCTCGTCGGCGTAGCAGCTGCCGTCACCTCTGCGGCCGGCTACACGTTGACGACCCTGCTGAACCGCAACAGCTCGGGCGCGGTGACAACAGCTCTCCTGGGCTTCACCACGGGCGCCCTGTTCCTGGCCCCGTTCGCAGCTCTCCCGACCAGCGTCACCGGCTGGCTTCTGATCGCGTACTTCGGCCTCGTCCCCACGGCCCTCGCGTACACCCTCTTCTACGCAGGCCTGAGAAGTCTGCAAGCCTCAACAGCAGCAGTCATCGCTCTGCTGGAACCAGTAGTGGCCACTGCCATCGGCGTCCTCGCTCTGCACGAACACCTGACTTGGACAGGCCTGGCAGGGGCAGCAGTGCTTCTCCTGGCGATAACAGCCCAGACCCGGCAGAAATGACGAGGGCGGCGTGAGCTGCGCACTTCGGTTCGCGACTCACGCCGCCTGTCTGCTGTGGTGGACGATACTGGGATCGAACCAGTGACCTCTTCCGTGTCAGGGAAGCGCGCTACCGCTGCGCCAATCGTCCAAAGACACACATGGTGACGGTGCCGAGGTGGAGACGGGATTCGAACCCGCGTGGACGGCTTTGCAGGCCGCTGCCTAACCTCTCGGCCACTCCACCCTTGAGACGCTCTGCCGTATTAGGGCGAACCCTCTCCGAGCGGACGACCGGGTTCGAACCGGCGACCTCAACCTTGGCAAGGTTGCGCTCTACCAACTGAGCTACGTCCGCGCTTCGCTCCGAGTGTTTCCGCTCGGTGCGAGAGCAGAACAGTAGCGCACTTTCAGCGCGGACAAAAACCCGATTCCACCGTGCTCCGGGACACCCGCGGGAGGCCCCATCCGCCTCACGAGTCCCACGACTTCTGTCCACTCGCCACGCCGTCGGTTCACCGGTTCAGCGTCACCAGATCGACGCTTTCGAGGTACTCCGGATCGCCCCGGAGGTCGATCGCGGCGACACGCCCGTCGACCACCGTGAAAGAGAACACAATCAACGGTTCGCCGCGCTGCATCCACACCAGCCCCGGTACTCCGTCGACGAGTACCAGCTTCGCCGCCCGCGCCCTCCCGGAGAACTCTCGCGCGACCTCCGCGGCGCCGGACAGCGCGGACGTCCTGCTGCCGTACGCGGCCGCGCCCGCATCCCCACGGACGACGACTTCCGGATCGAGTACGTCGAGCAGCGCCGCGAAGTCGGCCTCCCGCGCGGCGATCAGGAATGCGCTGACGACCTCCTTCTGCCGTTGTACGTCGACGCCGGCCGGTTCCGGCGTACCGCGAACCCGGCGTCGCGCGCGGCTCGCGATCTGCCGCGCCGCGGCCGGCGACTTCCGGATGATCGGCGCGATGTCCTCGAACGGGACGGCGAACAGGTCGTGCAGGACGAACGCGAGTCGCTCGGCCGGGGACAGTGTCTCGAGGACGACGAGCAGCGCGAGACCGACCGAATCCGCCTGCACCGCCTCGAGTTCGGGATCGGGTACGTCGTCGTCGGTGAGTGCCGGGGAGTGGTCGCCGACGGTGAACTCGGGCCGGCCGCGGCGGGTGCGCAACATGTCGAGGCAGATCCGCCCGACGACCGTGGTGAGCCAGCCGCCGAGGTTGTCGATCGTCGCGGTGTCGCTGCGGCTGAGCCGGATCCAGGCCTCCTGGACCGCGTCCTCGGCCTCCGGTTCAGAGCCCAGGATCCGGAAGGCGACGGCGCGCAGGTGGTTCCGGTTCTCCTCGAACCGCGTCGCCAGCCAGTCGTCCCCACCCATCCGGATCACTCCTCTTATCTCAAAGACCTGTCACACTGACCGGCCCAGCGCCGTCACCCCGATTGACGGAGCGCGAGCACCACATGTGACACAGGAGGATGCGATGACGGCAGCAGCCCGACCGTTGGACGCCCGCAAGCAGGACACCCTGAACCGTCTGGACAAGGACGTCGACGCCTGGGTGTCGACGGCCTCGCTCGACGGTACGCCGTACCTGATGCCGCTCTCGTTCCTGTGGAGCGCCGGGACCCTGCTGTTGTCGACGTCGCGGACCAACCCGACGGCGCGCAACCTGCGGGCGAATCCGCGCGTACAGCTGACGCTGGGGGAGGTGCGCGACGTCGTCCACGTGACCGGGACCGTGGAGATCGCGGAGGTGAGCGACGCGGAGGGTGCGGCGTTCGCGGCGAAGGCCGGGTTCGACCCGCGGCCGCTGCCGAACTACCCGTTCTTCCGCGTGACGCCGACGAAGATCCAGGCGTGGCGTGAGGTGGACGAGCTCAAGGACCGGGTGCTGATGGACGAGGGGCGCTGGCTGGTCTGACCTTGCTGTCAGGCCTTCAGGGCTTCGGCCCGTGCGTTGAAGCGGTAGCGCAGCGGTGACTCGCCGACCTCGCGTTTGAACGCCGTACTGAACGCGCTCTCGGAGGCGTAGCCCAGCTCGGCCGCGAGCGAGCCGACGCTGACGTCGCCGTCGCGGAGGGCGCGCTGGGCGAGCATCATCCGCCAGCGGTTCAGGTACGCGCGAGGCGGCATGCCGGCGACGGCGCGGAAGCGTTCGGCGAAGGCAGTCCGGGACATCGCGGCGGCGTGCGCGAGTTCGTTGAGGCTCCAGAGCGTGTCCGGCTGCGAGTGCATGAGGGTGAGTGCGGCGCGGAGGCGTTCGTCGGTCAGGACGCGCAGCCAGCCCGGTGGGAGCTCGGCCTGTTCGACGTACGCGCGGAGTACTTCGAGCAACACGAGCTGCGCGTGCTGGCGGATCGCGAACGTGGAGCCGATCCGGTTGCCGCTCACCTCCTCGAACAGCCGGTGCAGGCTGCCGCGCAGATTCGCGCCGGCGCCCGGGGAGGCCTGCACGTGGGCCACCGGCGGCAAGGCCTCGCCGAGCAGCGTCCGGCCCGCCTCGTTGAGGTCGATCCGGCCGCCGATCACGATGTCGTGGGTGTCCCAGTCGGTGTCCAGTACTTCGAGACCGGTCTCCACCGGCACGACCTCGCGCGGCGGGCCGTCGCCCGAGCCGCCGGAGAGCTCCAGCCGGGTGCGGTTGTTGAGGATCGCGACATCGCCGGGCCCGAGCTCGATCGGTGCGTCAATGCCGTCGGCAGCCAGGCGTGCGCGGCCGCCGGCCAGCGCGATGAACTTGAACGTCTCGTGCAGCTCCGCCCGCGAGATCCACGGCCCCTGCACCGCGAAGCCGCCGGACACCACTCCGCGGACCTCGACGAGCTCGAACACCTCGGACAGCTGATCGATCATCTCTGTACTCTCGCAAAGAAAACCCGGACGGATACTTATTCATCGTACGCCGTCTGCGCTGCAGAGTGGAGTCATGACAGCGAACAAGCAACAGCCCATCGGCAGCGGATTCACGGCGGCGTCGACTGCTGACGACGTACTCGTAGGCATCGATCTGACCGGCAAGAACGTGATTGTCACCGGCGGCCACCGCGGGCTCGGCCTGGAGACGACCCGGGCGCTGAGCAAGGCCGGCGCCGCCGTGACGGTCGCGGTCCGCAACCCGGCCGGCGCTCGCGCCGCGCTCGAGGGCATCGACCGCGTGGAGACCAGCGAGCTCGACCTGCTCGACCCGAAGTCGATCGACGCCTTCGTGGAGCGGTACCTGGCGTCCGGGCGGCCGCTGCACATCCTGATCAACAACGCCGGCATTATGGCCGGCCCGCTGCACCGTGACGCGCGCGGGTACGAATCGCAGTTCGCGACCAATCATCTCGGGCACTTCCAGCTCACGCTCGGCCTGCTGCCGGCGCTTCAGGCGGCACACGGGGCGCGCGTGGTCAACGTGACGTCGGGCGGCCATCGCCTGTCGGACATCCGTTGGGACGACCCGCATTTCACGCACGACTACGATCCGCTGCGCGCGTACGGGCAGTCGAAGACGGCCAACGTCCTGTTCGCGGTGGAGCTGGAACGGCGCTGGGCGCAGTACGGCATCCACGCCTTTGCCGTCCACCCGGGCATCGTCATCACCACCAGCCTCGGGCCGTGGCAGGCCGAGGGTGCGCCGCGTGGTCAGTGGATCCCGGCGGAGGAGTCCCGGGCGCTGGGCCTGATCGATGAGAACGGCAACCAGATCATCGATCCCGCACGCGAGCGGAAGACGGCTGAGCAGGGGGCGAGTACGACGGTGTTCGGCGCGACCAGCCCGCTGCTCGAAGGCCATGGCGGCACGTACCTGCGGGACAACGACGTGTCGCCGCTCGACACGATCACCGACACCGACTTCAACGACCCCGACGTCCGCTCGTACGTCCTCCCGCACGCGGTCGATCCGGAGTCCGCCGCCCGCCTGTGGACCCTCAGCGAACAACTCGTGAACCACTGAGCCACACGGCGGTTATCGTCGCGCCCGATGACTCCTCAACCGCCGTACTTCCAATTAGGGTCCGCTCGGCTGTACCAGCCGGACGCAGAACTGAGCGCCCGCCTCCCCGCGGGCACAGCCGAGCTGGCCGCCTACATCAAGACCCTGGTCTGGGTCTGTACCGAGTTCTTCGACCACTACGCCCGGCCGACCCCGGCCTTCGGCAACCTGGGCCTGTTGATCGCCGCCGGCTTCAAACCTGGTGGCCGGGTGCGAGTGTGGTGCGATGTCGTCGACGGCAGCCTCCCGGTCGAAGTGCAGGCAACCCTCGAAGACCTGCTCAACGGCGCCGGCTCGAACGTCCGGCCCCAGGTAACCGCCCCCGTAGCGGTCGCTCTGGAAGGCAAACTGGGCGCCGGTCCGGCAATCCCCTTCCCCGAAGTTCCCACCCTCTGGCAGTCCACCGCGGCTCGGGCTGAACGCCGCCTTCGAATCCCGGACGATCTCTTCCTCGAAGTTTTCCCTGACTAGATTGGCTGCTGACGGAATATGAAGATCTTCTGGATCGGCGGTCCGGCTGCTGCGGGAAAAACGACGGTTGGCCGGTTGCTGGCGCGCAAGCACGGGTTTGTCTGGTACAGCCTGGATGCGCATCTGTTCGACTATGAAAAGCGCGCAGCCGCAGCGGGATTGCACGTTCTCGGCACCGGACCCGGTGATTTCGACCGCAAGCCGATGATTCTCGAGGACGTCGAGGCCTTGGGAGTCCGTACGCCGGTCGTTGTCGAAGGCGCCTTCGTGACACCCGCTCTCGCCGGCGTCGACGGGAATGCGGTGTGGCTGATGCCTTCGCGTGCGGAACAGCTCACCAGGCTGCAGCACAGGAACCCCGGCGCCGACAACGAAGGATTCGTCTGGGGCTGGAATCTGGTGAACTCCCAACTCGAGGGAACGGCCGCGACCATGATCTCGGTGGACGGCCAAACAATCCCGCAAACCCTCGCGGCGGTCGAAGCACATTTCGCCGGGCTGATACCGGCACGTCCGTCCACCGCCGATCGCCCGTCCCTGATCCGCCTCGGCAACCGCCAATTGGCGGGACGCCCCGGGTCGCAAACATTCGACTGCGAATGCGGCCGTCCTTCTTGCACCGACTTCGTACAACTGACCAGCGAACAATCGTCAACCTTGCTGGCGGTGGAACCGCCGTCCATCACCTCACCACAACACTCCGCCCCAACCTGACCTCCGGGCGCGCTCCCGCCGGGGACTACGGCGCGAGCTACGCACCGGGGTGAAACGAGAAGAGCGGGGACCCGGCTGCTGCTGGGTTCCCGCTCTGAGTGGGTGTTGCTCGGTGGGCGATACTGGGTTCGAACCAGTGACCTCTTCGGTGTGAACGAAGCGCGCTACCACTGCGCCAATCGCCCAGCGTGGTGCTGGTGTTTCTGATGTGGTGGTGCGGGTGAAACCATAGCGCATCATGAAGCGACGATCTAATCGGGCCGGGCTACTCTTGCTGCAGGACGGAGATCCCGTCGCGTTGGAGACGTGATTGTGACTTTCTCGCACGATACCGAGCAGGCGCTCGGGACGCTGGTCCGGCTCGTCAACACCATGCCCGGACCGAACAGCCAGGTCGATTCGCTGGAGACCCTGGAGGAACTGGAGAAGTTCGTCCAGGAACGGGAGTTCAGTGCCGTCGGCACGCTGACGGAGAAGGACCTGGCCGAGGTTCGCGAGCTGAGACCGCTGTTCGCGCCGGTGTTCACGACCGATTCCGACGCGTCGGCGGCGACGATGATCAACGCGATCATCGCCCGCGGGACGTCGACTCCGCGGCTCACCAACCACGACGGGCATCCGTGGCACATCCACTATTCGCGGGCGGGCGCCTCGATGGCCTGCCGGATCACGGTGGAGTGCGGGATCGCGCTGGCGCAGGTGATCTCGGCCGGCGAGCGCGAACGCCTCCGCCGTTGCGAGGCGCCCGACTGCGACGACGCGCTGATCGACCTGTCACGCAACCGGTCCAAGCGGTACTGCGACGCGCGCACCTGCGGCAATCGCCTGCATGTCGCCGCGTACCGCGAGCGCCGCAAAGCCTCCGGCGAGTAGCCGGCTCGTCGGTGGGGTGATCGTCAGGGGTTCGGGTTCTCCGTGGAGCGCTCGGTGAAGATCTTGGCGACCTGCGCGGTGATGGTGCCGGGCGCGCCGAGGTCGCGGTCGTCGACGCGGTGGATCGCCTGTACGTCGCGAGTCGTGGACGTGAGGAAGATCTCCTCGGCTTCGTGAAGCTTCTCCAGCGGTACGTCGCGCTCGACGCCGCCGTACCACTCGAGCACCAGCGCCCGCGTCACCCCGGCCAGCGCCCCGGACTCGAGCGTCGGCGTGACCAGCTCACCGTCGTACACGCAGAAGATGTTCGAGCCGGTGCCCTCGCAGAGGTTGCCGATGGTGTTCGCGAAGATCGCCTCGCTGCCGCCGCGCTCCTTCGCGTAGGCGAGCGCGCGGACGTTCTCGGCGTACGACGTGGTCTTGAGGCCGGCGACCGCGCTGCGTTCGTTGCGGACCCAGGGGACCGTGACGATCGCGGAGGTCGGTGACGGGCGCTTGATCTCCTGCGTCGCGACCAGGATCGTCGGGCCCGCCGTACCGCGGTCGGACGAGAGTGGCGACACGCCGCCCGTGTACGTGATGCGCAGCCGGCCGAACGGGATCCCCGGATCGGCCCCGATCACAGCCTCGATCCCGCCCTCGATCGCCGCGACGTCCGGCGTCGGGAAGCCGAGTCCGGCCGCCGAACGGACGAGCCGGTCGAGATGCCGCCGTACGGCGAAGGGGAGGCCGTTCTCGATCTTGATCGTCTCGAAGACGCCGTCGCCGGTGGTCAGCCCGTGGTCGAGCGGCGAGACCGCCGCCTCGTCGTCCAGCAGGGCGCCGTTGAGCCAGATACGCATGGAGAGCTCCTTCCGCGGAACACCTTAGTGCGCAGGCGATCCGGCGCCCGCGCGGGCCTGGGCGAGGTGAGCAGTTGGTGACCGTACGTCGACGTACGGGGACCCCCGTTTTTGAACTCGGGCGGAGATGGGCTAATGTTCTTTTCGCGCCGGGGGACACTGGAACCCGGTCGCACTGCGGACGTAGCTCAGTTGGTAGAGCGCAACCTTGCCAAGGTTGAGGTCGCCGGTTCGAACCCGGTCGTCCGCTCGGAGAGGGTTCGGCAGGCCAGCTTTCTCAGTGGTGGAGTGGCCGAGAGGCGAGGCAACGGCCTGCAAAGCCGTGTACACGGGTTCGAATCCCGTCTCCACCTCGACACCGTCACCATGTGTGTCTTTGGACGATTGGCGCAGCGGTAGCGCGCTTCCCTGACACGGAAGAGGTCACTGGTTCGATCCCAGTATCGTCCACCACAACCAAAGGCGACGTGCGCCCCGCAGCCCAAACTGCGCCGGCCCACGTCGCCTTGGTCATCCCCGCAACAACCCTCCACCCACACGACAGCTCCCGCTGCACCTTCCCTCCACCCACCCTCCGACCACCACCACGGTGCCGAGCAGTCCGGAACCACCGCCTCCACCACCCGCACCGCCTCGCGCCTTCCCTCCACCCACCGCGAGCGGGGCTCCGCCACCCGGACCGCCTTCAGTCCGCTTGCCGGGGTGGGGGCTCCGCGACGCGCACTCGCCTTGCGCCTTCGCTCCGCTTGCGGCGAGTGGCTCTGGGGCGTGCGCCTGTTGCGCCTTCGTTCGCTCGGCTCCTGGGCTGGTTGGCCGGTTTTGGTCACCGCGTGGGTGTATGCCTTGCGCGGGCTGTGTCGCCTTGGTCGTCGGGTTGGTCGGTTGGGTCCGGGTGAGCAGAGGTCGGGAGGATTTCTTCCGGCGAAATCAGGGGGTGGTTGCAACGCGTTGTAGATCTTCGGTGAGGAGGTTAGCGAACATTTCGCGGGGGGTGTGGTAGCCGAGGCGTTTGCGTGGTCGGTCGTTGAGTTGGTCGGCGATGGCGGTCAGGTCGGTGGCG
>DASXXB010000045.1:0-2479 GCA_036503355.1 Kribbella sp. | reverse complement strand
CACGACCTCCACCATGGAGAGCGAGTCGACGTCGAGGTCGTCGGTGAAGGACTTGTCCAGCTGGACGTCCTCGACCGGGATGCCGGCGATCTCGTTCACGATCTCGGCGAGGCTGGAACGGATCTCTTCGGTGCTGGCCATTTCTTGGTTTCCCTTTCGGATTTCTGCTGACTGTGCTGCGTCGGTACTGCCGGAGCAGCCACCTGAGCTGCCCGGACAACTATGGACTACGGCAACCGGATGACCTGGGCGGCGTACACCAGCCCGGCCCCGAAGCCGATGATCAGCGCGAGGTCGCCGCTCTTGGCCTCGCCGTTCTCGCGCATCGCGGTGATCGCGAGCGGGATCGACGCGGCCGAGGTGTTGCCCTGGCGTTCGATGTCGCGCGCGATCTTGACGTGCTCGGGCAGCTTGAGCGTCCGGCGCATCGCGTCGGTGATCCGCATGTTCGCCTGGTGCGGTACGAACAGGTCGAGCTGCTCGGCCTTCACGCCGGCCACGTCCAGCGCCTGCTGCGCGGTCTTGGCCATCTCGAACGACGCCCAGCGGAACACCGGGTTGCCGTCCATCGTGAGGTGCGGCCAGTTGTAGGTGCCGAACACCTCCTGCCAGGACTCCTTCTGGCTGATCACCTGGTGCTGCGTGCCGTCCGAGCCCCACACCACCGGGCCGATACCCGGTTCGTCGGTCGGTCCAACGATCGCGGCACCGGCGCCGTCGGCGAAGATGAACGCCGTACTGCGGTCCGTGCGGTCGGTGATGTCGCTGAGCCGCTCGACGCCGATCGCCAGCACGTACTTCGCGCTGCCGCCGCGGACCAGGTCGTTCGCCATCGCGACGCCGTAGCAGAAGCCCGCGCAGGCGGCCGAGATGTCGAACGCGGCCGCCGTCGGCGCACCCACGTCGACCGCGACCCGGGTCGCGATGGCCGGGGTCTGGTACAGGTGCGTGACGGTCGAGACGATCACGCAGCCGATGTCGGCCGGGTCGATGCCGGACTCCGCGATGGCGTCCTTGGCGGCGCTCACCGACATCATCAGCACGGTCTCGTCGTCACCGGCCCAGCGCCGCTCCTTGATCCCGGAGCGGGTCTGGATCCACTCGTCACTGGAGTCGATCTGCTCGAGGATCTCCGTGTTCGGTACGACGCGGCGCGGCCGGTACGACCCGATCCCGAGAATCCCGGCGTACTGCGCTCCGGTGGACGCGGTGATCATGCGTTGCTCGCAGGGTGCAGGCGCAGCAGCGGCTGGCCGGGTGCCACCGGGTCGCCTTCTTCGGCGAGCCACTCGACCACGATGCCGCCGTGCGGTGCGGTCACCTCGACCTCGTCGCGCAGGCTCGCCACCTTCGCCACGACCTCGCCGGCCTCGACGGTTTCCCCGGTCTCCCGCCGTACGGCGACGTTCCGGGTGAAGGTGCCCTTGATCGGGGCCACCAGCAGTCGCCACGTGGGGGAGGCGTCGATCTCGGACGGGCTGCCGTGCTTCTCGACGAACGCCCGCGCGTCGTCGAGCTGGTCCGGCGTCTTCAGCGCGAACGTCTCGACACCCTTCAGGGCGCGCCGCGCGATCCCGGTCAGCGTGCCCGCCGGCGGCAGCTCGAGGATGCCGGTCACCTCGAGGTCGGACATGGTCTGCATGCACAGGTCCCAGCGGACCGGGGCGTTGACCTGGTTGACGAGCCGCTGCAGGACCTCCCGGCCGTCGTGCACCACGTGGCCGTCGCGGTTGGAGATCAGGCGCGTCCGCGGGTCGTGGGTGCTGACCGCGGTCGCGTACTTCGCCAGCGTCTGGACGGCCGGCTCCATGTGCCTGGTGTGGAATGCGCCGGCCACCGAGAGCGGAATCAGCCGCGCCTTCGCGGGCGGGTCGGCGGCCAGTGCGGCGAGCTCCTCGACGGTGCCGGCGGCGACGATCTGGCCGGGGCCGTTGTCGTTCGCCGGGGTCAGGCCGTGCTCGGCGAGCTTGGCGAGGATCTCTTCGCGGTCGCCGCCCAGCACCGCGGTCATCGACGTCGGCGTCAGTGCGGCCGCGGCGGCCATCGCCTTGCCGCGCTCGCGGACCAGGACCATCGCCTGCTCGGCGGTCAGTACGCCGGTACCGGCCGCGGCGGCGAGCTCACCGACGCTGTGACCGGCGACCGCGCCGACCTTCGTGAAGGCGTCGGCCGGGTGCGGGAACACCGCCAGCGCGGCGAGCATGCCGGAGGCGACCAGCAGCGGCTGCGCGATCGCGGTGTCCCGGATCGTGTCCGCGTCGGCTTCGGTGCCGTAGTGGGCGAGATCGAGGCCGGCGACCGCGGAGAGCCAGTGCAGCCGGCTCTCGAAGACGGGGTCGGCCAGCCACGGCTCGAGGAATCCTGGGGTCTGGGCACCCTGACCGGGCGCGACGATGACGAGCACGAGACAACTCTCCCTCAGGCGGCCCGGCTCCGAGGCGCACGGCGAGCACGAATTCTACCGGGGCGCATTTGTGGA
>DASXXB010000044.1:0-10609 GCA_036503355.1 Kribbella sp. | reverse complement strand
TTGGGGGGGTGGGTCAGGGGCGGGTGCGGTGGGTCGGGGCGCGGGTGGTGGGTCGGGCTGGGGGGGTGGGTCAGGTTGGGCGGGATGTTAGTTCGAGGTCGAGGGCGTGTTGTTCTACGTAGTTGAGGGCGTGGCGGACGGCGCCTACGGAGACGATCGCGTCGCCGAGGGAGGAGACGGCGACGCGTGGGGGAGTGCTGGTGTAGCGGGCCAGTTGTGCTTCGAGGTCGGGGAGCAGGGCGGCGGCGGCTTGGGCGACGGCGCCGCCCAGCACCACCAGCTCAGGATTGAACAGCGTGCCGAGCGTGGCGATCACCCGGGCGGTGCGGTCGGAGATGTCGTGAAGAATGCCCTGGGCAACCTTGTCGCCGTCCGCCGCGGCGCCGAACACCTGCTCCGCAGTCACAACACCGTCGACCGCCAGCGTCCGCAGTGAGGTCGCCACACCTGCGTCCGCGACCGCCGCCGTACCGTGCTCACGGGCGATCCGGGCAATACCGTGGGTGTCACCAACACCCTCGATCAGCTTCAGGAACACCATCTCGCCGGCCCCGCCGCGGCTGCCGTGCAGCAACCGTCCGGAGTCCATCAGTCCGGAACCGAACCGCTCACCGGCCAGCAGTACGACGAGATCGTCGACGTTGCGGGCTTCGCCGCGCCAGTGCTCGCCGAGGGTCGCGAGGTTCGCGTCGTTCTCGAGCAGGACCGGCCAGCCGTGCAACTCGGTCAGCCGCGACGACAGTGCGGTGTCGAACCGCCGCCAGAACTCGTCGTCGACGAGGATGTTCCCGTCCCGGTCGACCGGCGCGGCCACACCGGCGCCCGCGGCGAGCACCTGTGCGTCCGAGACCCCCGCGGACGCCAGCGCCTCGACCACCGTCTCGTGCACGATCCCGGTCCGCTCGCCGGGCGTCTTCACGCCGGCCGCCGACCGCCCGGCCTTCGCGACCGTCTCGCCGCGCAGGTCGGACACCAGCACCGTCGTCTTCGCGGCGCCGATGTCGATGCCGAGCACGTACCCGGCGTGACTGTTGAACTCGAACCGGCGCGACGGCCGCCCGACCGAGGTCCGTCCGGGATCGAGCTCGACCACCCAGCCCATCGAGATCAGGTCGTTGCAGACCGCGTGCACGGTGGCGCGGGTGAGGCCGGTCGCCTCGATCAGGCCGGTTCCGGTCATCACGCGGGCGCGGGTGAGCACGCCGAGCACCTTGCCCGCGTTCACCCGCCGCAACATCGTCGGCGTGGCTGTGGGCGGCGTCGTCGGTGGTTTCGCCATGAAAGCCCCTTGACCTCTCGTCGTACCGCCCGCAGAATACATGCAGATTCTAAATTTAGATCCTATATATAAACCCCGGGTTACCGGCAGATTCCGAGTGAGGCGATCGTGACGAGTCCGCAGACGACCGACCCCGACTGGTGGCGGCAGGCCGTCGTCTACCAGATCTATCCACGCAGCTTCGCCGACGCGAACGGCGACGGCGTGGGTGACCTGCCGGGCATCATCAGTCGAGTCCCGTACCTGGTGGCGCTGGGCATCGACGCGGTCTGGCTGAGCCCGTTCTACCCGTCCGCGCTGGCCGACGGCGGGTACGACGTGGACGACTACCGCAACGTCGACCCGCGGCTGGGGACGCTGGAGGACTTCGACCAACTGGTCGACGCGCTGCACGCCGAGGGCATCAAGCTGATCGTCGACATCGTCCCGAACCACACCTCGAACCGGCACGAGTGGTTCGTCGAGGCGCTCGAGGCGGCCAAGGGGCACCCGGCCCGGGACCGGTACATCTTCCGCGACGGTGACGGTGATCAGCCGCCGTCGGACTGGGACTCGGTGTTCGGCGGGTCGGCGTGGGCGCAGACCGACGACGGCCAGTGGTACCTGCACCTGTTCGCGGCCGAGCAGCCCGACCTGAACTGGGAGCACCCCGAGGTCCGCGCGGACTTCCTGGAGACGCTGAAGTTCTGGTCGGACCGTGGTGTCGACGGCTTCCGCGTCGACGTGGCGCACGCGCTGGTGAAGAACCTGTCCGAACCGTTCCCGTCGAAGACCACGCTGCCCCGGCAGTCGGAGTCCAACGGCATGCATCCGCTCTGGGACCAGGACGGCGTACACGAGATCTACAAGGACTGGCGCAAGCTGCTGAACACCTACGACCCGCCGCGGTCGGCGGTCGCGGAGGCGTTCGTGCCAGCTGCTCGCCGGGCACGGTACGCGAGCGCGGACGGGCTCGGGCAGGCGTTCAACTTCGACCTGCTGCAGGCCGACTTCGAGTACGAGACGTTCCGCAAGGTGATCGAGGAGAACCTCGCCTTCGCCGAGCAGAACGGATCCTCGTCGACGTGGGTGTTCTCCAACCACGACGTCGTCCGGCACGCCACCCGCTACGGTCTGCCGAAGAACCCGAACGGCGGCTGGCAGGACGGCAAGGACTGGCTGCTCAGCAACGGGACCGAGCCGACCGTTGACGTTGCGCTCGGGCTCCGCCGGGCGCGTGCCGCGACGCTGCTGATGCTGGCGCTGCCCGGCTCCGCGTACCTGTACCAGGGTGAGGAGCTCGGTCTGCAGGAGGTCGGCGAGCTGCCGGCCGCGAACCTGCAGGACCCGGCGTACTTCCGCTCGAAGGGCGCCGAGAAGGGCCGGGACGGCTGCCGGGTGCCGATCCCGTGGACCGTCGGCGGCCTGTCGTTCGGCTTCGGTACGGGCGGATCGCATCTCCTGCAGCCGAAGTGGTTCGGGGCGTACTCCGTGGAGGCGCAGCAGGACGATGCGGAGTCGACGCTGAGCCTGTACCGCAGGGCTCTCGCCGTACGGCGTGGTCTGCGCACCGGCAGCTCACTGACCTGGGTGGACGGCACCGACGACGTGCTGCATTTCGTCCGCTCCGGTGGCTGGCAGTGCGTGACCAATTTCGGCGCCGCTCCGGTCGAGCTGCCCGACGCCGCGGTCGTCCTGTCCAGCGGCCCGCTCGACGGCGACAAGCTCCCGGGGGACACGACGGCCTGGCTGATCTAGATGTGAGGATAAGGGCGTGACGACGCTCGCGGACGTGCTCGCAGTACTCGATCGGCTCTACAATCCTGCGTGGGCAGAGTCCTGGGACGCGGTCGGGCTGGTGACCGGTGACCCGGAGCGAGAGGTACGGCGGATCCTGTTCGCGGTGGATCCGATGCGGGCCGTGGTCGACGAGGCGATCGACGGCGGCTTCGATCTGCTCGTCACGCATCATCCGTTGCTGCTGCGTGGTGTGAACAGCGTGTCCGCGACGACGCCCAAGGGGCGCGTGATCCACGACCTGATCCGCGCGGGTGTCGCGCTGCACGTCTGTCACACCAACGCCGACAACGCTAACCCGGGTGTGAGCGATGCGCTCGCGGCCGCGATCGGGCTGCGCGACACCCGTCCGCTGAAGGCGATGCCCGCGGAGCCGATGGACAAGCTCGTCGTGTTCGTGCCGGTCGCGGAGACGCAGGCGATGATCGATGCGCTGGCGAAGGCCGGCGCGGGCCGGATCGGTGACTACGAGCGGGCCGCGTGGAGCGCGATCGGTGAGGGGACGTTCCGGCCGCTCGCCGGTGCGACGCCGGCGATCGGGGCGGTCGGCGACATCGAGGTCGTGCCGGAGCATCGGCTCGAGATGATCCTGCCGCGCCGCAAGCGTCGTGCAGTCGTCGAGGCACTCATCGCGGCGCATTCCTACGAGGAACCGGCGTACGACGTCTATGAGCTGGCCGAGCTGCCGAGCAAGCGTGGTGGCGGGCGCGTCGGC
Organism: Kribbella sp.; assembly: GCA_036503355.1. Taxonomy (GTDB): domain Bacteria; phylum Actinomycetota; class Actinomycetes; order Propionibacteriales; family Kribbellaceae; genus Kribbella. The sequence continues at coordinate 6,839 of DASXXB010000044.1, read as the reverse complement.
GTACTCGCGGAGCCGTTGCCGCTGTCGGACTTCGCGCGGCTGGTTGCGGAGAGGCTGCCGCGGACCGAGCACGGCGTACGGGTTTCCGGCGACCTGGACCGGACGATCGAGACCGTCGCGGTGGTCGGGGGAGCGGGGGATTCGGAGTTCGACCGGGTCCGGGCGGCCGGTGTGGATGCGTACCTGACGGCCGACCTGCGGCACCATCCCGCCACCGAGGCCCGGGCGTACGGCGACCCGGCGCTGGTCGACGTCGCGCACTGGGCGAGCGAGTGGCCGTGGCTCGCGGACGCCGAGCGCCTCCTGCTCGATGATCTCGCAACCCGAGGCAGTACCGTGGACACCCACATCTCAACACTCTGCACGGACGCATGGACTATGCGGATCTAAGAGGGCATTTTGAAACCCTGCACCTACTGCGCGGCGCTCGGCGGGCACCTCGCTGAACGGGAGCGAAGGGAACGATGAAACCACATCGACCCCTCCGCTCCCGCTCACCGAGGCACTCCGCCGAGCACCTGCTCGCTACGGCGCAGGGTTTCAAAATGCCCTCTGCGTGCGCCGCCACGACTGAAGGAGCCGACTCTGAACGCCGAGCCCGCCGTCCAACGCCGGTTGCTGGACCTGCAGGATCTCGACCTGCAGCTTGATCAGATCGCGCACAAGCGTGCGTCGTTGCCCGAGCACCAGGCGCTCAAGGACCTGGCCGCCGAGAAGTCCGTGGTCGACCGCGAGCTGCTCACCGCGGACACCGAGGTCAGTGACCTGCAGCGTGAGCAGAAGAAGGCCGACTCCGATGTCGAGCAGGTCCGGCAGCGTCGCGCGCGGAACCAGCAGCGGATCGACTCCGGCCAGGTCACCTCGCCGCGCGACCTGGAGAACCTGCAGCACGAGATCGGTTCGCTCGAGCGCCGGATCTCGGATCTCGAGGACGCCGAGCTCGAGGTGATGGAGAAGCTCGAGGCCGCCGAGGTCGTGCAGGCCGAGCTGCGGAGCCGCGCCGAGGCGTTCGCCGGCCGGCAGTCCGAGCTGGAGACCTCCCGCGACGCCGTGATCAAGGAGCTCGACGAGCAGCGCGCCGGGGTCGTCGACAAGCGCACCGCGGTCGTGGCGGAGCTTCCCGAGGGGCTGATCGCGCAGTACCAGCGGCTGCGGGAGCACAACGGCGGCATCGGCGCGGCGCCACTGGTCGGCAAGCGCTGCATGGGCTGCCGGATGGAGCTCGCGCCGTCCGACCTGAACGCCATCAAGGCGGCAGCACCGGACGCCGTACTGCGCTGCGAGGAGTGCGGCCGCATCCTGGTCCGTACGTCGGAGAGCGCGGTATGACCTACGATCACGTCATCGTCGAGGCTGACGGTGGGTCGCGGGGGAATCCGGGGCCGGCGGCGTACGGCGCCCTGGTTCGGGACCCGGCGAGTGGGAAGATCATCGCGCAGCAGGGCAAGACGCTCGGCATTGCGACCAACAACGTCGCGGAGTACTCCGGTCTGGTCGCGGGGCTCGAACTCGCCGCGGAGTACGCGCCGGACGCGTCCATCGAAGTACGGATGGACTCCAAGCTGGTGATCGAGCAGATGGCCGGGCGCTGGAAGATCAAGCACCCGGACCTGCAGCCGCTGGCGATCAAGGCGCAGGCGCTGGCGCCGTTCGGGACCGAGTGGACGTGGGTGCCGCGCGCGAAGAACGCCGCCGCGGACGCGCTCGCGAACAACGCGCTCGACGGCGTACCGATCCCGCTGCAGCCGGTGGCTGTTCCCGCGACGGCTCCGGCTGCGAAACAGCCTTCGGATCAGCAGAAGGCGATGCGTGGCTGGGGTGCGCCGGGCGAGCCGCCGACGCAGCTGATCTTCCTGCGGCACGGCGAGACTCCGCACACCGCGGAGAAGAGGTTCTCCGGTTCCGGCGGCGACGACCCGGCCCTGAGCGAGACCGGGCGCGCGCAGGCGGCGGCCGCCGCGGCGTACCTGTCGAGGCTCGGCGGGATCGACGCGGTCGTCACATCACCGATGCGGCGGGCGCGCGAGACGGCGTCGGTGGTCGCGGAGCGGCTCGGGCTGGGCGCGGTCGTGGACGACGGCTGGGTGGAGTGCTCGTTCGGCGACTGGGACGGGCACACGTTCGCCGAAGTACAGGAGAAGTGGCCGGACGCGCTGAACGCCTGGCTGGAGTCGACCACGGCCTCGCCGCCCGGTGGCGAGTCGTTCGACACCTGCGCCCGGCGCGCGCGGGCGGCGCGGGACGGTCTGCTCGCGCGGTATCCGGGCAAGAAGGTCGTCGTGGTCACCCACGTGACGCCGATCAAGCTGATGGTCCGATCGGTGCTCCAGGCCCCGATGTCCGCGCTGTTCCGGATGGAGCTGCGCCCGGCAAGCCTCACCGAGGTCGCCTGGTTCGCCGACGGCCTGGCGTCGCTACGCTCATTCAACCTGGAACCGCAGCTAGTCTGACCCCATGCCGCTGCAGAGGGTTCGATTTGCTGAGGATGTGCCGGAGGTCTTCCGGGCGTCGTTGCAGGACATCCGCCGGGAGCAGGAGGTTCCGGCCGAGTTCCCGCCGGAGGTGACCGCGGCGGCTGTCGCGGCAGCCCAGAACGCCCGGCTGCCGAAGCTCGACCGGACCGACCTCGAGTTCGTGACGATCGACCCGCCGGACTCGATGGATCTCGACCAGGCGCTGCACATCGAGCGTTCCGGCGACGGGTTCACGGTGTACTACGCGATTGCGGACGTCGCGGCGTACGTGCAAGCCGGCGACCCGATCGACACCGAGGCCCGGCGCCGTGGCGAGACGCTCTACGCGCCCGACAAGCGCACCCCGCTGCACCCGCCAGAGCTGTCCGAGGGCGCGGCCTCACTGCTGCCCGACCAGGTCCGTCCGGCGCTGCTGTGGACGGTGACGCTCGATGCCTCGGGTGAGATCACCGGCGTCACCTGCGAGCGAGCCTTGGTGAAGTCGCGCGCGAAGCTCAACTACGCCGGCGTACAGCAGGAGCTGGACGCCGGCACGGCGCCGGAGTCGCTGCAACTGCTCCGCGAGGTCGGCAAGCTCCGCGAGCAGGGTGAACTCCAGCGAGGCGGCGTGAACCTGCCGATCCCCGACCAGGAGGTCGTCACCTCGGACGGCGGCTGGGGGCTGGAGTTCCGCGCGCCGCTGCCGGTCGAGGGCTGGAACGCGCAGATCTCGCTGCTCACCGGCATGGCGGCCGCGCAGCTGATGATGAAGGGCCGGATCGGCATCCTGCGGACGCTGCCCGAGTCGCACGACGACCTGCGCCGCAAGCTCGGCAACACCGCGAAGGCGCTCGGCATCGAGTGGCCGTCGAGCCTGTCGTACGCCGAGTTCATCCACGGGCTCGACCCGTTGGTGCCGGCGCACGCGGCGATGCTCGCGGCGTGCGCCGTGCTGTTCCGCGGCGCCGGGTACACGGCGTTCGACGGCACCGTCCCCGAGCATCCGCAACATGCCGCGATGAAGGCGGAGTACGCGCACGTGACCGCGCCGCTGCGGCGGCTGGTGGACCGGTGGGCGGGGGAGATCTGCGTCGCGCTCTCGGCCGGCGCCGAGGTACCGGCCTGGGTTCGCGAGTCGATGGACGAGATCCCGAAGATCATGGACGACGCGGACCGGCGGGCACACGCCTACGAACGCTCGATCGTCAGCATGGTCGAGGCGGGGCTGGTCGTCGATCAGGTCGGTGCCGAGTTCGACGGCGTGATCACGGACGTGGACGACAAGGAGAGCAGCCGCGGCATCGTCGCGCTCAGCACGCTCGCGATCGAGGGCCGGGTCACCGGTACCGAACTGCCGCTCGGCCAGAAGGTGCGCGTCAAGCTCGTCGAGGCCGACATCGCCAAACGCACCGTCGCTTTCGAGCTAGTGGGCTAGGTAGTTCTCGACCGCGGCCGTTGTTCTGTCGAGGTCGCCGGTCGCGAGAAGGTCGATCAGGGCGCCGCGGAGCATGGCCAGTACGGCGGTACGCCGGGCAGCGGACTGGTCGGGCGCGCTCGCCTCGAGCAGCTCGAGCCAGTCGTCGACCGTCGAACGCGCGAAGTCGGCCCATGGTCCTTCGGGCGTGGCGAGCGAACGGCCGTACGCCTCGACCCAGAACGTCATCAGCGGTCTGCGTTCCGGCGCGGCGAGCCAGGTCCACAGCTCCCGCGCGACGACGGTCAGGCCGGGCGGGTCGTCGTACCGCTGGGCTGTTCGGCGAAGGAGTTCGAGCTGGTCGGCGCGGCCACGGGCGAGCAGGGCACGGATCAGGCCGTCCTTGCTGCCGAACAGGAACAGCAGCACGCGCGGGCTGGAGCCGATCGCGGTCGCCAACGGACGCAGCGAGAGGTCGGCCAGCCCGTGGGTGAGCGAGTAGGCGTACGCGCGCTCGAGGAGTTCCTGTTCGCGCGCTGACGGGGCTTCCTTCGTCGTCGGCACGGGGCTAGTATCGCTTACTGAAACAGTCGTGTCAGTAGGTAGGTGAGTGATGACCAAGCTGATCAGGAAGCTGGGCAAGCCCGGAGATCTCGGATGGGTCGTGCAGGCTCATGCGGAGATCTACGCGGCCGAGTACGGCTGGGGTCCGGCGTACGAGACGCTGATCGCGCAGATCGTGTCTGCATACGCGTCCGACCACAACGACGAGCGCGAGGCGGCGTGGATCGCCGAGGTCGACGGGGAGCGGGCCGGCAGCATCTTCTGCGTGCAGGGCCCGGACGAGACGACGGCGCAGCTCCGGCTGCTCCTGGTGACGCCGGCCGCGCGCGGCCTCAAGCTGGGCGCCGAGCTGGTCGACACGTGCCTGGCGTTCGCGCGGTCGGCCGGGTACAAGCGGATGGTGCTCTGGACGAACGATCCGCTGGTCGCGGCGCGGCACATCTATCTGGCGCGCGGCTTCCGGCTGACGAATTCGGAAGTACACCAGATGTGGGGCGACAACCTGCTCGGGCAGACGTACGAGCTGGATCTTTAGCTCTTACAGACCGGGGCGCCGGGTGCTGCGGTCCTGTAGATCGCGTGGGACAGGAACGTGTTCAGGTAGCCGCTTGTGACGGTCAGGGCGTGGCGTGGGTCCGTGCTGCCCAGCGGGAGGAACCTGCGGAGCGGGTAGGCCAGGTAGTAGACGCCGTAATCGGTGAAGTTGAAATGTCTCGTGCCCGGGACCGTGGCGCACCACGACGTACCAGTACTTGCCTTCAGCAACGAGAGGGCGCGGTTCCGGTCGGTGTCGTTCTTCGCGTCCGGTCCGCAGACGCTGGTGATACAGGAGTCGTCGGCGCCGAGCAGCATGATCGGTGCCTTCACGCCCTTCTTCACCACGTCCCCGAACTGGCTGCCGTCCAGGTCGACCGCGGCCGCGCAGCGCTGGTCCAGGCGGCACGCCTCGAGCGACGCCGCGCCGCCGAACGAGTGACCGACGTACGACGCGCCGACCGCGGGCTCGACCGACTTCGGGACCTCCTTGGCGACCATGCCTGCCGCGAACCGGGCGTCGGCGGCCCAGATACCGACCAGGTGGTCGCCGACTTCCTGTGAGCCCTCGCTGCTGTCGCCGAGGTTCGGTGGGTTCGCCTCCGGCTTGCTCTCCACGGTCTGGCCGCCGAGCACGGTGAGATTCGCGCTGTACGTCGGTGTGACGCCGGCGACCAGGTATCCGTGACTGGCGAGATCCTCCGCGAGGGCGGCGTACATCGGTGCCGACAGGCCCATGCCCGGCATCAGTACGACGACCGGGAACTTGCCCGGAGCGATCGCGACTCGGTCGAGGGCGCGGTCCTGCAGGGTGTCGAACGGGCCCTGGAACAGTGAGACCGGCGCCTTCAGATGCAGGCCGCTCCACTCGTCCGGGGCGTACTGCACGTGCTGGCCGGTGGTGTCCTTCGCCACCGGGTACCACAGCCAGACGGCCAGGCGGCGCGGGCCGTTCGTGTACGGGTCGCGCCGCGGGCTGTCGGTCCACTCGAACGTGCGCCGGCCCACCTGGAACTGGCCGGTCGTCTCCGGCAACGAGACCGGTTCGGACCGCTGCACCAGCACCCAGCCCACATAACCTGCCCCACCGAGCAACACAACCAGCAGCAGGATCACGACCCCAGTCCGCACCCGCCTACCCATACCCCAAGCTTCTCACCCACACCGGGCAACCTCCCGCCCCCAACTCCCCGAGTCGCGAGATTCGCCGCCCAACCCCAACCCCAATCCACGACTCGACGCCACCCCCCAGAACCAACCCCCACGACTCGGCGGTCGATGGTGCGGCGATGTCGAACTGATGGAGGTGGCTCCGACGTTTCGGGTGTTCTGTTGGTTGACGGAGGAGTTGGGATGAGCTTGCCGGATGTGGTGGGGCGGGATGAGTGGGTGGTGGCGCGGCGGGAGTTGCTGGCTGCGGAGAAGGCGTTCACCAAGGAGCGGGACGCGTTGAACGCGCGCCGCCGGGAGCTGCCGATGGTGCTGGTCGACAAGCCGTACGCGTTCACCGGTGCATCCGGTACGGCGGGGCTGCTCGACCTGTTCGAGGGGCGCTCGCAGTTGGTGGTGTACCACTTCATGTTCCAGCCGGAGTGGGACGCCGGCTGCCCGAACTGCACCGGGTTCGTCGACGAGATCGGGTCGCTCGACGCGCTGCACGGGCTGAACACGACGTTCGCGCTGGTGTCCAGAGCGCCGTACGAGAAGCTCACCGCGTACCGGACCGCGCGCGGTTGGAAGGCTCCTTGGTACTCGTCGTACGGCAGTGACTTCAACTACGACTACCACGTGACGCTGGACGAGTCCGTCGTACCGTTCGAGTACAACTACCGCAGCAAGGCCGAGTGGGACGTGCACCCGAACAACGAGCACAC
>DASXXB010000043.1:0-5124 GCA_036503355.1 Kribbella sp. | reverse complement strand
GACGAGACGCTCGACCCGAAGCGGTCGCTGCTCAGCGAGCGGTACCAGGGCACGCTGGCGCAGAAGGTCGCCGTACCGGCGCGGAACGTCGTACCGAAGCCGGCCGGGATGTCGTTCGAGCAGGCGGCCTGCCTGCCGACGGCCTGGTTGACGGCGTACCGGATGTTGTTCACGCAGTCCCGTCTGAAGCCGGGCGACACCGTGCTCGTGCAGGGCGCCGGAGGAGGTGTCGCGACCGCGTTGATCACGCTGGCGCGCGCCGCCGGGTTCCGGGTCTGGGCGACCAGCCGCGACGAGGGCAAGCGGGCCAAGGCGCTCGAGATCGGGGCGCACGACGCGTTCGAGTCCGGGGCGCGACTGCCGGAGCGGGTCGACGCGGTGATGGAGACCGTCGGGCAGGCGACCTGGTCGCACTCGCTGAAGTCGCTGAAGCAGGGCGGCACGCTGGTGCTGTCCGGCGCGACCAGCGGTCAGGCGCCGAAGTCCGCCGAACTGAACCGGATCTTCTTCCTGCAACTGCGCGTGCAGGGCTCCACGATGGGCACCCGGACCGAGCTCGCGCAGCTGGTCCAGTTCATGGCGAACGCCGGCATCTCGCCTCACATCGACTCGGTCCTGCCGCTCGCCGAGGCGCGCACCGGCTTCGAGAAGCTGAATGCAGGCGACGTCTTCGGCAAGATCGTTTTTACTGTCTGAATGCAGCCCGAGATCAGGCCCGCCACGGTGGAGGACGCCGAGGCGGCCGCGTGGTGTCACTTGTTGTGCTGGCGGGAGGCGTACGCCGGTCTGGTGCCGGCGAAGCTGTTGGCAGAGCGTACGTCGGACATCGACCGCCGTACCGAACGCTGGCGGACGAACCTCGCCGCCGGCCGGCCGCGGTGGATCGCGCTGAACCCGGACCCGGCCGCGGCGCCACAGGATCGCGTCGCCGGCTTCATCGGCACCGGGGACGGACGTGACGACGACTCGCCGGTGCCGTTCGAGCTCGAGGCGATCTACACCCGGCAGGCGTTCTGGAAGACCGGGCTCGGCGGCCGGCTGCTGGACGTTGCCGTCGGCAAGCAGCCGGCGTTCCTGTGGGTCTTCGAAGGCAACGACCGGGCCCGCGCGTTCTACCGGCGGCACGGGTTCATTCCTGACGGCACCTCGAAGTACGACCCGTACTTCGGCCTCCAAGAGATTCGAATGGTTCGTCGTTAGTGCCACCGGCACTCATGTGACACCTCTTGGGCGCGACGTTTCACGGCTGAAACATTCGCGTCGCAGCGAGGCAACGCGCAGGGCGCACGCTGTTCCTACCGATCCGCCCGATCGATGAGGAGCAGGGGAGCACATGAGGCCTACTTTGACGGTGATCGTTGACCCGGCCGACAACTGGATGGCGAAGGCGGCGTGTGTCGGCCACGCCCCGTCGTACGACGAGACGGCCGGTCCGTGGGAGCAGCGCAAGGCGCAGGCGATCTGCCTGACGTCGTGCCCGGTGATCGATCAGTGCCGCGAATGGGCCCGCCGGACCAAGTTCACCGGCACCGCCGCGGGCGAGAAGTTCCTCTCCGGCCGCCGCCGCGGCCGCCCCGGCCCGCAAGAACGCCGTACCCGCCCCTCGATCGAGGAACAGCAGGCCAGCTAGACCTTGACGAGCTCGTCGGCGCGGTCTGCGTCGGCGAGTTCTTCGGTACGGCGGAACGGGGCGGTCAGCGTCCGCACCAGCTGCTTGCGGTTGTGGATCGCCGCGCCGACGGCCAGCAGCAGGTAGATCACGCTGATCACGTACCGCCCGGTCTGCCCCGGGACCGCGAACTGAACCGCGAACAGCCCCAGCAACGTCCACGCCGCCCAGCGCGGGAACCGCAGGTTCAGCAGGATCGCGATGCCCAGCAGTGTCTGCGTCGCGGTGAGCAGGAACTCCTCGACCTGCCGTCCGTCGAGGTGCAGCGCACTTCCGCCGCCGCCGATCCCGTACGCGATCGGCAGGCTCCCGATCAGCAGGGTCCACTGGTTCACCTTGGCGGAGATCAGCAGGCCCAGCGCCGCCGCGCCCTTGCCCCGCCAGGCGAACAGGATCGCCACGATGAACTCCGGCGCCTCGGACGCCAGCGGCGCCAGCCACTGCACCAGCAGGAACTGGTCGATGCCCAAGGCCCGGCCGCCCGCGACCAGCGAGTCCGCGAACGGCTCCGCGGCCGCCAGGATCACTCCGGCCGACACCAGGAACATCGCGGTCACGGTGATCCGGCGCTGCAGCCGCGGCAGTGCGCCGATCGTCGCGGCCGGCCCGATCAGGTCCGGCTCGTCGTCGTGCTCCGAGGTGGCCGCCCGGTACAGGTAGAAGGCGAAGAACGCGAGCAGCAGGATCCCGAGCAGCAGGTGGATCTGCCCGGTCAGCGGGATCACGAAGGCGACCACACCGGCGACCGCCAGGAAGCCGAGCTCGCGGCGGTACCCGGAGTCGAGAACCAGGGCCTTCACGGGGCGCCCGCTGCGCCGCGAGGCGACGTACAGGCTGATCAGGACGACGCTCGACCAGCCGAGGCCGAGCAGCAACCGGTTCGAACCGGTCATGTTCGCGGCGGCGTACTGCACGTAGTCCGGGTTCGAGCCGGCGGTGTGCGCGAAGTACAGGTCCACCGCGTACTCCGGGAGGACCGCGATGACCGCGAGCAGCGCGATCGCCAGCCCGCCGGAGATGTCCATCTCCGCCGCCTCGGCCGCCCAGGCCAGCACGAACGACGCGGCGACCACGGCGAGGCCGAAGATCGCCATCGACGCCATCGCCGGCGGATGGGTGCCGGTGAGCCGGAGAGCGACCGCGGGGACCGCCACCAGGAACAGCACCAGCACGGGGCGGAGGGCTCGGAGCATGCTTCCAGCCTGCCACCGTTTCGATACTTTCGCAATTGCGAAAGTATGAGACCGTCATCACCCCGGCACGCCGGGGCGCCCGGAGACCGGTCCAGCAGTCACAATGACAGCGCGATGATCAACCCTGATCCGACGAAGGCGCAGCTCGAATCCGCCGCGGGCACCTTCGCCATGCTCTCCGCTCCGGTCCGCCTGCACCTGGTGTCGCTGGCCGCGCAAGGCGAGTACGACGTCGGCACCCTGGCGGAGCGGGTCGGCGTGAGTATCGCCACCGCGAGCCAGCATCTCGGCAAACTCCGGCTGGCCGGCATCATCACCGCCCGCCGCGAAGGCCGCCGGCACATCTACACCGTCGACGACCCCCACGTCCTCAACCTCGTCGACCAGATCTTCGAGCACATCGCCCCCGACGGCTCACTGGCCCCCGACCCACCCCGCCGTACCAGACCACCCCATACCGACTGACCAGTACGGGTTACCGGTCCGTAAGGTGCCGTGGGGTTTCGCGGAGCTCGGCCTCGTCCTACTTTCAGGGCAGGGGGAGGTGGCGATGAGGGAAGCCTGGGAGTTGTTGATCGCAGGCCCTGACGATGCCGAGCACGCGGTCCTGCTGTTGCCCGGCGGAGCCAACGCGGCCCGTTCGTTCGACCTGGTGATGGCTGAGCCGGCATTGGCCGGGGTCCGCCTGGTGGCGACGACCCTGCCCGGGATGGCTGGTGCCCCGCTCGTGGGCGACGTGACCGTTCAGGGCTTGGCGCGCCGAGCCGGCGAGTTGGCCAAGCTGCACCGGTGCGACGTGGTCGTCGGCTTCTCCCACGGCGCCACGGTTGCCGTGGAGATGGTGCTGGGCGGTCATTTCCATGGCCCGGTCGTTCTCTTGGGCATCAGCCTGACGACGGAAGACGAAGCCGGCTTCTTCCGCGCCCTCGTGTCGGCGTCGCAGAAGGTGGGCAGTTGGCCGCTGGCCGGCCTGTTCAAGCTGCTTCCGCTGATGGCCAGGTCTGCCAAGACACCGGGCCCGCACAAACGGGAGCTGATCGAGGACCTCAAGCAGAACAGGGCCGCCGATGCGCTGCGGCTGCTCGGCCCGTACCTCGACTACATCGCCGCCGACCGGGACTATGCCGCCGAACTGGCTGCGTCCGGCTGTCCGGTCTGGGTGGTGCACGCCGAGAAGGGTGACGGCAGCCTCACCGCCGCCGAGCGCGACACCCTGGAGACGTCTCCCGGCGTGACCGTGGTGACGCTCCCCGGCACGGTCTTCTTCCTCCCGGACGAGGCACCCCAGCAAACCGCCGCCTTGATCGCCGACGCCGTCGCGCAGGTCAGGTGGGCTGGATGATGTGGCGCAGGTAGCGTTCGGGGGACTCCAGGTAGGTCTTCCAGTTCTGTACGAGGCGTAGGTCGTCCCACGTCGTACGGCGGATTCCCCAGTCGCCCACCTCGAGGATGGATGCGCCGGGGAGGGCCGAGATGACGGGGGAGTGGGTCGCGCAGAGGACCTGCGAGCCGGATTCGGCCAGGCGGTGCAGTACGCCGACGACGGCCAGGCTGCTGGAGAACGACAGCGCGGACTCGGGCTCGTCGAGGCAGTAGAAGCCCTGCCGGGTAAAGCGGTCGTTGATGAGGGTCAGGAAGCTCTCGCCGTGGCTGAGCTCGTGGAAGACAGGGTCGTCGCGGTAGCTGCTCGGATTGTGTTCCAGGTACGTGTAGAAGCCGTGCATCGTTTCCGCGCGCAGGAAGAACCCGGCGCGCTTGCCGCCGACTCCGCGGGTCAGTTGCAGGTCGTTCGCGAGTGAGGACTCGGTTGCGCGAGTGGTCAGCCGGGCGCCGGTCGATCCGCCCTCCGGTGACAGGCCGAAGGCGACCGCGATCGCCTCGACCAGGGTGGACTTCCCGGCACCGTTCTCGCCGACGAGGAAGGTGACGCCGGGATCGAGGTCCAGGCCGTCGGTCAGGAGTTGGTGGACGGCCGGGATCGTGTGCGGCCAGTGCCCGGAAATGCGAACGCCCTCCGCCGCGGCGACCCGTCGTACGGGCTGCGAGGCGAAGGGCATTCGCTCAATTTACTCGTCCTCGTCGTCCAACCTGGCGAGCCAGGTGGCGAAGCGTTCGACGGGGGTCTCGAACTCCGGGTTCAGGTCGACGAACTCGCGCAGCCGCTCGGCGACCCACGCCAGCGTGACGTCCTCCTCGCCACGCCGCTTCTCGAGCTCCTCGATCCCGCGGTCGGTGAAGTACATGTCAGCTGAACGCCTGCTT